>NZ_FOBE01000075.1:0-1794 GCF_900109475.1 Butyrivibrio sp. ob235
GGCTGGGAGCCTGAGACGATGTTCAAGGAAGGCATCAGAAAGACCATCAAGTGGTTCTTTGCTAACGAGGACTGGATGGAGCATGTAACAAGCGGAAATTATCAGAAATATTATGACAGTATGTATGGCGATAAGCTGTAATACATTATCCGTAAGATAGGACATTACAATAACAGGAGAGCTTTGGTAAGGCTATTTACCGGGCTCTCTCTTGTTGCGTTTAAGAGCAATGGAGAAAAGATGAGCAAAATATCAATTGTCGTTCCGGTTTATTACAACTCAGACACCCTGGAGATGCTCTACGATGACATGAAGGAGAAAATCTTCGATAAACTCGGAGATTACGAACTTGTCTTTGTGGATGACGGATCCGGAGATAACTCCTGGGAAATCATGAATAAGATCGCAGAGAAGGATGAGAATGTTGTCTGCACGAGACTCTCAAGAAACTTTGGTGAGCATGCGGCCATACTTGCGGGATTATCTGTTTGTACCGGTGACTGCGCCGTTACAAAGCAGGCAGATCTTCAGGAGGATTCAACCCTTATTCTCGATCTCTACGAAAAGTGGAAGGAAGGGAATAAGGTAGTACTTGCGATAAGAGCTGAACGCGATGAAGGTGCGGTTAAGAAGTTCTTTGCCGGAATGTATTACTGGCTTGTGAGAAAGACAATCAATAAGGATATGCCTCAGGGCGGCTGTGACTGCTACCTTCTGGACAGACAGGCAATAAATGTTCTGGAGATGATGGATGAAAAGAACTCATCGCTTACACTTCAGGTCATGTGGATAGGCTTTAAGTCCGCCAAGGTATACTTCCACAGAAAGGACAGGACAGTCGGTAAATCCCGCTGGACCTTTGGAAAGAAATTTAAGCTTGTGGTGGATTCCATGATGAGCTTTTCTTATTTCCCGATCAGGATGATGAGTATTTGCGGAGTGATTTTCGCCATAGCTGCATTTGTAGGCATTATAAGCGCAATCTATGAGAAGCTCACCGTCGGAACTCCGATAGCGGGTTATGCATCTCTGATGTGCGTGGTTTTGTTTGCATCCGGAATGATAATGCTGACACTCGGAATTCTCGGCGAATACATTTGGAGAGTACTGGAAGAATCCAGAAAGAGACCGCCGTTTATAATTGATACGATTCGTAAAAACGATAAATAATATATTAAATAATAAACCCATGATATAAATGGCGTTTTTATGTTATATTATAGGGTGATGTAGTTTTGCATACATCAAAGACAGCTGTGATATTACTTGAGAAAAATTGTTTTTGAATATACAGATTTGGAGGCCTTTTATGAAAGGAATTATACTTGCCGGAGGTTCCGGAACAAGACTTTATCCGCTTACCAGAGCTATTTCAAAGCAGATCATGCCGGTTTATGATAAGCCTATGATCTATTACCCGCTATCTACCCTTATGCTTGCGGGAATACGCGAGGTTCTTATTATTTCTACTCCGAGAGATCTTCCGATTTTTGAGGACCTTTTCGGAACAGGAGAGCAGCTGGGGATGTCATTTTCATATGCTGTTCAGGAAGAGCCCAGAGGTCTTGCCGATGCGTTCATAATCGGCGCAGAGTTTATTGGCAGTGACAGTGTAGCACTGGTTCTCGGAGATAATATTTTCTATGGCCAGAGCTTCTCCAAGTTACTGAGGGAAGTGGCATCCAGAGAGAAGGGAGCGACAATTTTCGGTTATTACGTTCGTGATCCCAGAGAATACGGCGTAGTTGAGTTTGATGAGAACGGCAAAGCCCTTTCAATCGAGGAAAAACCGGA
>NZ_FOBE01000074.1:0-1801 GCF_900109475.1 Butyrivibrio sp. ob235
TACAGTAGAAGGACCATTTCCCAAACGGTTGCCAAAACATGAACTGCCTGCAAAATAATATTTTTTAATAGCAATTAGAAAGATTAATCTATGAAACAGAATGACAAGAGAGTAATAGACAGATTTATAGAACTTGCGTTGGTAGACGGAGAATCATTTAATGAACGGATGGTTGCTGACTATCTTGTGGCGGAGTTTCAAAAGCTGGGAATAAAGCTTTGCGAGGATGATACAGCCGGTAAGATTGGAGGTAACTGCGGAAATCTATATGGATTTGCGGAGGGGCGGGGAAAGTATGCAGATTCTGAGCCTATTCTGTTCTGTGCACATATGGACACCGTAGCTCCGGGTAATAATAAAAAGATCATACTAAATGATGATGGAACCATCACAAGTGACCATACTACTGTCCTGGGGGCAGATGACAGGGTTGGTATAGCAGGTATTATCGAGGCATACACTGAAGTCTTGGAGGAAGAGCTGGATCATCCGCCAATAGAGTTTCTGTTTACAGTGGCAGAAGAGGTTTACGGTCTTGGAAGTGCAGCTCTTGATTATTCAAAGATTCGTTCCAGGATAGCTTTTGCTCCTGACTGCAGCGGAGAATACGGAGTCTATTCATCCTGCGAACCGACCCTCATTTCATTCGAAGTACATATAAAGGGCAAGGCCTCTCACGCAGGTTATGAGCCCGAAAAGGGAATAAATGCGATCGCAGTAGCTGCAGCTGCAATCAGCAGAATAAAGCAGGGATGGGCGGATGATCACACAACGCTGAATATCGGTACTATTGAAGGCGGAAGTGTGACCAACGCTGTTCCGGAAAACTGCCTCATAAAAGGTGAGATAAGAAGCGGTGTCCATGAAGATGCATATCAGACAATGGAATATGTGGAAAGCGTTTTTTCTGAAGAGGCGAAGAGTGCAGGTGCAGAGCTTTGTATAGATAAAAAAGAAAGAATCACCGTATACAGGAAAGATCCCGAAGCCCGGGCGGGAAGTGCTTTGGATAGGTATAAAAGAGCTTTAGGGAAGCAGGGCAGGGAAACATTGGCGAAGAAGTCCTATGGCGGAAGTGATATAAATTCTCTGATAAAACACGGGATGGACGGTCTTAATATATACGGTCCTATGTATAACATACATACAACTGAGGAATATACAACTGTTCAGGAAATAGTCAGCTTCGCAGAACTGCTTAAGATTCTTATGGTTCTGGATTGGACAGAATGATTGGGATATAGTTATCTTTCTTCACTGGTATTCGGAGCTGTACATGTTTTGGGATTTGATCCCTCATCGCCTGTTGCATGGGGACAGGCGGTCGCCAAAACACTGGAATCTTTATAATTGCTGCAATAAATGCAGTTCTGACGTTTATTGTGTGGAAGAAAGTCGGTAAGACTATTGATTTTGAAAAGATCAGACGAGAATGGTAAGGAGAATTGGTTATGGAAAACAAAAAAGTAAGGAAACATTCATTATGTGAAAAAAATGCTGTAATCGCAATGATACTGACAGTTCCTCTGGGTTTATTAACTCAATTGAGCGGCCAGCCACAGGGAGTAGCAAGCGCACTTATTGTCTCCGCTCTGTCCCTGGTTCTTCTGATCATTTATAATAAGTGGTTTTCGCCTGAATTTGATGGCGTGTTTAAGGCTCATGTTCCGGTAAAAGAGATACTTATGGTATCCTCTGCGATGGCAATCCTTATTATCGGATGCATAATCATAAATGCTATATATAGTGGACTTGCTTTCAAACCATCAGTTTCTTTCGTGTGCCTGGCACTAATGGCTGG
>NZ_FOBE01000073.1:0-1887 GCF_900109475.1 Butyrivibrio sp. ob235
GACGGCGTAAATTTACTGTAGGATTTGAAAGGGTAGATTGCCCCTGTGATCAGTTCAGATGTTCAAACCTTACTCATTATAGCGCCTGGTTGGATGACAGTTCAAGGCTGTCATTCTAATCCTTGGTCTGCTTGTTGACTACTTTATCTGTCATGGAATACCAGTCAACCCTGCGCTATGCGCACCGCGAAGCGGCTGCGGGGTTGACAGGCATTCCATGGCAGATATTCTGTAGTCAAGCAGATCAAGGATAGGTGTGCGCTCTGGCGCACTTTATTCAAGGGCAGAGGCGTCAGCCTCTGGCTTCCTTTTAGAACAGTTTCCAGATGTAGTTATGCATTCCGATGCTCATCCACTTCTTCAGCTCTGAACTAAGCTCTACCTGTATGCTATCGACATACTTTCCCCACGCCGGATGGGAATGCTGTTTGTCTTTTACCTGAGCCACTACAGTCTCTGCTTCCTCTGCTCCGGCAGCCTTAGGCATTACTGTCTTCTGATAGCGCACAAGTTCCAGCATATCTCTTTTATTCCATGTATAGGCACTGAGCCTTGCCATCTTATCAGCACCTTTTCGGCTCCAGCCCATTGGAGTCATGCTCATTCTTTTGGACAGGACATGACTGACATGACCTTCAGTACTACACCCGGGAATTCTTCTGTACCTCAGTCTTGTCTTTGCTGCAGACCAGTTATCAAGTATATAATCAGCGCCTTCCTGTACACGTTTCATTTCCTTGTCATTTGAGGCATGATATTCAAGCATATCTACCACAGACAGGAAATCTTCCTTACTTCCGTCCTTGATCATCTCACAGAGAAGCTTTCTGGCATCATCAGCACTATCCATCAGGTGGTTTGTCATCTTTATCAGGTATTTTTTGAGGTGGAACTCGTCCATCACATATGTGATGCCACTGATCCTTTTTCCACCCGCCTTTATCCAGGCTCCGCCATCTGCTCCTAGGTATATCCTCTTTATGCTGCTTATGTCGTAATTGTTATCGATATATGTGTAGACTTCGTCCCAGAGTTCACTGTTTGCCTTGCCTTCATAGGCACCGCAGAAGAAATGGGCATTAACAAGGTGATGTCTTGTGCTCTTGGGAGCATCCTTTTCAATGCCTTCATGAACATAGATAAGCTTGTTTATCATCCCATTGAGTTTTCTTCCATACTGGTTGACCTGTAGGTCTCCCTTCTTTTTCTGGAACTGAAGTGACACGTGGTCTTCATCAGCCTCTATATACAGATACTCAACCTTGCGCTTTCTGCCTCTCCTTTTCTGTTCCTTGGGAAATTCAAGAGCATGTATCTTATCCTTTACAGTCTCTTTGCTGACCTCGTCAAGGATGCTTGCAGCTTGTCCACCTTTACGATATGAAGTCTGAACACTCTCTGATAAGAGCTGTGCTATGGCATCCTCTGACATCCTTTCATGAGGGTCAAATGAAAGCATGTCATCCAGAAGATATCTGCGTTCTCCGGTCACCTTGTTCTTAAACAGTGTCTTGGAAAACATAACCTTTCCAATTGAGGTGATAAGAGACTTCTCGTCAGTCCTTACCACTTCCCATCTTTCCTTTCTTACAGGACTGTCTTTTAATATCTGGTTACAAGTCGTAAGCGTTTCTGAGATGTAGTCCAATGCCATCTGTAGTGCTTCATTCCTAACTCTGTAAACAAAACCTGCAAAGTCTCTTGGATCCTCCGAGAAATCTTTTGATGCCTTCTGAAGATTTGGTACTCCATTCTCAATAAAATGCTGTATACTATTTAACACAAGGGGACTCCTCCGTTTGGTTATTTTGGCTTGGACACCGTAAATAACTATATCACGAAGGAAATCCCCTTTTTCAATTAATCCTACAAAAACTTTACGCTAGC
>NZ_FOBE01000078.1:0-1433 GCF_900109475.1 Butyrivibrio sp. ob235
TTAGCTTTCCACTCTGGAGTAGCTAAATATTGTCGATATTCCTCATCCGTCATTTATGCTTTCCCCTTTCGGACAAATAAAAAAGGTCAGCTAATACCGATAACGCCCTACGTTACGATATATAGCCGACCCAAAATAAGCCTATGATACTATATAAATATTTAACAGCTATATACCCACGGTCTAGGAATTGTATAAGCGGTATATAGTCTGTCCCATTGTTTCCCTAAAACTTTATAGATTATCTACGTTTATTTTAACACATTCCCCAATCCACAACAACCACACGTTCGATAAAATGACGACTGCTGCCGACTCGCAAAAAATACCTGTCATTTTTCTCTGATCTGGTCAATTTCGGTGACTTGAATTTTTTGGATAGTATTTATTTTAAAATCGTCCTGGAGAATATATATCTGCAATTTCTAACCCTAGGGGCGTTCAAAATAGTTACATTTATTCTGCAGAACAACCTCACAACGTGCCACTTTGTATATACAGTGGCGAATCTTGCTCTTGTTTTTCCATCACGCTTTTATGGCCTGTCCTTATCATCCATAAAAAATGCACTCAGCCGTTTTTATGGACTAAGTGCATTTATATTCTAGGAATCCTAGAATCATTCTATAAATCCTAGAACTATTCTATAAATCCTAGAATTATTCTATGAATCCTAGAATAATATCAATTGGCGCAAATCATATTCTAGGAATCATAGAAAATATATCATCACTCTTTATCTTTGTTTATTTTTACATAGCCAATGAATTTTTGATCTTGGCTCTTTAATTCCTCATACACCTCATAATCAAAAAGGCTCAGCTGTCCTTTTATCTGTTTATTTTTCTCATTTCTGAGTGAAGTGTCTTTTCTGGAATATACATTTACATCTCTTTAGCTGACTCTCCGTAGACTTCTGAGCGACAATTATTATATATCTCGTTCAGCTTGTTTATATAGTCTTCCATTACCGAAAATAAACTAGCGTTGTTTCGGTGATTATACAGCATGACCGCTAATTGCTCTTGGTTCACATTTTCGAAGTCCATCATAGAATCATTTTTGAATGATGCCATTACAGCCGTTAGTTTATTTAGAGTTGTTCCGAACTCTCCTAAAATATTCCCCATGTCGTCAGTTACATTCCCCATTATTTTTTTACTCCTCTCTTAGTTATCCAACAAATCATTTTCTATATCTGAGTAGCTTATACCGCTATCAGTAATTTGATTAAACTTTGTTTTCTGTCCTATCAGCTTATTAGCCTTTTTATAATCATCCATACTTAATTGACCGTGCTTTTCATCATTTACACAAACCTCAAACTCGAAGTGAAAACCTTTGATCTCGTTCCCTTGTCTGCGAGATTTCTTTATTTCGCATCTAACGTCTGACATTAAGCCCTTATTTTTTAACTCCTCAATGGACGGCTT
>NZ_FOBE01000070.1:0-2097 GCF_900109475.1 Butyrivibrio sp. ob235
TAAGCATCCCAAAGGTTCATGCCGCTCTGCGGCATAACAGAAACCTCTTCCGACGCAGAGTCGGTGGAGGAAGTTCATCCGTGGTGAATGGACGCTGGTAAACTTTATGTCAGGAGTGACAATAGTAGCAGCAATCATTCTGGTGGAAAGCATTATTCGTATTCCGTTTCATTTTTTTGGAAACAGAAGAAAGGATAAAGAGTGATGAATACGGATAAAAGTAAAAAGATCATAATAATAGTAATTGCAATAGTTGCCGCTATTAGCGCCTTGTGTAGTATTGCAGCTGCGGTTCTTGTTGGCATTTTCGTTGTTGGATCAGTTACTACAAAACCTGAGGTGTACACTGATATAACAAATTACAGGGAATACATGTCGTTTGACGTAACTGATGCAGATTCACAATGGAATAAATGGGGCATTGATGAAAGCATATGGCCTCAGGAGATTACTGATAAAATGACGATTGCAGACTATAAGATGGTTTATTATAATCCCTGGGATGCCCAATACCTTGGGTATCTTGTTGTTGATTATTCTAACGAAGACTATTTAAAAGAGTCGGAAAGACTTAAATCATATCAGTCTACAGATTATATTGGATATTACAGCGTTGAGGAAGAAAAAACATATGCCTTGTTAGCAATAAATGCTGATTCCTACAATGGATTTGTATATGCTCTTACAGATGGAAAAAACAGAATAATCTATGCAGAACAGATATTTTGTAACTATTACATGGATCTTGATTATGATAAACACATCCCACATGAATATCTGCTGGATGGATTTGATGCATCATCTGATAATCCATATGCTTTAGCAAATCGGGATTAGTAGACGGAGGAGACTATGTTAAATGATTATGCAATAGACAAGCCAATTCTTGAAACAGACAGACTGATTATCCGTGTGCTTAACGAAAAGGATGTGGATGATTTAAAAGAGTGGTTGGGAAGAGATGAAATTTATACATATTGGGGAAGAAAAGCAAGCAAGGGCGAGAAAAATCCTGAACTCATGTTTATTGATCCACGTCCTTGGGTGAAAAGAAAACCTTCTCTTGATCTTGATTGGGGAATTGTATGGAAAGAAACAAATAAAGTGGTAGGTATGATCGCAGTATTTGATATTCAAAATGCCAGAATGGGCGATATAGCATACAGGATTAATCCTGAGTACTGGAGAATGGGAATTACTACAGAAGCTTTGAAGGAAGTGTTACGATTTGTTTTTAAGAACACAGAAATAGACCGATTGAATGGACGTGTGGATGTAAGAAATATTGCTTCAAACAGAGTTATGGAAAAATGTGGTTTTGTTAAAGAAGGAACAATTCGTCAAGGAAAAATGGTTTCGGTTTACTGCGACTATAATATCTACGGTTTGCTTAGAGAAGATTATTTGAAGCAGCAAGGTAAGGCTGGCGTATAAAGATAGTTATTGTGGCATCAAAAGGAAAAGAGGCGTTTTACGAGAAGCTTGGCTTCAAGGCCCGCCCAAATGACAATGATGGCCCAGGAATGGATATGTGGAGAGAATGACAGAGCGAACCATTGATGAAGAATTAAAACTGATTCCATATTACAGGAATGACGAGGCTTCACTTCCTTGGTATCAGGATTTGGATGTATGTAAGCAGGTAGATAACAGAGATGAACCATATGATTTAGATCTTTTACATGCTATGTATGATTATCTAAGCTCTCATGGGGATTGCTACTACATAGAATATAAGGGGACATTGGTAGGGGATGTTTCGTTAAGAGACAATGCAGAAGTCGCTATTGTAGTGTGCAAAGAATACCAGAATCAGCACATTGGAAGACGATGCGTTGAAGATATGCTTAAACTTGCTAAAGAAAAGGGTATGGATACTGTAAAGGCAAATATCTATTCCTTTAATGAGCAGAGTAGGCGAATGTTTGAAGCTGTTGGATTCAAAAAGATAGACAAAGAATGGTACGAATATCAAAGCAGATAATTGGAGTATGTAGCAAGTATTATGATGTATCAGCGAGAAAACTCCTTCCGACATAGTCGGTGGGGGATGAATCGCTGGCCCTCAGCGTTTCGCTTTGCTGTATCGTCCTGTTC
>NZ_FOBE01000066.1:0-2755 GCF_900109475.1 Butyrivibrio sp. ob235
AGACAAAGTATCCATCGTAAACCTGACGTCACGACCTTCGTAATACTCCAGCACTCTCTTATCTGTCAACCATTTAAACATGAGTGGAAGATCTGTTTCCGTAAAATCTCGGATTGTTATTTCATCTTTTTCTATTTTCACGTAATCCTCCCCGCAAACTGGAATTTATGTGTCTATTCTGATGATTTCAGCAAGAGCTTTGTTTCGATATACTAAATCATCACGGACGGTAAAGCCCATTTTCTCCCAAAAGTCATTTCCAACTTCGTTTCTATCGAAAACAACCAACGCTGCCTTATTGATTCCATGTTTCTGTAATGCTTCCATAGCCGTATCTACAAGACTCTTTGCGATGCCTTGCTTTCTATATTGTGGATTTACTGCTGTATGATAAATATATCCTCTCCTACCGTCATTTCCAACAATAATCACACCAACAATATTGTTATCTACTTCTGCAACAAAACAAGTATCAGGATTCCTTTTGAGGAATTTTTCTATGCCTTCTATTGAATCATCAAGATTATTTAAACCCATTCCTGCACAGGACATCCACAACTTATACACTTTTTTATAATCATCAATTGTCATTAGACGTATACTCATATCCATCTCACAAACTCCGATTTGCTTAACTGTTTATACTGAAAGATAATCTTACTGCCATACGTCTTTTACCCACGCAAGTAATTCCATTTTCATTCTTTTTCTGTCTTTTGCACATTCCTTTGGGTGACGTCGCTCCGATTTGAAGGCCATCTTATATATCCAAGGAAGATGAACTACGGCAGCATGACTCATATTTTCAAACACTATATGTTTATGCTTATATGGGAATGATACTGTTTCAAGTTTCTCATCCATAAGACACGCACTTTCATATGAGGGCCATACTTCATCTTTTTTAGATGACAGAAACAGAACTGGCCCCTTTATGTTTTCAACCGGAATAATTGTGTCCGGGGTAACGTCTTTATCACTGTTGATGTCTCGAATCCTTATTTCTTTTTCCTTTTTAAGGATTTCCAGCATATTTATGATTCGTGTTTTATACGCGGCATACGGCAGGTCTTTGCCTTGATAACTCCAGCAAGAAGTACTCGAAGGTCCTTTATTTTTTCCTTTTCCCGATAATCCTTCGCTTACATAGTAGGACGGAACCCTCGCTATAACACAGGAGATATCCGGAAGCAGAGAACCTGCAACCAAAGCCATTTCACTGCCTTTTGATGCCCCGTCGATACCAATCTTTTGATATCCCTGTTCTTTTAAGTACCTGATAGCATTTTCAACGTATTCAATGGGTACACTTACCAGATCAGGAGATGTCTGCTTTGTCTTGAAGAGTGCAAGCGACATAGCCGGAATGCCGTTCTTATGGTAGAACTCTGCCTCATGTTTAGCCATATTCATTCCACCATTTGAACCGGACATAACTATTATTACTTTGTCCTTGCTTCCGTTGCCCGGAAACAGGATTCCTTCAAACCCATCTTCTTTCATCAAGGTATGTATCATAAAACGCTCCATCTTAATACTTGATAATCAGTTCTACTCTATAATATATTCGGATTTATCTTACAATGCTCCCCTATGCCCCAGAGCGGTTTCCAACTCCTCTACACTGTGTGTATGCCCATGTTTTCCCTCCTTGATCACATGGGTGTGATCATGGGAATGCTCGATAGCATGCGTATGTGTAGATCCGTCATGCGTATGCGTTATCAGATGTGTGTGAGCATGTTTATGGCTATGTATCAATGTATCCCTGACAATAAGTACAGTCCCTGTAATCATTATTATCAGCGCAATTATAAACAACATCGTGAATCTTTCTTTCAGAAATACAGCTGACATTACCACCCCAATAAACGGTGCTACCGCATAATAAGCGCTTGTCTTTGCTGCTCCTAAAGTCTTCTGTGCTCTGATGTACGTGAATATACTGAGTCCATACGCAACAAAACCAAGAATCATAATTATTCCTATATATGAAAGCCTCGGGATGTTCTCTCCAAGTACCATAGCAACTATGAACGATCCTGTCCCCGATCCGATTCCTTTTATAGTCACTATTTCATAAGTGCTTTTCCCGGATATCTTTCTCGTACAGTTATTTTCAAGTCCCCAGCAAACAGTTGCCCCAAGAACAAACACCGATCCTAGTGAAAAGAAAAAGCTCCCCTCTCCTGAAAATGAAAGTATTATACTTGCCACTGTAATAAGAGATATTGCTCCCCTCAGCCTTGCGGATACTTTCTCTCTGAAGAGTCCGAATGCGATCAACGTTGTTGCAACGATCTCAAAATTTCCAAGAAGTGATGCGTTGGCTGCTGTTCCCAGTTTTATGCCAATCATCAGCAGGATTGGCGCTATAATATCCAAAACAACCATTGCAAAAGTATATGGTATATCTTCTCTCCCAAGCCTTTCTTCTGTGGATTCTTTCTTTGCATGGAAAATATACATGATTCCGACTCCAAGGCCTGCTCCCATATACAGAAATGCAGCCATAAACGTCGGTGGCACGTTATTAAGCAGTAATTTCGAACACGGTATGTTTATTGCATAAAACAATGCCGCTAATAATGCATATATAATCGCATTCAGTTTCTTATAGTCCAAAATGATTCATTCTCCTTTAACAGATAAAACTGAAAATTATGCTCTTTTCATTACCATTCTGACTATTGAGACAGGAGTGCCAAGAGTCCATTCCTTTTTGCATCCGTCAAATTCAAAACCATATTTGTGA
>NZ_FOBE01000063.1:0-5382 GCF_900109475.1 Butyrivibrio sp. ob235
AAGCGCTTGCAAGGTTGAGAAAAGACAATTTTACTTGCGTTGGTTGTGGAGTCCGTGGAACTCCGAGCAATCCAGTAGAGGTACATCACCTTAGTTATGACAGAGTACCGAACGAGAATATTGAGTGGGACTTGGTTTCATGCTGTAAATTCTGCCATACGATTATTCACAACATTTTAGAGCGTCCGACTTCTGACGGGCGTTTTGGATGGCATGACTCACAAAAAATACCGCATATACATATTTTTACTTTGAGCGGTGTTGATAGATATTACAAGCTACAAAAAATAGAGGAGGACTAAGGGCATGGAAAAAACGAAAGTTAATGCAACTATTCGGAAAAAAATTGAAAAGTCAGGCTTAAGGCAATATCAAGTTGCTTATGCTATAGGCGTTTCAAAATGGACTTTGAATAGTTGGCTGTCAATTCCGCTGACGGCTGAGCGTAAGGAACGGATTTTAAAAGCTATCGACAAGTTAAAAACTGAATGATAAGAGGAGATCGCCACGAAACATGGGGAAAAAGAACAACAAGATAAAGCACTACTTATATTCCGACTGTTTACCAGAAAAGTTTTTGATGTTACCACCAGAACTACTGACAGACCCAACGTTTCAATCATTATCGTATGCGGGCAGATACTTTTATATTCTACTTGCCACAAATAGAGAAACCGAGGAACAGCGTAACGAACTATATAAAACCCTAAAGGAATATAACCAATTACTTGATTTAGGTATGAGTGACGAGGACATCAACGACCAATCAAGGATAAATAAGCGGACAGTTCAAGACAAAGGTTATTTTGTGTTTTCGGAAACATTTTATAAACCATACGGACTAAAGGCGTCATACGTCACTAAGTTGAAAAAGGAATTGATAGAAAAAGGCTTTATAGAGGTGGCTTATGGCGGTAAAGGAAAACATACCGCATGGGATAAGAATGTCACTATTTACCGCTTTTCGAGTAAATGGAAAAGAAAAGATGATACAGCGTGAGTTTAAAATGCACTTCACTATAGTGAACTATACAGTACACCATGGTAAACTGTACGACCATTTTAGGGAATTAGTGAAAATAAGAAACCGCATAAATAAGCCATTTATAGAGTTGAGGATAAGCGCTCACACTTTACTATAGTGTCGGAATATATATATTTGGTGTCTATCTGTCTGTATTGGCATTTAATTTTTTATCAAATCACTAAGAAATAACATCAAAAACCGCATGAAAACCCAAATCGACTTTTTTGAGAGGAGTTTACGACTATGACTTATGGAGAGTTATTAGCTGAGATAGAAAAGAAAATATTTTTAGTGGCAGAACTTAAATTTAATATTCGCGTTGTTGAGGAGATCAATGACGTTCTGAGGGATAAACTAGCAGACAATCCGTCAAAACAAAAAGCTGTTGAGAGTCTGTTGGATGCCTATTGGAATGTATTTAGAGCGCAGAAACATGACACGGATAATTGACTATGACGTATTTTGCAAAGTAAAAGCTGTCGCTGAGAGTGGTTTCTACGCTCAGATATATCCAGAAATATACCATGACGCTAATAAACGGCTACAGCTATTACAGATAACAGAGCCTAATTTATATTCGGAGTGGCTTATGAGGTGGAAAAGCCATGATAGAAGTTAAAGAACTACGACATTTACTGAAAGACTATGAAAAAACGTGCAATAAAAGCCATATACGCCCTACTAAAGCCGACCTAGCTGATTTTATCGGAGTTTCGGTTCAGACCATACGGAACGGCATTAGAGGAATGTATAACGGCGTTTATTACGGATTAAAGCCATGCTGTACGAGGGTATTCAGTAATGGGTGCTTTGATATATTGCGTGATTACTTCGGAGAGGATGATTCATGAGCAGAGGTAAAAACAATCATTTGACTAGCGCACTGAATGAAGTGAATGGAACTGAATTTGTCGGTTCTACAGTTGGGTGCCTTATGGAATTATCTAAGCAAGGTGCGCCACAGGACGAAAAGGAACTGAGAGAGAGGATAAACAGCTATTTTCAGTTTTGCATTGATAATGATTTTAGACCAGGCATTGAGTCGTTGAGTCTGAGTCTAGGCATAACACGACAGACTTTTTGGAATTGGTGCAATAACAATGACCGTCGCTATAAGTATTCCTCGGAATGGTCGCAAATATGCAGACAAGCAAAACAGCTGATTGTTAGCTTTATAGAGAGTGCGAGTCTAAGCGGTAAACTAAATCCGGCAAGTTCAATATTTATGCTGAAAAATTGGGGCGGTTACAGCGACCAATTGCAGATTGAGTCCATAAGTAGTGTTGAAGAAGAACATCATTACGATTTCCACAGCATAGACAGATATCTAGTTCTGCCTATGTTTGAGGGTGAGGAGAAAAGCGAAAAGGACTAAGCCCCTTGTATATCTTTGACATTAAAAAAAGAGAGGAGAAAAAACGGCATGAAATTTAACACTTTCCTACGGTTACACCTAGTTTGTGGTGAGGACTATATAAATACCATGAGCAAGTTCAAGAGAGAGGATCCAGAGCATTATAACCGATATCGAGAGAGAGTGCAGAAAGTAGAGGACTTTTACCGCCAAGACCAACAGCGGAATACTAAAACTTTTAATAGACCGCTGACAGTTGAGGACTTCCCTAAGTGGGAAAAGGCATTTAATGCCATGGCAAAGCTAAAAGGTGTAGAGCCTACTAACATGAGTGAGGACTAAAAACATGGATGATAAAGACGTTATAACAGTATTTCAGCATGAGTCCGAGTTGTATCGTTTGGAGAGATTCAATAAGCGCATAACAGCTGTATGCGTAATACAGACTATATTGTTTTTCATATACATTGTGATTAGTTGCTAGTTTCAGCCATATACGCTTATATTTGCCCCTATAGCGCCTTTATAACATCATTTAGGCATAAACGCCTACTGAAATACTGTTAGGGGCAGATATGAGCCAATAAAGAGGAGAAAAGTATGATTCAGACATATAGCGAGTTTGTACGGCAAGTAAAGCAAAGCAATACCGCTGTTGAGCAGAGCGACCGCTTTAAAGCATCCGCTGAGCTGTCTGCACTTTGGGAAAAGAGTCGTGATAAATACAACGAGTGGACTCAGCGCATGAGGACGGACAGAGCCGAGCAAAGAGGAAAGAAGTTCTACAGCTAAATAGTAGTACCAAAAATGACGTGTATAAATTTTGTACCAAAAGTTATTGATTTTTGTTGTTGGTGGTGGTATATTATTAGTAACAAATCTGACGAACGTCAGAAGTAATACTAAACCGCCACAATGAAAGGAATTTATAACTATGTGTACAGTATACGGATATTGCAGAATATCAAGAAAAACGCAGAGCATTAACCGCCAAATCAGAAACATTACAACCGCTTATCCCAACGTTGTGATACGTCAAGAAGCCTTTACAGGCACAAAGATAGACCGCCCAGAATGGAATAAATTATTCAAGGCTGTTAAAGATGGCGATACGATTGTATTTGACAGCGTAAGCCGTATGAGCCGTAATTCGGATGAGGGTGTTGAAACCTACTTCGCACTACTTGAAAGAGGAGTGAACCTCGTATTTCTGAAAGAACATTTCATTGACACGGCTGTATATGCTGAGAACTGTCAAGACAGAATAGCCTTAATCGGTACGGACGAGGACGAGATATTTAAGGGTATCAATAACTATTTCCGTAAGTTGGCTGTAAAGCAAATAAGGATTGCATTTGACCAGGCTGAAAAGGAAGTCGAGGATTTACACCAAAAAACTAAAGAGGGAATTGAAACCGCTCGTTTGAATGGTAAACAGATAGGACAGATTAAAGGTGCTAAGCTGAATGTCAAAAAAGCTGTAAAGGCTAAAGAGGATATTCGGAAGTACAGCAAGGACTTTGACGGCACACTTAATGATGTAGAGTGCATGAAGTTAGTCGGAGTCAGCAGAAATAGTTTCTACAAGTACAAATCAGAATTAAAAGCTGAATAAAGCGCATGGACTTGCTACTACGTTGTGGCGAGTCCTTTTTTATTGCCATAAATAAGGGTGTGGTAGGGGTTTCACAGAAATTGCTGTCAGAGCCGTGGTAAGCCCCAGATTCTACCGCAAAACTAAAAAGGGGTATAGGGTAATTATTTCATAAGCCATTTTGACGAGGGTTAACACTCCAAAAAACCGGCAAAACAAAAAAGAGTCGCTCAGATCAGAAATATTTTGTGCCACAAAAATCCCAAAAATATAAAAAGGCTTATAGTGCGGATATTGCAAAAATGTTCTGATTTAAGGGTGTACCCAAAGCAAAAGAGCCAACAGCTAAACAGCTATTGACTCTTTAAACCCATCGCCACAATGGGAATTTATCGACACTTTTATTGTACCACAAAAACGTGTATGATAATAGTGTGTACACCGTATATTTACGGAATTTTACACTATCGCCACAACTGAGTTGCACAACTCGGAACAACGTTTTGTTAAAGGGGAGTTTATCGTCATGGAAGAAGTAAGGGAGATGTCATTTTCTGAGTATGCCAAGAGTCAGCACGTCAGCTATGAAGCTGTACGAAAACAAGTGAGGCTATACAAAAAAGAGTTAAAAGGGCATATTAAAACCAAAAATAATAAGCAAGTGCTTGATGATACGGCTATTAAATTTCTGAATGAGCATAGGCAGCCACGACCTATTGTAGTAGACCCAAGGGAAGAACTAACCGCCGAGATCGAGTCCTTAAAAGCCGAACTTAATAGCGCCAAGGACATAATAATTGCACTCCAGGCTGAAAAAGATAAGGCTAAAGACAAAATAAATCAGCTGTTAGAGGAACGTACTCAGCTTATCGAGGACAAAACGAGGACGGACACCCTTTTACTTTTGGCAGATAAAGAGCATGACGAGTTAGCCGAAACAAAGCAGAAATTAGCGGAGAATCAAGAGCAATTAGAGGAGAGTCGCAAAGAGGTTGCACAATTCGTGCCAACGTTGTTTGGACTATTCAAAAAACTCAAATAAAAGCCATTTTAAGGCGTTTTAATATTTTAAATAACCATTTGTATGTTTTTAAGACTAAAACGGCTGTAAGGGGCAAATTTTAACATATCAAGCATAATTTTAAGGTGTGTCTAAGATGGACACGCCTTTTTTATTGCTAGAAATAGCTTTAGTCCAAATGAGCCAAACGGAAAAATCGTATCATATCAGAATACGTTGCTCCAGATTAGAGAAGTTTTTGGATTCAGAGTCCAAAAACCTAACAACGACCTTTTGAGGGTGTCGGAGATTCCGACAGCATAGGCATTTAAAATGCTGAAAGATTTACTTATAACTTTTTGACGGTATGGACGAAGTGAATGTCATTTAGGACGAAAACTGATTTT
>NZ_FOBE01000059.1:0-8265 GCF_900109475.1 Butyrivibrio sp. ob235
GAAACGCTGAGGGCCAGCGATTCATCCCCCACCGACTATGTCGGAAGAAGTTTTCTCGCTGATACATCATAATCCCCTCATCCGGCTGCTGCGCAGCCACCTTCTCCCTCTGGGAGAAGGCATTATATTTTTGCCCTGATCTCATCCTCGGTTCGCTTCACTTCGTACCAGAAGTCGGAAGCACTCATTCGCATAGCACCGGCGCCGTAGATTATGACCTGCTCGATGGCATCGGAGGTGGCGACGGTCACACGATTTTTCTTGCTGTACTCATGAGCTGTGCGCTCGATATACTGATCGGCGGTCTCGGCTTCCTTGGTGAATACCACATCGAGATTGTGATATTTAAGCACGTGCTCCGTTCCGCTGGGAACTCTGTAGGCATCAAATACCAGAATCACCGTCTCTCTCCTGTAGCCCTGGAAATTCGAGAGAATATCCATCAGCTTATCACGCGCGGACTTCATATCTGATTCCGCCAGGCTTCTAAGCTCATCGTTTGCATAGATGATATTGTAGCCATCGACGAGAAGGTAGGCATCATCCGGTGAAAATTCCTTCTGCGCGCGGTATTTCTTCTCCGGTGCTTTGTTTGCAGCCTTTCGCCTTCTCTCTTCGTCGGCCTTGGCATCGTAGCGCGGCTTAACGGGGCCATAGGTGCGCTCAAAAATATTATCAAGCTCCTGAATTGTGGCATTGTACTGCCTGGTGCGTTCCTCGTAGGTCAGCTCTTTTTCTCTTCTGATCTCCTCTGATTTAAAGCTCTGCAGCTTATCGCCAAGGCTCGTAAGATCTGTCTCTACTGAATTCTTCCCGGCATCTGTCGTCCAGCCGGTATCAACGTGCATATGACTTCTTACTTCGTTCCAAGGAATAACGGTCCCCGCACCATGTGAGCAAAAAACACTGCCTGTGGGCTGTGCAATATCGCGCTCGGGATCGTAGTCCTTTTCGGCGATAACTTCTTCAGCGTTATGACATGGCTCGAAGCCGCGAAGTGAGAGGCTGATTCTCCCCGCGCCATGTGTATATGAAATCAATTCTCTTGCATAATCCGAAAGCTCGGAAGCGGGCACGGAGCCCGTAACACTTGATGTTCCGTCTGGAAGCATCTCAGGAGGATTTGTCGTCCCGTTCATTTTCTGGATATCACTTAGCAGCCTTCCGATGTTTTCAGAAGGAAGCTCAGCTGTAAAATCATAGACCGGCTCAAGCAAAATGCTCTCTGCCATCATAAGTCCCTGCCTAACGGCGCGCATGGTCGCTTCTCTAAAGTCTCCGCCCTCGGTGTGCTTTAGGTGGGATCTTCCGCCGATCACAGTGATTTTCATATCTGTGATCTCAGAACCTGTGAGGACTCCGCGAATCCTGAATTCTTCTAAGTGGGACAAAATGAGGTTCTGCCAGTTAATCGCAAGATCATCCACCGGACAATCAGCGTCAAAGGAAAGTCCGCTTCCGGGCTCTCCGGGTGTAAGAAGCAGATGAACCTCTGCGTAGTGCCGCAGCGGCTCAAAGTGTCCAACACCCTCGACAGGTGCCTTGATTGTCTCCTTATAGACGATGCTCTCATCGCCAAAATCTATATCAAGTCCAAAGCGCTCCATGCATCTGTGCTTTAGGATTTCCATCTGAACTTCGCCCATAACCCTGACGGAGAGGTCGCCCGTTTCTTCATCCTTTTTTACTGATAAGAGCGGCTCCTCTTCGGACAACTCGAGAAGCTGTTTGTAGGCAGCAAAAGCATCTGCGCCTTCCGGAAGGATGATTCTGGACGACAGAATCGGCGAGAGCACCTCGGTCACTTCTCCTGTGAGGGCGCCAAGTCCCTGCCCGGCATAGGACGTATCAAGGCCTGTTACGGCCACAATTCGGCCTGCCTCTGCCTCCTGAAGGAGTTCATACTTTTCGCCCGAATAGATGCGAATCTGATCGATTTTGGCTGAGATGGTTTCTCCTGCCTTCGCCCCTCCCGCTGCGGGCATGGTAAGGACATCACGCACATGTAGGGCTCCGCCCATGACCTTAAGCCAGGTGAGCCTTGTGCCGTTTGTATCTCTTGAAATCTTGTAAACTCTGGCCGCAAAATCCTTCGAATAATCGGGAGCTTTCGCAAAGTCGTCAAGAAGAGCTATCAGTTCCTTAACGCCCTCCATTTTCAGCGCACTTCCAAAGAGGCATGGGAAAAGCTTCCGTGAAAAGATAAGGGCACGGATGTCGTCGTCTGTGACTTCTCGGCCTTCTTCCAGATAGGCATTTAAGAGGGCTTCGTCGCAGACAGCAAGGGATTCCTGGAAATCGTCGCCCCTCATCCGGCGCTTCGCGCCACCTTCCCCCCAGGGGGGAAGGCAACCATTATTGGCCCTCTCTCCGTTAGGAAGGCTGTCATTATATATCCCTGAAAAATCCACCACGTTGTCCGAAAGCCTCTTTTTAATGTCTTCGAGGATGCGGTCCTTGTCAGACTGAGGCTGGTCCATTTTATTTACAAAAATATAGATTGGAACTTTGTAATGAGAAAGAAGCTTCCACAGTGTATGAACCTGGGAAGTTACGCCATCGGCGCCGCTTATGATAAGAATCGCGGCATCGAGCACCTTCATGGTGCGCTCGGTCTCGGGGGCAAAATCGGCATGCCCGGGAGTATCGAGAAGCGTCACATGCGTATTTTCAGACAGATCAAGCTCCGCCTGCTTAGAAAAAATGGTGATGCCCCTTGATCTCTCCAGAGAGTATGAGTCAAAAAAGGTATCACCATGATCCACGCGGCCGGATTTCCTGACCGCCCCTGTGAGGTACAAAAGTGCCTCCGACAGGGTAGTCTTACCGGCGTCAACGTGGGCATATATTCCAATGTTTAAGTGTTTTTTTCCTGTAGTTTCCATAACCACAATAATAGCACAGTTTTGATATAAGCGGTATTTCCTATTGCTATCAGTTCATCATCATCATATAGGAGAACCCGATAACTCCTGCAACGCCGATTACTGTTGCAATAATAGCCGGAAGCGTAAATACAGGCGCGCTATCAGCCTGCTCGGAACCGTTCTTTTTGAAAATCGAATCAAACTCCTCTAAATTTCCTTCATTCCTGGCAATTCCCCTCATAACAATCTTTGCAACAAATGCAAAAGCTATCGCAAGGAAAAAGAATACGATGGTGGGAACCAGCATGCTCTGTCTCTGCGATTCAGCAACTGCTGAAAGATCCTGCCCCATCGTATTAGCAGCAAGCATTGCGGCATAAACCAGGAGCATGTTAAAGGAGTTGATAAGGAAATGCATGATCATGGATGTAATAAGGCTTCCGCTTGCAACATTTACGAAAGCAAAGATAACTCCAAGCACAAACGCATAGCAGAACTGGTTAAAATTCAAATGAATGAGTCCGAAGAAAAGCGCGGAAATAAGCGCAGCCTTCACAAGAGTAGACACTCTTTTGTAAGTTCCGAAAAGCAGTCCTCTGAAAGCAAACTCTTCAATAAAAGGCGGAAGCAGCGAAACAACCAGAATTGCAAAACCTGCCGAGCCGGATAACATACTATTCGCACTCTGAGCAACCGTGTTGGGTACAAAGAGCTGTGAAAAGAAATTAGCGAATACCCATATCGGTGTGATAACGATATTTAAAACTATTGTCAGAAGTACGGTCGATATCTTGATCTTATGAAGGCCCATGGCTTCCGTAAAAGACTGACCACTTTTAAATACATAAACAAGGACCGGAATAAGAAGTGCTGCTTCGCAGAGTACGGAGCCCCAAATTCCCGATTTAACACCCTTCATAGCGATGAACGTTCCGCCAACGCTAACTATGATATTAAGAAGAAGTACTACAAGAAAAACAATCCCCATATTTTTAGATTCTTGCTGTTTTGTCATATTCATCCCTCCAAATGCTTTTATCATAGTTCAGATAATACCTTATCAAGAAACGATATACAACACTTATTCAGCGAAATACATGGTTTTAATTGTTTTTGCGGAAACTAATACTATTTATATAGAAAAAAAGACTTTGAAATCTCTTCCAAAGTCTTAAGTAGTCGGAGTGGCGGGACTCGAACTCGCGGCCTCTACCTCCCTAAGATAGCGCGCTAACCAACTGCGCTACACCCCGGCGACAAATGGTATCTTATCACGTCACGGGGAGAAAAGCAACTACTATTTTTTATTTTTTTCAAAAACTTTTAATCTACCTTAGGCAACTTGGCGAAACTAGCCTCCAGCTCTGCGTCGGTCGGGATGTAGTCGGACATCTCGCCGTCGTTGAACTTCTGGTATGCCACCATATCGAAATAGCCGGTTCCGGTAAGGCCGAAAAGAATTGTCTTCTCCTCGCCTGTTTCCTTGCACTTAAGAGCCTCATCGATAGCGGCCCTGATAGCATGGCTGCTCTCAGGTGCGGGAAGGATACCTTCAACTCTTGCAAACTGCTCTGCTGCCTCGAATACGGAGGTCTGCTCTACGGATATTGCCTCCATGTAACCGTCATGATAGAGCTGTGACAAAACAGGGCTCATGCCGTGATAACGAAGTCCACCGGCGTGGTTTGCGGAAGGAATAAAGTTGCTTCCGAGTGTGTACATCTTGGCAAGAGGACATACCATTCCTGTATCGCAGAAATCATAAGCAAATTTTCCTCTTGTGAAACTCGGGCAGCTTGCGGGCTCAACAGCAACTATTCTGTAGTCCTGCTCACCTCTGAGCTTCTCTCCCATGAAGGGTGAGATGAGACCGCCGAGGTTTGATCCGCCTCCTGCACAGCCGATGACAACGTCGGGCTTTATGCCATATTTATCAAGGGCAGCTTTTGCCTCAAGACCTATGACAGACTGATGTAAGAGCACCTGGTTCAGGACGCTTCCAAGAACATATCTGTAGCCTTCGGTTTTGGTCGCTACCTCTACAGCCTCTGAAATTGCGCATCCAAGGCTTCCTGTGGTTCCGGGATGCTCCGCATTTATTTTTCTTCCGATCTCGGTATCCATTGAAGGTGAAGGTGTTACGCTTGCGCCGTAGGTGCGCATAACTTCGCGTCTGAAGGGTTTCTGCTCATAGGATACTTTTACCATGTAGACCTTGCAGTCGATGCCAAGATATGCAGATGCCATGGAAAGAGCTGTTCCCCACTGACCTGCGCCGGTCTCGGTGGTCACGCCCTTAAGGCCCTGCTGTTTTGCATAATATGCCTGAACAATCGCGGAATTGAGCTTGTGGCTTCCGCTGGTATTGTTACCCTCGAATTTGTAGTAGATCTTAGCAGGTGTATTGAGAGCCTTCTCAAGACAGTAAGCCCTAACCAGGGGTGAAGGTCTGTACATCTTATAAAAGTCCTGAATCTCCTGCGGGATATCAATATAAGCTGTAGTATCGTCAAGCTCCTGCTTTATAAGCTCATCGCAGAATACCGGGCGAAGCTCATCAAAACTCATGGGCTTAAGGGTTCCGGGATTAAGGAGCGGAGCCGGCTTATTTTTCATATCAGCTCTGACGTTGTACCACTGCTTCGGTATTTCATCCTCACTAAGATAGATTTTATAAGGGATTTTTGCTTCATTACTCATGACTGTTTATCTCCTTTGTCGGTTCTTCAACACTTTAAACCATTAAAGCACAGTCTGAGTTTATCAGTCAAGCGTTTCCTAATAAAACAAAAAAGACCCCGGAGGGGAAATCCCTCCGGAGCCATTTTAAATTAAACCCTCTTGAATGTCACAATACTTAAATCAAATATTAGTCCTGCTCAACGATCTTAGCTTTCTTTCCGCCGGCCTTCTTAATCTTCTTGGAAGCACTCTTAAATACCTTCTTGGAAGATGCTTCAACGTTTATGACATTCTTTTTCTTAAACTTCTTGAATGCGCCTGCGCCATAGGTCTTAACCTTATCACCGTTTACTGTGAGCTCCTTGCACTTTACGCAGCCTGCGAATGCAGCGGCGCCAATCTGCTCAACATCTGTGCTGGAGATATCAAGGCTTGTGAGCTTCTTGCAGTTCTCAAATGCAGAAGCGCCAATCTTCTTGGTCTGAACAGGCACTGTTACAGATACGATTGATGTGCCCTTGAAAGCTCCGTCAGCGATCTCAACAACGTCGTATTCTACACGATTGATCTTTACTGTGCTAGGGATAACAGGCTTATTTGTAACCTTAACCATTCCTGCATAAGCAACTTCGTGTGCGTTCAGAATCTTGTATTGTGCTTCGCCGTAATCGTCGGTTACTACCGTTCCTATAGCATCACTAATGCAGAAGTGATATACATTCCACATCATGGTACCATCTGTAGCTTTCTTAAACCCAGCCCAAACATATACTTGTCCGGGTGCTTTAGCAGTAAATGTTTTTGTTGTTTTATCAAAGGATGCTCGTGACCCTGAATAAACATTTCCTGCATCATCCCACTTTGCATCAGTTCCAAAATCATCATCAAAATCAGCATTATCAAATTGTACATATGACTGGTCTAGCGCTACACCTTTTCTCGTAGTAGCAGGAGGCGCAATTGTATAAGTACCGCCAACAGCAAGATCAATATCTTCCTGAATAATATAATCATCAGCCGGTGCCTTTTCTACATACACAGGAGCATCTACAGGCACATTAACAACTGTTCCGGTTTCATCCGTGTATTCAAAGGTAGCTTGAATCCATACCGGAGTAGTAGGATCAGGATTTGGTGATACACCAGTAATAACACCATTTGCTACCGTAACTACTGTCGGATCAGTGGATTTCCAATTCTTGATATCAGCTAATGAAACAGGTGTATGAGTTTTTGCTGTAACATGAGTTGTTCGAACACCACCGTTCTCATCAATATATGTTTTTTCATTAATAGTATCAATAGTCTCTGTAATAACCACGCCGCTTACAGCTGCTGTTCTGGACTCACCAACCGCAATAGTATTTGAAATCGCCCACGTATCAGTATCATCATCAAAAGCCATATAAGGATCACTCTCACCAATCAAGTGGCTAAAACTAATGCCAACATATCTATGGTAAATGTTCGTTGTAACCTGTGCGGATACAGGAATCGCAGTAGTGAAAACTGCTGCTATGGCCATCGCGCCTGCCATGCCCAGTGCTATAATTTTATTATTCATATATTAACCTCCGATATATACGCCAAAAACGCTGTTTAATGCTTCTTAATACTTCTTAATTCTCTTATTGATCACATAATAATAATCAGTGTATTCTTTATCTACTTTGTTATAAACTGTAACCTTTATCATTGTAGGAGCAACATTCTCACCACTCAGTGTATTAATTGTTGTGCTTTCAGAAGCATTCATATCAGCATTTGCAGTATATGTTGCCGATCTGCTAGAATTTTCATTTCTATACTCAGGCAGCTTACCTAATGTAATCTTCTTATTATTTTTTACTGTCTTATACCTAAACTTAACCCCACGTTCTGACATGCCATCAATTACGTCATCATAATCACCATCGCCATTAAGATCTACAGGGTGATTCTCTGTGGTTTCATAAGCTGTAGTATTGGTATTAGTACGATCGGCTGTAGAATAATTATACTCTCCATAATCAGGATCCATAGTGTTATTCCATGTATACTTCTCAAGAACACCTACCTGAATTCTTACAAGCTTAGTATTCTTTCCGGCCTTAACCTTAAGCTTGCCGGCCTTCTTTGTTGTATATTCATAAAATGTATTTATATCCTTACCCTTATAAATATACTTATTGTCTGTTTTGCCTATAGTATCACCCTGCTCAAGGCTCTTTCCGGCAAAGGTGATACTCTCTATATCCTTATCCTTGGTTGATACTACAGTAACCTTTGCAGAACCGGTCTTAGCACCATTTATGTCGTAAATATCAAAACTTACAACAGACTTTCCGGCCTTTTTGCCAAAAACTCTTATCGAAATTCTTGCATAAGATGCATTAACCTTTGTATCTGCGCTGGGAACATAAATCTGCTCATCGGAACCATTATCTGCTACATAGTAAAAGCCTTTATCATCTTTATTAATATCCTTAATAAATGTGGTTTTATTTACCGATGTATTTCCAAGTCTGGCCTGAATCACCTTCTTATTGCTGGACTTAATATTTCGAATTTCCACATTACCTGCGTCCAAAAGAACAGTAATATTTCCATAATCACCAGTATGCAAGGTTTTCTTTACCGGTATATAATCCTGTCTTTGACAGTTTAATACCAACTAAAGACGCCAAAAGCCTTAATACATCAGGCTCTTGGCGTTATTTTTGTGATTCTTGATATA
>NZ_FOBE01000057.1:0-9733 GCF_900109475.1 Butyrivibrio sp. ob235
ATTTATTGAGACAGCAAATATTCCAGAAGATAATGAAATGTATGCGGAGGGTAAACGAAAAGTGAAAATCTATAGGTTTGATATATAAACCGGAAGATAATTTGCTACTAGGTGTTGAGGAGATTAAAGACATGTTTTGGGACAAGATTTCACCTTTATATGACATATTTGAAAATATTTATAACGGCAAGGTATATACCGGTACCGGGAAAAAGGTTGCAGAACTTATAGATTCGTCGGATGAAGTATTGGAATGCGCATGTGGAACAGGTGCTATCAGTATATATATTGCGCAGAAGTGTAAAAAGTTGATCGCAACAGACTTTGCAACCGGGATGCTTCGGAGAGCAGCAAAGAAATGCCGAAATTACCCGAATGCTGTGTTCAAGAAAGCTGATATTACAAATATCAAATGCAAAGATGCCCGCTTTGATAAAGTGGTTGCAGGTAACGTGATCCATTTGTTGCCTGAACCGGAGAAGGCACTTTATGAATTGGAAAGGGTAGTTAAGCCGGGAGGTGAGATCATCATTCCGACTTATATCAATATGTCAAAGGGAACGGGAACAGCAGCGGTTAAGTTCATTACTCTTCTCGGAGCAGATTTCAAAAGGCAGTTTGATCTGGATTCGTATAAGGCATTTTTTGAAGACAAGGGATATAACGGAGTAGAGTATCATGTGGTCGACGGGCGCATGCCATGCGCTATTGCTGTAATAACCAAAGCTTAGCGTTTTATACCGGAATTAAATCTGTCTTGGCGGCTCGGAGAGTAATCATCGAGCCTTTATTACATGCTTCCATGAACAATTATCAAACGCCAAGTAGATCCTGTAAATCGGAAGTGCTCAAGATAGTTACAAGAGGCGGATTATAAGAGATAATGTTCTCATCTTCCATTTTTTTTAACTCTCTATGTAGTGATGGACGTGAAACATTCATGATCATTGCCCAATTTGAAACGGATCCTGGAATCTTAATGACATCCCTGCCTGTCTGCCTGGCCTGCATTAACAGCCAGAATGCAGCTTTCTGCGCTATTCCGCTGTAGGATAACAATTCAAGCCTCTGTTGCAGCATGTAGGTGGCAGAAGCTATTTCTGATGTGAAATTCTCCAGGATTCGAATATCCTTCTGCATTAATACCAGAGCATCTTCTTTTCGAAAAACAATGAGCGTAACAGGCTCCAGGGAAACAACGTCACATGGATATTTATGGCTATGAGAAAAAGCTGCGGCAGGACAGATCATTTCCCCAGCGCCTCGTACAGAAACATTTATCTGGCTTCCATTTGGAAAAGGCTTCTGTGCTTCGACACTTCCTTTAAGAACTATGCCTATCCGGTCAGCATCATCCATAAGATGGAAAATAGTTTCTCCTTTGTCATAGCCTTCAATGTGATGAGGAGCTTCTTCTAATATCTTCTTTATTTCTTTTGTTGAAATCCCCTTGAACAAAGTACTTGTCTCCAGTACAGAATAATCCATCACAGTTCTCCCTTCATTCAGATCATAGTTATAGTATACACGAAAAAAGTTATAAATATGTATCTGTGGATACAGATTTCTTTGGCGCGGAGGGATATACTTATCACAGAACGAAAGAAAAAAAGCATACTAAAGGAAGGAGTACCGGGTTATGAGTTATACAGAATGGAAAGATAAAACAGAAGGATTCAGGACTATAGATGTAAGAGGCATTCAGGGGAATTTTTTCCAGGGATTGAAGAAACAGGCAATTGAGCTTCCGGCAGGAGAAGGACTTGAGATCATCCAGAGTTTTGATCCGATTCCGCTCTATGAGGTCATGGAGGGGCTTGGATATGAGCATTATACCAAGCAGGCTGGCGATTCAGAGTACCATGCATATTTCTACAGAACTGAAGTAAAGCAGGAAGAAAAGGATATCCCGATGAGACCTGCGGCTTTGACAAATATGCCACTTATTGATGAAAAGCTTGGGAATATTGCAGTAAACTTCTGGGATTTGACCTGGAATGATGATAATCGCTATCTGCCGTATGAAACAAGGCTTCTGCTATCCCTGACGAATGCAGTCGGGGCAGGAAGAATGCGACAGGCTACAAGAGAGCTGGTGAAAGCATATATCCACGGATTAGATAGTGCTGCCCTTGATGATGTTTTTGAACTCCTTGCCTGGAATCAAGGTATTGGGTATTTCAGTTCCGAGATCGGACCATCCGCTCTATTTGCGGCATATAAGACAATCAAAAATATGGAGAAACTGGGAAAAGGGCGCGATGAGATTTGTGGAATATTAAAAGAAAAGTTTGGCGAAAAAAATCCTGATGTAAGAGTCGGATAAGGCGGTGAGCTATGAAAGAAAAAGTAGGAGAGGTCTTTTCAATAGCGCAGGATAATAAGCCTGTTCCGGGATGCACAATATCAAAAGAGATACATGGCGGAGAGAATTATATAGCATATTTTTCTCTTGCAAAAGCCACAGATATTAGTGCTGAGATCTATCCTTATCACAAACTTCTGATTATTGCAGAAGGCAGCGTGGAGATATATGGAACGGATGGATTCAGTAAAAAGCTGAAGAGTGGTGAGTGTATAGTAACAGATACTGACGTTCCGGTTGGAATAAGAACATCTGAAGGCGCAGTATACACAGAGATAGCATTAAGGAGGGATGATAAGATGAATGAAGCAGTAAGAGCAGGCGAGGTATTTAAGCTGGCAGAACTTGTACCATATCAGGATGGTAAAATAGTAAATATGGATGTGGTCCATAATGACAAAATGAAATTTGTAGTCATGGCGTTTGATGAAGGTACCGGGCTTTCGGAACATGCAGCACCGGGAGAGGCTATTATCTTCGCATTGGATGGCGAGGGAATTATCGGATATGAGGGAAAAGAACATCCGATAAAAGCCGGTGAGAATTTCCATTTTGCGAAGGAAGGTATTCATTCCGTAAAAGCAATAAAGAAGTTCAAGATGGCGCTTCTTTTGACGCTGGAATAAGTTTTTTGAATCTGCTGTGATTGGAGAGGACAGGAGGTAAGCACATGATCAGAGTAGCATTTTTGATACCAAGGCATATGACAAACCATCATTTGAGCAGTACGGGAGCAGAAATGATGTTGAATTCAAGTTTTTCGAGACTAAGCTGACTGAAGATACAGCGGATCTTGCCAAGGGCTGCGATGCTGTCTGTGTGTTCGTAAATGATACGGTCAGCGACAAGGTTATCGACAGACTTTATGAAAACGGAGTGAAGATGATTGCTCTCAGATGTGCAGGCTATAACAACGTGGATGTTGAGCATGCATATGGGAAGCTACATGTTGTTCATGTTCCTGCATATTCACCCTATGCCGTTGCCGAGCATGCAGCAGCACTTCTTCTTACCTCGGTTCGAAGGATCCACAAGGCATACAACAGGACAAGAGAGTTCAATTTCTCTCTCAGCGGGCTGACAGGCTTTGACCTTCACGGAAAGACGGTAGGTGTAGTTGGAACGGGAAAAATCGGGCGTATATTCATAGACATCTGCCGCGGATTTGGCATGAAGGTGATAGCTTATGACGCATATCCTGCTAAGGACAGCGGAATAGAGTATGTCACACTTGATGAGCTTTTCGAAAAGAGTGATATCATATCCCTTCACTGCCCTCTGACGGATGATACCAGGCATATGATAAATGCTGATGCCATCGAAAAGATGAAAAAGGGTGTCGTGATCCTCAATACTTCAAGAGGAGCCCTTATTGATACCGAGGCACTTCTTGAAGGAATCAAAGCCCGCAAGGTCGGTGCAGCATGCCTTGATGTATATGAGGAGGAAGCTGATATTTTCTTTGAGGACAGATCAGGTCATATCCTTAATGACGAGCTTTTATCAAGACTCATATCCATGCCAAATGTCATAGTGACATCACACCAGGCATTTCTTACGGAAGAGGCCCTGAATAACATAGCCGAGACCACAGTAAACAATATCCGTTCTTTCTTTGACAAAGAAGGAATCTGCGATAACGAACTTTGCTACCGTTGCGGAAATATAGAACACTGTAAAAAAGAGCGAAAAGAGAGATGTTTTTAAAGGAGGATGTTTATGAAGTATAAAGTAAATGAAACATGTATTGGATGCGGATTGTGCGCATCCACCTGCCCTGAAGCCTTTTCAATGGGGGATTCTGGTTTGGCAGTTGCTACTGAAAAAGAGGTTTCGACGGAATTGCTTGCAAGTGCAGAAGATGCCAAGAACGGATGCCCACTTGGCGCTATTACTGAGGAGTAAATGTGAAATGAGCTTCTGAATATTTATTCTGCTTTTGGAATAAAATAGGCTGTTTTAGACGGCCAAAAAATTACACATAATCGATTATACCGGAAGATAATCTTACAAGAGACAGACAAAGATTTAATGAGTAGAAAGTAAAATCAGAGTATTATTTTTGATCGCGGTTATTAAAGTTGCCACCAGCCGCATACAGTAGCCCTGAGCTTTCTACCGTACGCAGCAGGTAAACAGCAACTCGCCTTACAAATGCCCAAAACAAGGCACTTAAGGCAATGAAAAAGTTCTCAAAGAGATGATCAATCTGCTATTGCAGAATGTTGTTTCTTCGGAGATATTCAAAGATCTATTACCGGAAGCCTGTGTGGCTTCCGGTTTTCTATTTAAGTCAATCCTATTCAGAAATTAGTAATTTCATTTTTTAATTCTATTCAGGCTTATTCTTAAGGCATGTCTATTGGTTTGTGATTCTGAGTGTTCTTGACTACAAATCTTGTTTTATTCTGTTTGAGTCAATGATCGCAGTGTGTCTGATTGACTGCAATTCCAAGATTATTCTATATGAGTCAACCAGCTACGGTTGTGGATTTGACTGCAAATCCAGTATTACCATATATGGGTCAACTATTGCATGGGGATGCGTTGACCTCAAATCATGTAATTTCAAGAATGAGTCAATGGTCCTAGGGAATTTTCATGACCGCATTTCTAATATCTTGTACCTGAGTCAACAGCCAGGTTGGAATCCGTTGACTTCAATTCTATTAGTTTCTAATTTGAGTCATATTCAGCAGAAAAAAGATGTGATCTATGGATAAATATCTCAGATGAACTGTAATTATTTGATTTGCATGCCGGTAGATTATATTGCATACTACAATGTATGTGATAATACGAGAGAAATGGGGGAGAAAAGGCATAATGACACATAAAGAGTTATGGACAGAGTTCTGTTCAAAGAAGAATATAGATATAAATACACCATACGAAGCTTGGGGATTTGGCAGTACTGAAGAAGATATGGACAAGCTTTCAGAATTAGTTTTGGAGGGAAAAAAGTTTGGAACAGCAAGCTCTTACGATGAGTATGTTATGGAGGATGCTTTGGATGCGCTTCCGAAAATCGGTGATTACAGTGTAATACTGAATAGCCAAGACGAGGCTGTATGCGTGATCAGAACTTATGACGTGTACGTGAGAGCATTTGGGGATGTGCCTCCTTTTCACGCTTATGCCGAGGGGGAGGGCGACAGATCGCTCCAATACTGGCGTGAGGTTCACGAAACATTTTTTATGGATTGTCTTGGCGAAAACAAAATGCAATTTAGCTGGGAATCGCGCGTGGTTTGCGAAAAATTCTGCGTTGAATATATTCCGGGAAAAGAAATTGCTGATGAGGAGCTTCTTTTTGCTGAGCCTACAATGAACTTTGCAAAAGAAATAGCAGCATACAGACAGGAAATGTTGGATGCCGGGTCCTCATTTGATGGATGCTTTTCCATGAAAAGAATGCCTGACATACAAGAATATGTAGATTACTGTATAGGCTGGGCCAACCCAAGGAGAAAAGCAGATGAACATGGTGCATGGGGAAATGTGCTTTTAGTCATCAGGAAGTCTGATATGAAGATGGTAGGTTGCATGCAGGTTCACAATGTTCTCACCGAGAGGATGAAAAAGTATACAGGACATGTGGGTTATTCGGTTCGCCCATCAGAGCGAAGAAAAGGTTACGCAAAAAAGATGCTGGCTAAGGCTTTGGATTTTCTTTCGAGTTTCGGATTTGAAGAGGTTTATGTAAGTTGTCTTCCTGAAAATGAAGCTAGTAGGAAAACAATCTTGGCAAATAACGGAGAATTTGTCGAGACGGTTTTTGTGAAGGAAGATAATGTTACGCTTGAGAAATACAGAATCAGGCTTTAAGTGGTGTTATATCCATAAATAAAAAATAGATAGAGTAGGGATACAATGTTTGTAGAAGGTTTAAAGGAAAACAATATAAGCAAACTTCTGGCTACACCCAAGAGTGACCTCCACAATCACTCTACCAAAGGATGCAGGAGAGAGTGGCTTGCCCAGAAACTGAATGTTGATATTCCTAAGCCACCACAGCGCCTTGATGGACTTGAAGGTATGCAGGCATGGTTTAGGTCCTCTATAAAACCCTTTTGTGATGGCTATGAAAATATGCTGCTTAGATGGGAGGGCGCTTTTACTGAGGCTAGGCGAAATAATATTACTCGTCTTGTTATGAATTTTGGTACAGCTGAAGTGGATCAGGTAGGAACGGTACAAGAGTTCCAAGAACTTATTGAAGGGTTCCATAAAACATATTGTCCGGATAGTATCTTTGAAGCTGAGCTGACATATCCCTCCTTTGGAAACGTGGAAGAAGAGGCAGACGAACTCGATAAATATGCCAGTTCAGGATACTTTAAGGCGATAGATATTTGCGCAGGAGAAAAAGTCCAGCCATTTGAAGCTTTTTTGCCACTGTATAGAAAGGCTGAGAAGTACCATTTGACCAAGAAGATGCATGTTGGAGAAACAGGTTCGGCTGAGGATGTAAGAAGGGCTGTAGAGACTTTGGGCCTATCAGAAGTTCATCATGGAATTAATGCATCAACATCCAAAGAAACCATGAGATTTCTTGCTGATAATCAGATACAGGTTAATGTCTGCCCCAGCAGCAATGTAATGCTGGGATTTGCAAAGGATTATAAAACACATCCAATCAAAATATTGGTGGAGAATGGTGTCAGGGTTACCATAAATACTGATGATCTGCTGATCTTCGACTCGTCAATTGAAAATGAATATCTTAAACTTTACAGGGCGGGTACACTGAGCGCAGAGCAGTTGGATAAAATAAGGCAAACAGGATTAGAAATTCTGTGATAGCATAAAAGAATATTTATTGTGCCTATAGTATGATACAGATTTGATATTGGAGAAAGTCATGGTATTTGAAAAATCATGTGGAGCAATTGTTTTTACTTTGGAAAATGGAGAAATAAAGTATCTTCTTGTAGAGGAAATGAGTGGCTGTCACAGCTTTCCGAAAGGACATGTGGAAAATAATGAAACCGAGGAAGAAACAGCACTTCGTGAAATAAAAGAAGAGACAAATCTTGAAGTAGAATTAAATACTGATTTCAGAGTGACAGAAAGGTATAATCCAGCAGAGAGGCCTGGAACGAGGAAGGAAGTTGTTTATTTTCTTGCAAAATATACAGATGCTAAGCCTTGTGTGGTACGCCAAAATGAAGTTCGTACCTTAAAAAGTCTTAGACTTGAGGAAGCTATTGATATTATTGAACACGACAATAAAAAAGAATTGCTCAAGCAGGCCGATGCTTATATAAAAAAGAACTATATATGAAAAAATATTGTAAAGATTTAAAGGACTGATCCAGATGCCATTTAGCCGTCACTGGATCATGCATATAGAAGCCATGCGCCGCATCAAGAATAAACTCTGCAAGATAGCACGAAAGGGTGTTGATCCTGTTGCTTATTGTGGCTTTTCCTGTAATCACTGTTTCCTTTCAGAGTGGTGCGGGTCCTGCAGAACGAAGCACAATGTCTGCTCTTTTGCTACCTGTGCGGAGGACAGAATATGTCCGAATGTGAGATGCTGTAAGGAAAAAGATTTGGACGGATGTTATGAGTGTGATGAGCTCGAAAATTGCAATAAAGGATTTTATATTCCATCAAATGACGGGGCAAATGCAGCAAAGGGTCAGGCATTATATATAAGGAAATACGGAAAGAAAGAGTTCTTAAAGGTTCATGACAGACTACATGAGAAGTATGACTTCCAAAAGACACAGGAAGTTTTGGGACAGGATTATAAGGAAGGATTGAGAATTCTAGAGGAAAGCTATATGGAATAAGGAATGTGGAAAAGGGAGTTCAAGTGTGGACTCCCTTTTTGATTACATATAAAAACACGCATTGCGAGTGATGGAAAGGCATGATATAATTCACTTGACGCATTGCGTGGAGGTGCAATTATGGATATAGCAGAGAAAATTAAGCAATTAAGAGAGAGCACGGGAGAAACAAGAAAAGAGTTTTCGATTCACACTGGTATACCGGTTCGTACTTTAGAGGATTGGGAAGCAGGGCGCAGGACTCCTCCGGAGTATATTCCGAGGCTGATCGCTTATCAGCTGGAATATGAGAAAATAATGAAGGATAGAGGGGAATTTAATGGCAAAGAATGAAATTGTTTTATTTACAGACGGGAATACAGAGATAGAGGTGCAGATAAGTCCTGAGCAAGAAACAGTTTGGCTAACACAGAAACAAATCGAGCAGTTATTTGATGTTAAGCATGCTACGGTAAGCGAGCATATTAGCAATATTCTTAGCTCAGGAGAGCTTGATGAGACTTCTGTCGGTTTTTCCGACAAAAGTTCCGGAGGAAGAAAACCAAAGATTTATAATCTTGATATGATACTTTCTGTTGGATATCGAGTTAATTCAAAGAGAGGTATAGCTTTCAGACGATGGGCAAGTGCGGTGCTTAAACAGTATACTTTAAATGGCTGTGCTATCAACGAGCGCAGGTTACAGGCACTTCAAAAAACTGTGGAAATACAAACAAAGATGATTGCAGGGACATTGGATATTGAGCAACAGGATGTACTTAAGGCTGTAAATTTATACACGCAAGCACTTATGCTTTTGGATCAATATGATCACCAGTCTCTTGAGAAGCCTGAAGGATCGAGCCCAATATACAGAATCACCTATAAAGACTGCAGAGAGATGGTCAATTACATGGAGGATACTTTTAAATCAGACGTATTTGGTGTAGAGAAAGAAGTTGGTAAAGTGGAAGGCATTCTGGCAGCAGTCTATCAGGATGTCTTTGGAGGGGAAGTGTATCCTTCGCTCGAGGAAAAGGCGGCCAATCTTCTTTATTTCATGATAAAAGACCATCCTTTTGAGGATGGCTGTAAGAGAATCGCAGCATCATTGTTCTTGGAGTTTTTGAGCAGAAACAACGCACTTTTTAGGGATGGACAGAAGATAATAAGTGATGGAGCGCTTGTGGCTATTACCCTTATGATTGCAGAATCCAATCCAGATGAAAAAGATATTATGACAGCTATGGTAATGAATTTATGCTAGCGTAAAGTTTTTGTAGGATTAATTGAAAAAGGGGATTTCCTTCGTGATATAGTTATTTACGGTGTCCAAGCCAAAATAACCAAACGGAGGAGTCCCCTTGTGTTAAATAGTATACAGCATTTTATTGAGAATGGAGTACCAAATCTTCAGAAGGCATCAAAAGATTTCTCGGAGGATCCAAGAGACTTTGCAGGTTTTGTTTACAGAGTTAGGAATGAAGCACTACAGATGGCATTGGACTACATCTCAGAAACGCTTACGACTTGTAACCAGATATTAAAAGACAGTCCTGTAAGAAAGGAAAGATGGGAAGTGGTAAGG
>NZ_FOBE01000056.1:0-10109 GCF_900109475.1 Butyrivibrio sp. ob235
CCTGCGCTCCCGCGAAATTATACCAAGGCTCTGGTATAAATCGTTAACAGTTACTACCGCAAATCCTTGATATTACTGGCTTTGCGAGCACAAAATATTGTATCAAAAACACAGATTTTGCTTGATATTCCGTCAATGCCTTGGTATAATTATACCAAGGAGGTGGGTTATGGAAATCAAGATAAATGAGCCCTGGATCACTGATAAAGTCCGCATTCAGAATGGTTACGCATATATTGATCACCCATTCTGGAATGCAGAAAAGCAGCAGGCTGATCATAAGCGTGAGTACATTGGCAAGTATGATGGAACGGACTTCAAGCCCAACAAAAACTTCCATCGTCTCAAAGCTGAATATGAAGCCAGTCTCACGACTTCCAAGACCGGGCCTGTACCAACAGACATCTGTCTTTGTCAGTTTTATGGAGCAACATACCTGCTTGACAGGATTGCTGAAAAGACAGGCATTGCCGGTGATCTTGGAAAGTGCTACGGCTCACTGGCACCACAGATTCTCTCCATAGCTTACTACCTCGTTATCGAGGAAGGGCTGCCATTATACCGTTTCACCAAATGGGGCAGCACCCACAGGCATCCTTATGGCAAGGATATTCCTTCTCAGAGGAGCAGTGAACTTTTCGGACTGATCACTGAAGAATCCAAGATGGATTACTTCAAATATCAGGCAAAGCGCCACTCCTGCGATGAATACCTCGCTTTTGATACAACATCTATCTCCTCATACTCGACTTTGATAAAGCAGGCCAAGTATGGAAAGAACAAGGAAGGTGATTCCCTTCCGCAGATAAATCTTGCTCTGCTGTATGGAGAGGAATCAATGCTCCCTGTTTACTACAGGAAACTGGCAGGTAACATTACTGATGTTAAGACTATAGAGAACCTCGTTAAGGATGTTGATTTCCTTAAACTTGAGAAACTCAAGCTTGTCATGGACAGAGGCTTCTACAGCGAGAAGAACATAAATGATCTGATGAAGCATCATCATAAGTTCCTCATAGGAGCCAGGCTATCACTGAATCTTGTAAGCAGCCGTCTTAACAAGATCCGTGATGATTTCGTTACCCGCTTTAACTATAATTCTGAGCTAAAGCTCTATGTCATGTCATTCACAGAGGAATGGGAATACACCAAGGAAAAACCTCGCTCCGGTGAAGTCATTACTGCCAAGCACCGTATATATCTCCATTTCTACTACAATGACCAGAAAGCTACTGATGACAAGGTACGGTTCAATGCAATGCTTGACCGCCTTGAAAACAACCTGGTAAATGGCACTCCTGATCCGGAAGATACAAAGCTGTATCAGAAGTACTTTACAATACATGAGACACCAGTAAGAGGAAAAACCTACTCATTCAATGAGGATGCAATTCGCAAGGCTGAGCGTAACTATGGCTATTTTGCTCTCATGACCAATGGCATCAAGGATCCTGTCGAAGCGCTTCGTATATACAGGCTGAAGGATCTTATTGAGAAGTCCTTTGGTAACCTCAAAGAGCGCCTTTCCATGCGCAGGATGTCTGTCGCATCTGAAGAAAACTTCGAAGGTAAACTCTTTGTGCAGTTCGTAGCACTGCAGCTGATGTCTTATATCAAAAAACAGATGGATGAACATGGCCTGTTCAGTGATTACACAATGCAGTCATTGCTTGATGAACTGGATGTTATTGAATACTACCAGCAGCCAGGCAGAGCGCATCATCTATCTGAAATAACTAACAAACAACGTAAGCTCTATGAGCTTATGGAAGTACCTGTCCCGACATAATCCTTGGTATAAAATGACGGGACTTTAGGTTATATACATAAACATTGCACACAATCTAATAGGGACAAATACAAAACACAGAGGATATAGGTAATGGGAAGAGTAGAAGTTCGTTACTATTCAAGGACGAAAGCTGGAAACACAAGAAGAATAGCTGAAGCAATAGCCGAAGGGGCTGCAACAAAAGCAGTAAGCATAGATGATGAGCCGAAACTGACAGAAAAAGCGGATATTCTTTTTCTTGGAGGAGCCCCATATGCCAATATAATGGCACCAGAGCTCAGGCAGTATGCTGAGGAACTTGATCCTGGCATGGTGGGAAAGATAGTTCTTTTTACCACCTCAAACTGGTCGAGAAGAACAGTCTTGGCATTGAAGAAAATCTTTAAGGGAAAAGGCATAGCTGTTGCAGAGGATTATTTCTACGCACATATGCTTAATATCGACGGTAAGATTGAGGCAGCAAGACAGTTTGGCGCAGAGAATGGAGTATAAAGACATGAATGTTTATGATTTTACAGTGAAAGACAATAAAGGAAATGATGTATCATTATCTGAGTATAAAGGTAAGGTGCTGCTGATAGTAAATACAGCGACAAAGTGCGGACTTACGCCTCAGTATGAAGACCTGGGAGAATTCAGTGGAATTTTGCCAAGTTTCTCATAGATAAAGAAGGAAATGTTGCTGAAAGGTTTGCACCATCAGCAAAACCGGAAACATTGGTAAGCAGCATTGAGTTACAATTGGGCAGATAACACAAAAGGAGATAAAGTATGAGCAGAACAAACTTTGGAGCAAAGCCACTTATGTACCCACAGCCGGTACTTATTATCGGAACATATGATGAGAACGGTGTTCCCAATGCAATGAATGCTGCCTGGGGAATCACAACAGATTTTAAAGAGATATCTATTAGCCTTTCAGAGCATAAGACTACTGATAATCTTGCTAAAAGAGGTGCTTTTACTGTAAGTATGGCTACTGAAGATCAGGTTGTTGCATGTGATTATGTAGGAATAGAATCCGGCAGGAAGGTTCCTGATAAGTTTGAAAAAGCCGGTTTCCATGCAACAAAGAGTGAGTTTGTGGATGCGCCTCTCATCGATGAACTCCCTCTTGCTTTAGAATGTAAGGTAAAGAGCTTCACAGACGGCATACTTGTTGGCGAGATAGTAAATGTTAGTGCTGACGACAGTGTGATTACAGATGGCAAGGTTGATATGAAAAAGCTTAGACCTATAGCATTTGATCCATTTAACAATGCTTACGTTGGAATTGGTGAGAAAGTTGGCAATGCATTTTCTGATGGAGCTAAACTGAAGTGAGTATAAATTGAGTATAGATTGAGTATAGATTGAGTATGGAAGACCTTTTTTAGGCGTGATATTATTATGATGGACAAGGGAGCAGGCAAGAGCCAAATGCTTCCTTGTTTTTTCATGAGGATTTCATGGATAAGGCATCTGAGCGCGTAGGTAATCAGTCTTTCTTTATTTTGCCAAGTTCTATGCATTTGATACTGTTGCTTGTCTTTTTGACAAGATAAATATTCTTGATTTTGTCGTGTGCGAGCGATAAAATCAACATAGAACATCGTATCAATATGATAACCGGAGGCGGACATGAATCATGATATATTGAAACGGGTCATCCTTGATCAGATTGAGATAATTCAAAGTGCTGAAATCATAGAACGTGACTATGACTTCGAAAAGAATGTCAATTATATTCTTGTCGGGCTTAGACGAGCGGGAAAATCGACACTTTTATATAAAATAGCCAGAGAACTTGTTGAAGCAGGATGCGATTGGTCTCAGATAATTTATGTCAATTTCGAGGATGACAGACTATTGGGGTTTTCAAAGGATGACTTTAATGACATCGTAGAGACTGCTTATGAGTTCACGGATGCCAAAGAGTTATACTATTTCTTTGATGAGATTCAGATCATTGACGGCTGGGAACATTTTGCCAGAAGAATGGCTGATCAGAAAAAGCATGTATACATTACGGGAAGCAATGCTAAGATGCTTAGCTCTGAAATGGAAAAGGCTCTTGGAGGCAGATATTTGTCCAAAATGATCATGCCTTTTTCTCTTAGTGAGTCACTGGATTACAAGGAGATAGCTCATGATGAAAAGGCATTTCTGACAACTTCTAAAGCTGCCAAAGTTCGCAGAGGATGCCAGGAATATATTTTGAGTGGTGGCTTTCCTGAAGCGCAGCTTTTATCCAACAAAAGAGAATATATTAAGAGTGTCTATGAGAAGGTTCTCCTTGGAGACATTATAGAGCGTGAAAAAGTGAATAATAAGATGGCCCTCAGGCTTATGATAAAGAAAATAGCTGAAACAGTGATGCATGAAATATCTTTCAATACGCTGGCAGGGAATGTAAAAGCAACAGGAATTAAGACATCAACAGATTCGATGATTGACTACGTTTCGTACGCTGAAAACGCATATCTCCTGTTCAGAAACAGGAATTATGTCTCGAAGCTTGCAGAAAAAGAGAGCACTCCAAGGTTTTATTTTTATGATAATGGCATTTTGTCATTGTTCCTTGTAGATAAACCATCAGCGCTATTAGAGAATGCAGTTGCGGTATATTTAAAGCGTAGGTTTGAAGAAGTATATTATTTCAAATCCACGCGGACGGGAATAGATATTGATTTCTTTATTCCTGAAGAAAACTGTGCTATTCAGGTTGCGTATAGTTTAGAGACAGCAGAAGACAGAGAGACTAAGAGTCTTGTATCTTTTGCAGAGAAAACAAAGGGGATACGACGCCTTATTATAGTTACTAATGAGGAAGAACGTACGATTACGAAAGATGGTCTTACCATAGAAGTGATACCTGTTTATAAGTTTATTATGGGGGTAGCATTCTGATTGAATATTATATTTTTATATAATGCAGCAGGTTAGGAGTTATATATTTCATGAAAACTATCATTTTCACAATGGGAACAAGAGGAGATATCCAACCGTACATATATCTTGCAAGGGCTCTTAAGAAAAACGGACATGATGTTAAACTCGGTTCTCATCCCTGTTGGAGAAAACTTATTGAAGAATCGGGTATTTCTTTTCTTCCCGTCGGACCTGATATTGATATAGAGATGGAAGCAGCAGTTATCAGAGGTAAAAGTTCAAATGCTGCCCTTAGCATGCTTAGGACAATGAATTTCATATTTAAGATCATTCAGAATTCAACGAATGAAATATATGAGGCATGCAAAGGAAATGATCTTATCATAGTAAGTCACAGTCAGATGGGAGCAGTAGAAGCAGAGGCCTTGAATATTCCCACAGTAAACGTGACTTTGCAGATTGAAATGATCCCCGAAAAGAAAAAGCCGCAGACATTTATTAATAAGCTTATCGGGGGCTTGATCGGTAAACAGATAAACAAGCCATATAACAAGATCAGAAAGGTTTATGGTCTTAAAGCGATGAGAGTCGGTGATTCCCTGATGTCTCAAAAACTCGACCTGATCCCCATAAGTAAATTTGTTGTGACAAGAAGCCCGTATTGGGAAGACCAGCATATTTTGACAGGCTATTGGTTTGAAGAAGAGGAGGTATATTCGCCAAGTGAGGAATTAACAGCCTTTCTTAAAAGTGGTGAAAAGCCTGTTCTGCTCGCACTCGGCGCAATGTCATTCGAAGATAAAGCAGAAACGGATAAACTGGATATGTTTGTCAAAGCATTTCAAAAGGCGGGATGCAGGGCAATCATACAAGGCTTTCAAAAATCACTTGAAGAGTATAAACTTCCGGAAACAATGATGTCTGTTGGGAGTGTTCCTCACAGCTGGCTCTTCAAACAGTGCAGCTTCGTGATTCATCACTGTGGTTTTGGAACATCTGCTGCAACCATGATCTATGGAATACCGTCTATACCGGTTCCTCATGTGCTGGACCAGATGGGATTTGCAATGCAGCTTAGAAATTTAAATGTGGCCACGGAACCATTGAAAGCAAAGGAGCTGACTGAAGAAAATATCTATAATTCCATTGTTCAAATGCAAGATACGTATGATGAAAAAAGCAAAAATGCAATGGAAATATCTGATAAGATCAGGACTGAGGGTGGATTGTCTGAAACAGTACAATTAATTGAAAGTGTTATATGATTTATCTTCTTTTGGCTTCTATCATAAAAGCACTTTATTATAATAGTAGAAAATCTCCATTAATGTGCGTTCACAAAAACGGTTGGTTTCGTGAACACTTTTTTGTTATAAGGAGTTTTTTATATGAAGTGGCTAATATTTCATTTCAGAGTTTTAATGAATAGCTTATGTACATTTCAGATTATGCTTTGTAAAATAATTACGGGCAAATAATAATATATGTGAGGAGAACGAAAAGGTTTATCATGGGGAATTTAATAAGTGTGGCTAAAAGAAACTTAAGCCGAAGGGGTCTGGTGCTGACATTGTGCGTATGCTTTTTTATGGGAGTGTTTAGCATGAATGTTTGTGCCGGGAATAAATTTGCTTACGATTACGGCGTTTTTCTATCGGTAAATGCCGGAAAGAGTGCCATGAAAAAGTTTGGGGATTATAAGACAATTGTCCTCGATGTTCAGAATGGCTTTTCATCAAAAGATATTAAGAAGCTAAAGAAAAAGGGACATAAAGTCTACAGCTATATCAATGTCGGAGCTATAGAGAATTATCGGGATTATTACAGCAGATTCGAAGATATAACACTTGGTGTGTATGATAATTGGCCTGATGAAAAATGGGTCGATGTCTCAACGGAGAAATGGCAGAATTTTATCCTGAATGAGCTTTCTACGGAGATAGATGAAACCGGAGTAGATGGTTTTTTTGTAGATAATATCGATGTTTATTATCTGTATCATACTGAAAACATATATGCCGGTGTGGAAAATATTCTCAAAGGTCTTAGCAAAAAGGGAAAAGTCATAATCAATGGAGGAGATACCTTCATCACAGAATATTACGAGAAAAATGGCAACCTTAACGGGATTCTTGATGGTGTAAATCAGGAGACGGTTTTTTCAAAAATAATTGATTATGATAAGGATAAGTTTGGGAAAAACGACTCCGATGAAACGAAATATTTCAAAAAATACTTAAAGACTGTAAAACGTGCCCATAAAAAATGCTATCTGCTGGAATACACCAAGGATAAAAAATTGAGCAATAAAATAAGAGAATATTGCAAGAAAAAGCATTACAAATACTATATTTCGGGGCGTCTGGATTTGTCCTGAAACTAAAAAATGTATTTCACCTTACGAAAAGTGCAACTCATCTGAGTTGTGCTTTCCTTGGAGAAAACGGTGCCGGTAAATCAACGACAATAAATATGCTGAGCACAATACTTCCAAAGTCATCAGGTGAAGTCCTTGTTATGGGACACGAGCTTGGAAGAGAAGATGATTCCATCAGAAAAGAAATCGGAATCGTTTTTCAGAATTCAGTTCTTGATGGGAAGCTTACAGTTAAGCAGAATCTTCTCACAACCGGAACTTACCTATATATCAGCGTGCGATATCGATTCTGCGACAGATTCAATTGATGAGTATATAAAGACAGGATTCTTTAAGTCACTCGATGTCTGCGGCGGCGAGAATATTCGACCATTTGAAGCTTTTATTCCCCTGTATCGAAAAGCTGAACATTACGGACTTACTAAGATAATACATGTTGGTGAGTCGGGATCTGCAGATGATGTAAGAAAAGCAGTTGAAGTGCTGGGACTTGATGAAGTTCATCACGGGATTGGTGCTGCCACATCAAAAGATACCATGCGATTTTTGGCGGATAATCACATACAGCTCAACGTTTGTTCCTCGAGCAATGTGATGCTTCGCTATGCCAAAGATTATGAGCATCATCCAATAAAGACGCTGGTTGAAAATGGCGTTGAGGTGACAATCAATACCGATGATCTTCTGATTTTCAATAGCTCTATAGAGAATGAATATCTCAAGCTTTACAAGGCAGGAACTTTATCGGTGGAGCAGTTGGAAGAAATAAGACTCAGAGGATTGAACGGGAAAAGGGAACTACTGTGAAGATATATTACAGTAAAATGTACTAAGGTACAAATTGCATGATATCTTAAAAATAACAAAAACACTGAGAGGTACAAATGGTAATGCAGAAGTTTTTCAAAAATCATACAGTGCTGGCAATTATAGTAGCATTTGTTTTAGATTTGGTTATACATGAGGCAATATGGCAAATTATAAAGATATTTCGGTTATCGTTTGGGGCATCTAATGTGGCGTTCTTTGTTAGGGAGATAATAACCAAGGTTTTGCCGTCATTTTTCATAGCATTTATCATAGGAACAACGGATTCATTAAAAAAACCATTTAGAAATTTAGGTAACAGTCTATTATCAGGTGCAATAATATTGGCTATATCAATTATGGGAACTGTTGTAACTATAGTGGATACAATTAATGGTTTTGCCAGGTTTAAATCAGTAACTGAGATCTTTTTTTATATTTGTTTTGTCCTTATGATTGGCCTTTCTGAGGAATTGTTCATGAGAGGAACTGTAACGCAACTTATCATGGATAGGCTTGGTATAGAGGGAAAGAGAGCTGTACTATCCGTAGTTTTGGGAGCACTGTTTTTTGGGATATATCATTTTCGAAACTATTTTGCGAACGGGAATATTAAGGCGACATTGATTCAGGTTCTTGCTAATACAATGTTTGGATTATTGATGTGTGCAATATATGTTAAGTGGCAGAATCTACTTGGAATGATTATTCTTCATGCTGCTTTGGATTTTATGACACTATCGAAGTACGGACTAATAGCTGGGAAATCTATTGCTGATAGAGCATCAAGCACTGGAGGAAATCTTAGACAGACGATAGTAAGCAATTCAGTTTTTGTGATTGCTGCAATCATTGTGATGATTCATAAAAAGAAGGGTTTCCAAACTTGATACTAAACAATGTTTTTAACATCGTAGTAGTAGAGGATAAAATTGGAAGATATTGGAGGACAGTATGTCTGAAAGACCTACACTAACGTTGGGATTAAAGAGACAAGATTTTCTTGAATATTATTACCTGAAGGAAGAACTTGTAAAGTTCTGCCACGATAACGGGTTGCCTGCTTCCGGCGGAAAACAAGAGCTTACTGAGAGGATTGCATACTATCTTGATACGGGGAAAATCAAGAATTCATCGGGGACAGCATCTACTAAAAGAAAGGCAAAGATAACCACTATAACAGAGACCAGTAAAATTGAAGAGAACATTATTTGTTCGGAGGTTCATAGAGCCTTTTTTAAGAGCAAAATAGGAGAGTCATTTTCTTTCAATGTGACATTTCAAAAATGGCTCAAAGCGAATTCTGGGAAAACATATGGTGATGCCATTGATGCTTATTATGAGATCAAAAGAACAGCAAAGCAGGGGCAGACCGTTATTGGAAAGCAGTTTGAGTATAATACCTATATCAGGGATTTCTTTGCAGATAACAAAGGTGCTTCGCTGGATGATGCTATAAGATGCTGGAAGTATAAGAAAAGCCGCAAAGGTCAAAAAAAATATGAGAGATCTGATCTTAAAGTGTTGGAACAGTAAATCGGAATAAAAACCATCGAATATCAGCATGATTGGTTTTTTACGAGCTTATTTGCACACAGTCGATAATGATTGTGTGCAAATTTTCTATTCAGTATAATGGTAGAGTCTTTGTTTTCTTAAATAACACGTGTAATCATTTGCAGCAGAAGAAATCACATGTTTTTTTAAAAAAGTTGTTGACTGTAAACGCCTGAAAAGTGATGATGTGGATATTGCATCCTTCGATGTAGATAAGTATTGGAATGTCCTGGAGGATGCAGAGCGCAGGGGCAATAAATTTATGGACATTGCCAGGGATATAGCAATACAGAGAAAAAGACAGTATTTAGTTACATGGGTTGGACAGACATGAATGGTAATCTTTATGATTTTCCGAAAAGTGTTATAAAGTTTATCGGTCTTATATTTATTTTGGGAATAGCATGTTGTTTTATGATGTATCAGCGAGAAAACTCCTTCCGACATAGTCGGTGGGGGATGAATCGCTGACCCTCAGCGCTTCGCTTTGCTGTATCGTCCTGTTCTTTCATATTTTCTTTTGTGGTCATCCGTGCGCTGGCTTTCTATATATTTTTTCACTGTTTCAAGTGAAACGGACCCGGTTGTGGCACAAAAATAGCTCCTGCTCCAGAAAAGAGCATCTCCCCACAGAAATTTTTCTATATGTTCACGATATTTGATCCTGACTTCTTTAGAGAGCTGGGACTTTAAGGTGTTGATCAG
>NZ_FOBE01000065.1:0-3282 GCF_900109475.1 Butyrivibrio sp. ob235
TTATACCAAAAGAGGGGGTCAATGCTCTTTTTATTTTGGACTCCCAATAAATCAAGGTTTTAGAACTAAAAACGGGTAGTAAATTTGACACTACCTATAGGTGGAAAGGGGGTAAAATATGATTATATGCGGCAGAGTTGAAGGGAAAATAATAGTTGCTGATAACACAGTTATGTACAACGTACTTCAGGGGCAGGAAAAGCATCATGTCAGATCTGTCGGTAGGCAGGCGGCAAAGGATGCAATTTTCCTGCGAGAGGGACAGAGTATAGAGGTGCAGGGCAGCACTGAAGACAAGATGCTTTTGGCGCAAGAGTCAAAAATAGATATTCGTAGAATAAAGAGCGGGGAATAAAGCTATAAAAGAAATTATAGAAATAGGAATGATATTAAAAAAAGGGATCGGAAAAATGAAAAGAACATCAATGATTTTAAATATTCTAATTTCAGGATTGATATTGGCAGGTTGTGGTGCGGATAAGACGGTGGCGCAGCAAACAGCGGGAGAATCTGCGCCTACGGAATCGGTCAGGGAGGAAATAAATGAGAACGCTTCAGATGATGAATATAATGAAGAGCAGAATGAAGAGTTGAATGAAGAGCCGATTGAAGATACAAATGAAGAAGCTTCTGAGAAAGTGGTACCGGAAGATACCGCAACTATAATTGATGAGATATGGATAAAAAATTTTGACAAAGAGTTCTTGGAAAGTGATGACTATAATCCGCTATTTCCGGAGAGATGCTTCTATGTCAAAGGCGTCAGAGTTCATATACCTACTACAGTTCGTGGATTTGAAAAATTATTTGGGGTTACTTTTACGTCAAATACTTATACCGGGTATGAAACAGTTTTCAAAGATGATAATGGCAAACAGCTGAAAGTTGAATTTGTTAGTGATGAGAGGGCAAAAATCTGCGGAGATGAGGATTTTGATGAAAAAATAAAAGATCTTCCAATCATAGGTGTTTATAACGACATTACTGAAGGGAGTAAGAAATGGGGATTGCTTGGAGCTAATGACGTGACTTTTGAGGATGTCCCTGATGAAGATGATGACCAACCAGAAAATGACTATGGATATACTAAATGGGGCGGGAAATATGATGAAGGATATCGCTTTTATCCTGATTGCTATCAGGCTTATTATCTATATTTGAACGGAAGGCTTCCGGAAGAGTTCATTGAGGCGGAAACAGAGTATATTTCTGACTATTCTGATATTAAGTATAGTGATATAACGTTGGATGCGCTTGATGAGATGTTCCTCATCGCTGATTGGGGAATATGGGGATATACATATGACAAAAAGGACGCGAAACTGCGGAGAATTTTAACTGATGACAAGCCGGAGAATTATGGATCTCATGAAGGAACCTTAATTTATGAGAGTGATCCTGAAAGTTTGAAGTCCAGTGAACCGCATAACCATACTGAATATTATGTTTATAATCGGTACGGAGCAAGATGGCTGCTTACAACATTGGAGCGATGGCAGGATGAAAATTATACAGTTCATCATATTAAGGATGAAGTAGAAATAGATAAAGATGCATATATTGAGGCGAGAAAAATATATGGTGATGGACCTGTTTTTGAGGAGCGTGTAATCAGCAGTATTGTATATGGCTTTAGTATGAATAAGGGAATCTATAGAACAATAATGAACCATAAAGATGAAATAGGCCTTGAGTCCATTGGGTACGATCCGGACCTAAAGCCTGATGGAATGGTTACTCCTTCATTCAGCACTGATTCAGAAACTGATTTGGATGATGAGATTGATCCTGAGGGAGGCCCTGATGGCGATTACGAAACTCTTCAGAACGCAATGAATGCTGCAGGGTATAAGGTCGATGTGTATAACAATGAGGGCTTTACAGTTGTTGTGGATGCTCCTGACGGATATGTTAATGTCAGGGAAGGCTGTGGCACAGAATATGCCATTGTTGATCAGATTCCCAATAATACAATATTACATATAGGCGAATGCCATGTTGATTCGAACGGGACCATATGGGGAGAGCTTGTAGAGCCTGAAATAATGGGATATATAGCATTATCGCAAGCAAAACAAATAGAATAGCCTGAATAATAATATTATTAATCAAAACTATAAAGGATACTTTTTGCATTGGAGGCAGAATAGATGAAAACAAGTGAAGAACTACAGCAACTTGTTACCGGATTACAAAATGGCGACAGCAATTCCTTTACCGGAATTTACGAAGATAGCTATAAATATCTTCATACTTGTGTAATCCATATTGTGAAAAACGAAGATGTTTCTCAGGATATCCTTCAGGAAACCTATGCGGAGATATATAAAAGTATAGGCCAATTAAAGGATTCGGAAGGCTTCCTTTCCTGGGCTGCGACAATAGCTAACAGAAAGGCTTTTGCTTATCTGAAGAAAAACAAAGATGTATTGGTTGCGTCTGAAGATGCTGAATCTGACAATGAATATTTTGATTCAATACCGGATGACGAAGCCATTATCCCGGAGAATATAGTCGATAATAAGGAAAAAATAGCAATTATTCGCGGAATAATAGATGACTTAACTGATGTACAGAGGGCTTGTGTTATCGGCTTTTACTATAATGGGCAGAAACAGGATGAGATTGCAGATGATCTTGGAATACCTGTTAATACTGTGAAATCGCATCTGAACAGAGCTAAAGGCAAAATCAAAGAGGCAGTAGGCGACGTTGAGAAGAAACAGGGAATAAAGCTCTGCTCCTTTACTGCATTTATGCTGCTTCTATTTGGCACGGAGACGAAAGCGTATGCTGCAAGTGCCGGAACACCGGAGATGGGGGCAAATCTCAAGGGCCTTATGGCGAAGGGAACAGTTTCATCATCAGGAAAAGCGGCAAGCGCAGTTATATCTACAGCTACAAAAGGGGCGGAAACAGTTGTAAAAACCAAGCTAATTGCAGGAGTCGTAGCAGGAGTGATAGGAGCAGGCGCATTATTTGGTGGTGTTACATACTATAAAAATACCAAAGAACGCGCGATTATCACTAATGAAGAGGCAGATACTGTTTTGGCTGATGTAGAAGAGAATGTAGTAGAGAGTGACGAAGTATCCGAAGTTGAAACTACAACTCAAGATGAAACTACAACTCAAGATGAAACTATAGAACAAACAGAAACGAATGAAAATGAAGATGCTGCCACTTCAACTAGTAGTCCGTGCAAAAATTAACTAGACCGTTTTTGCTATATCCTCTGCTGCATCGATTTCATCCATTTTGTATTTCCAATGATGCACCACC
>NZ_FOBE01000055.1:0-10391 GCF_900109475.1 Butyrivibrio sp. ob235
CTTTATGGAGAACTACAGAAGAGGTTCACATACACATGCTTATTTCCATGCCTCCTGATGTTGCTCCGTTGAAACTGATCAACACCTTAAAGTCCCAGCTCTCTAAAGAAGTCAGGATCAAATATCGTGAACATATAGAAAAATTTCTGTGGGGAGATGCTCTTTTCTGGAGCAGGAGCTATTTTTGTGCCACAACCGGGTCCGTTTCACTTGAAACAGTGAAAAAATATATAGAAAGCCAGCGCACGGATGACCACAAAAGAAAATATGAAAGAACAGGACGATACAGCAAAGCTAAACGCTGAGGGCCAGCGATTCATCCCCCACCGACTATGTCGGAAGGAGTTTTCTCGCTGATACATCATAAATCTTCTACGATGAATTCCTGACCTTTTGTGTAATAACCACACCTGCATTTGGTTTCTGTAATTGTAAGTTTTACCTTTGCCATGTTTTCTCCTCTACAAACCGTATTTTGATCTTATAAGCACAAATCCGTAAACAGATCATTAAAAATCCGCCTTGTCTTTTCCCCGTCCTCATAAATGGGACTATGAGCGCATCCTTCATAGAAAAAGAACTCTTTCTCAGGTGCTTCCACCATTTCATAGTATTTCTTCTGTAATGATGTACAGCAAGTCATATCGTTTTCACCTGCAAAAAAATATATGGGTATGTCTATATTTTGAATCTCTTCAAAAGCATTGAATAGCCGCGATTCATTAGAAACCGCATATTTTCCGGAAACTATCTTTCCCCTCCAGATGTTGATTCGCTCACCTGGTGTGTAAGCCTTTATCCGAAGGCTCGGAAAGAATAAATCCGTTATTACATTATCCATATCGGATGTTGTTCCGACTCCGAGAGAGTGCATGGCCTCGTCGCGGAGGCTGGAATTAGTATATTTTCGGTAATCCTCTTCTGAGTCCTTTATTTTGTATTCATCGAACTTCGAAGCCATTGAGCTGTTACCCTGTTCTTCGTAACACTTTCGCATATAATCATACGCTATCAGCTCCGACTGCTGCTGATTACAAATCTGAGACATTGCAAAATATGCAATATAATTCTCCGGAAACTGTTTCACGGCATTGAGCGCGATATATGTTCCGAACGAATGACCCATTATATAAATTTTGTCCTGACTAAACCTATCTTTTAGATAATTTGTTACCTGTAAAACATCATCTATAAACCTGTCCTTAGTCATGCTGTCCGGATCGGTACTGCCGTCAAATGACAGCCCTGTCCCTCTGTAGTCAAAATAGCATACAGTAAAATACTCGGGTAGCACAGAAGGATAGAGACTTTCCAAGATATATTGCGGTATTCCCGGCCCTCCGCCACAGACTAAAAGTACAGGATTGTCTTCCTTATCAGATAATAATATAAGCCCCAGCTTTGCTCCATCGATTTCCAGTGTTGTCTTCTCGCTAAGACTGTGTCCTTTAGGAAGTCTGTCCAAGCTTGGAGGGAGTACAATTATTATGATAAGTATTAAAACTACTGGCATAATTATCCATATCATTTTTATTGCCCACCAATGATTTAATATGTACAAAAAATCAATTTTACTATACCTATAATGCAATAAGAGACCAATCCCCAATGTGTTGCCCTTGATATTCAGGATCTACAAGCAAGTAATGAATAAAAGCAATTGTCTCACCATCATCTATCCTCGATAAACGCAAGACACCAGCCTGCATACTCCGTGCTGCCAAGTTTGCATTCAGCCCAACGAATCATCTTCTCTGTCAGTTTCATCTCCGATTATCTGTCGCAGTCTATTACAGGACATATCATCTGAAGGTCATATGGTTCCTTTTCAGCAAGTTCTTTTATAGGAATGCTTGCCAGACCACTTCCCATTGCTCTGTAAAATGCAATCGTCTCCTCAGAAGAACAGGCAGATATGTACAGAGCCTGTGCACCAGCTTTTATTGCTTCCGCTTTTCCAAATTCAAATAATCGTCTGCCAACACCTTGGCCTCTGCATTCAGAAGATACCTGCATCATATCAAGAATCATGTAAGGACCGTTTAGTTTCTTTAATAGCCCAATAAAGCCAATAACTTTATCATTTTCTAATGCGATGTATGTAATATAGTCATCACTGCTTATTTGCTTTGCCACAGAACGCTTTTGGCTTAAGTCCCAATCTTCGGTATATTTGCATTCTACTAATGCATATTCTCCGTCTATTCTTCGATATACTTTATTTACATTCTGTTTTCTGTTATATGAATCTAATGATTCTAAACAGAAATTTGTCTCTGATAATAATTCGATTTTTATCATTTAGTTACCCTCTTCTTTTCATCATCAGATAGCAGTTAATCCCATTTTTATAAAAATCAGGTAGTTCTCCAACACACTTATACCCCAGATTTTCATATAATATCTTCGCTCCCGGGTTAAAATCATCTACAGTTAAGAAATATTTTGCTGAAGAAGAATCGGAAGCATTATCCTCAAAAAACTTCATCAGCTGCTTACCGATACCATAATTCCTGTATTCTTCCTTTACTGCAACAATATGAAGATAGGGGTAGCTTCCAAAAACACCATTTGTCATGTAGTAAATAAACCCCAGGCATTTCTCATTTTCATCCAATGCAACATATACGTTTTTTTGTTCCACTGCATATGTTAGCATATTGGCTGCCTTTTCATAATCGCTGAAATACGCTCTTCCTAAATCAGAATTTTGCAAAATGTCTATGCAGCTATCAATATTTTTCATATCTGCAAGTTGAATATGAATATCCATTTTTCTCTTACGCTCTTCACACATTATTTGATACTTCCGTTTTTTTTGCCAAATAAAATCGATATAGTTCTTCGTTCGCATCGTTGAGATCTTTGTACATTTTTTTCTCTGTAAATGAAAAGCCTACACTTTCTATCGTTTTCCAAGATGGGACATTATCCTCACGTATAGTGGCAATTATCTCATTTTCATCATAATGCTCGAAGAAATAAGAAATATACGCCTTTGTTGCTTCTGAAGCGTATCCATTATTTCGAAAATCTGCTCCGATAAAATAAGTAATGCCCACTTTCTGCAAATCCTCATAATATGAACATCCGACAGATCCGATAGTCGAGCCTGTTCTTTTATCTTCAATCACATAAGCAAGATAAGATTTTCGAGGATTGTCCTCTCGCGCCAGATTTTGCGCTTCTATAATCCAGTCATCCATCCAGGAACTAGAATCTTTGTCAAAGCCTATATCATTAAGGCTCCCATCAGAAGCCATATGAATGAACGTCTCTCCGTCCGTCAGTGCTATATCTCTGATTATCAATCTATCAGTTTCTATTAACATATCACTCTCCTACAACTCCCCTTTCTGAAACAAAAGGAGCGCTTAAATCATAATCCGAGATTTCGGAAATGGGTACAGGCAGTTTAAGACCGATTTTGGAATCCATGTAATTAATATGTTTTGAATAAGCATCGTTGCCACTTCTGTCCACAGAATAAAACTGTATCGTATCATTTTGCAATGAAATAAAAGCATGCCCAAAACCTGCAGGAATCAGTACTGCCAGTGCATTTTCTTCTGACAGTTCAAATGACTCCCATTGAAGATAGGTTGAGGAGTCTTTTCTCAAATCAATAACGTAATCCATACCTCTGCCTTTTATGACTGTCACAAACTTCGTCATTGGGCTACGCTCTTCTCTGTAGTGAATTCCAAAAAAAGTTCCTTCTTTGGGCATGCTATAGATTCTTGTCTCCCGGGCATTGAAACAGGCAGTGTTTTCATCAAAAACATATTCCAGAGATCCACGGTTATCAACACGCGAATGGAGCCTATATATTTTTACTTTTCCAAATATTTCTTTTATCATCATATCCGCCTCAATATAAATCTGTATACTTTAACACTTCCATCCATTTCTTCAGACTGGATATCAAAGCCGCATCTTTCTGTATAGAATTTTACGTTTTGACTTTTGTCCACAGGTGTTACCAATGTAAATGTCTTCCAATCAGAATAATGTGTTATTGCAAATCGCATTGCAGTCGTTCCTATTCCTCTTCCCTGAAACTCAGGAATTACACATAAACATCCGACTTCATAATTACCCGCTTCCAGCTCCCTGCATGAAATGACGCCAACCGGTTTACTTTCATTAAGAATTATGAATTTAGGATAATCAATTATTGACTGCTCCATCTCTTCTTTTGTTCTACCATACGCCGGACATTCACCATACTTTACATAATCATCAAAAAACGCAGCGTTATATATATCTACAACCAACTCTGCATCAGACACCTCAGCATTTCTGAACTCAATCAATTTTTATTACCCCTCTTATTTCTATACCCATCCATCCCGGATATCATCACATTCAGTGATATCTCAAAGCTCTCTTTCAATGATATTGGATTTCCAAAGGAATTATGAATCTGAAGCATAATAAAACCTTCAAGAAAAGCCCTGTATGTTCGAAGCAAGTGATTAGCGATCTCACGATCTATCCCTAAGCCATCTGTCTGCTTGAAGAAAAAAGAATATAATCCTTCTGTGGCAGAAAGCAGCGTGTCATCTGAGTATTTGTTATACCAGAGCATCGCTTCAAATACGCCAGGATTCTCCATTGCAAACTTATAGAACTTTTTTCCGTACTCAAATAGATTTGCTTTTTCATCTGAAGAATCAATTCCTCTGACAACATCTTCCGATACAGTTTGCCACCCATATATCATAAGACTTCTGCGCATATCTTCTATGGTCTTCATGTGGTTGTACAATGACGGCTTCTTGATTCCTAAATATTCTGACAGTGTAGTAACCGACAAGTAAGACAGCCCCTTTTCGTTGGCCAGTTCTGCAGCTTTTTCTACTATTTCTTCTTTAGATAATCCTGTTCTTGGCATAACATCTCCTAATAAAAAACAACTAACATTGTTAGTTAATATTATACTAACAATGTTAGTTGTTTCAAGTATAAAGTGTAATATAAATTATCTTGTCAAATTTGAATTATTCTCTTTACTATTGCACAACGATCTCCAAATAACCGACAATTTGAGACTGTTCTGCAGCTTCAGATCCGTAATATCTTCTATTCATTTTGTAACGTCTTCAATCGGAAGCTGGATCTCAGTCAGCCATTCTTCCTCAGATTCTTTATTCCAGATTCCGTCAATATAACACTCTCTGGCAAGACCTGCTACTGTATATCCGTTCTGGTCTGCATATTTCATAAGAAATGCATAAGCTTCACCGATATTAGCATAAGAGCCCTTATGATAGATGCTCAGAACCTTTGACTCTGGCAGTGTTTTGAACTTAATGTGATCATTTTCTTTTCCGATCGCTTTTACAGCTTCGTTATGCCTGATGCGGATATCAGTTTCCTTATACTCTCCATCAAAATTCCGTATTTCTCCTCTGTACCAATTGCTTATATTTCCATATCTTCCAGAATATCAACCGCGGATTCTACCATTCTCGGACAAATATCCTTAAAAAGTCCATTCTCCCGGGCATAGAGCATCCCCGCTTCGGAGGATATGTCACAGCCAAGTATATCCTTGCAGATATATGAAGCATTCTTTTCTTTGAATCTTTCCATAAACTCAGCAGCCTTGGGATAAGCAGTTGCTTTATAGTCGGGTCCGTCTCCGTATTTCAACCCGATCACCATGATTGCCCCGGATACAGCACCACACACTTCACCTTTTCTCACGCCCCCGCTGAAACATGCTGCCACTTTCATAGCCTGAGCTACCGTCAGCCCATAATCATCCGCGTATGCTCCAAGAACTGCCTGCGAGCAATTGAATTTTTCATAAAATATCTTCATTGCTTTTTCTTTGTGTGTCATAGATCTTGACTCCTCTTACTATAGTTTTTTCTGCATCCATAACAGATCATACCATCTGTCAAATTTCTTACCTATAGTCTTCATGTGAGCTACTTTTGTATATCCCGATCGTATATGAAACTTATAGCTGTCATGTGTGAGATATTCATCCTCTTCATCACTATAGGCGGCTCCTGCAAGCAAGTTGACTATGTCCTGTTCTTTAAGCCTTTTTTCCAGCTCTTTGTACAACAACGAACCGATACCCTGTCTGCGATAATCCTTATCAACATAGATAGATGTTGTTGCTGTCCAGTTATAAGCTTCTCTAGAACTATATGGTCCCGCATACGCATAGCCGACGATCCTGTCTTTTAATAAGCACACCATATATGGATATTTTTCTTTTGTTGTCTTGATCCTGTTTTCAAAATCTGCAACTGACGGAACTTCATATTCAAAAGAAACAGCGGTATTCAGAACATAATATGAATATATCTCCACCAGTTTATTAGCATCTTCGGGATCAGCGTCCCTTATAAACAGTTCTCTTTCCATATTACCTCCAAAGACAATTAGTAATCACCCATATGGATATTCCTTGCTAAGATCTATCCTCATTGATACAATACCATTTTCCTCTGATAATTCTTCGTATCCCAAACGTTTATATAGGCTATATCCAATTCTCATAACTTCCGGTTTCGTTGTGAAAATCAATTCCTTAAACCCAAGTTCAAAAGCCTTATCCGTCATTGCTTTGAGCATTATCCTTGCATATCCTTTTCCTCTGTATTCCGGTCTGATAAACAGACGCTTTCCTTCACAGGTTTCGTCGCTTATTTTCTTTATGGCAACACAGGCAATGGGTTTATCTTCTTCATATCCTACTATTATCGCTCCACCTGAATAATACCCAGGCAGATCATTCAATTCCTTATCAAAGGAAACAAAACAGCTTTCTGCCCCTTTGATATGCGAATACTCAACAAAAAGCTCTTTCACAATATCAGGATTAGTACACTTTTTCGTTTCAAAAAGCATAATATTCTCCTCCATATCCCTGACATCTCCTATAAGAATTTTTCAACTTCCTTAGCCTTAAGAACCTTTCCGGCTGAAACAACTTTTCCGTCGATCATAAGAGCCGGCATACTCATCACTCCGAAACCCATGATCTTTTCCATATCCGTGATATACTCTATCTCCGCATCGATCCCTTTTTTCGCTACTGCTTCTTTTGCAGATGCAAGGAGAGCCTCACAGCTTTTGCATCCTCCGCCTAATACCTTGATATTCATGACCATATCCTCCTTCAGATGAATAAATATTGAAATAAGTTGAAACCATACCCGACAATGATGATACCCACTGTACAGATGGCTATAAATGTTCCTAACAGTTTTGGCTTGATAGCTTTCTTCAGCATAATGAGCGACGGAAGACTGAGTGTAGTCACTGCCATCATAAAGCTTAAGATCGTACCGAGCAAAGCTCCTTTGTACAAGAGTGCCTCGGCTATAGGGATAACACCAAAGATATCAGCATACATCGGAATACCCAGGATTGTTGCAAGTATCACTCCAAAGGGATTTCTTCCCCCAAGCACTGCCCTGATCCAGCTTTCCGGAATCCAGTTATGTATCACAGCCCCAATCCCGACTCCTATCAGAATGTATGGAAACACTTTCTTAAATGTAGATACTACTTGGTCCTTTGCGTATATTAAACGCTCTTTAACAGGGAGGCTCGGAGTTTCTATTTCAACGCTGCTGTTTGCATTCCTGATAAAATCCGCGACCTGATCTTCCATATGAAGTCTCTCGATCAATGTACCACCTGCAACAGCGATCATAAGTCCCATCACAACATAAACGATAGCTATCCTTGCCCCAAAGATGCTCATAAGCAGTACGAGGCTCCCCAGATCCACCATCGGTGATGAGATCAAAAAAGAGAATGTTACTCCAAGCGGTAATCCGGCACTCGTAAATCCCATAAATATCGGGATGGATGAGCACGAGCAGAATGGTGTCACGGTTCCAAGCAAGGCTCCTACGATATTTGCTCCGATTCCGTGAAATCTGCCCATTATCTTCCTGCTACGCTCCGGTGGAAAGAAACTCTGGATATATGAGATCACAAAGATCAGCAAACAAAGAAGGATCGTGATCTTTATAACATCATAGATAAAAAAGTGTATGCCGGAGCCTATCCTGCTATCTATATCCAATCCTAATGCAGACAGGAGTTCCCCGACCAAATTGTTCAGCCACTTTATTCCCAGGATCTGTGTCTGAATAAAGTCCCACATCATACTTTCCCCTTACAGCATTTGCCGGTAGTTTCATTACAGAGAGTTTTAATAAATCCACAGAATTCTTTCATGATGTCCGTGTTTATTGAATAGTAGTGCCACTTGCCTTCTTTTCTGTCGTTAACCAGTCCCGAATCTACCAGTATCTTCATGTGATGAGAAAGAGTCGGCTGTGTAATATCGAACTTTTCAAGAAGCTTGCATCCGCACTTCTCCTGATCAGAAAGCATCTTAACTATTTCCATTCTGTTGGGATCTCCAAGAGCCTTACATATCAGCACTTCGTCTAATTTGGCCATAATCTTCTCCTTATATAGATGTTTATCTATGTGTTGATAATAGCACATACATTGATATTCGTCAATGTATTATTTCAAAAAGGAGACAGAGCTTTTAAAACTCTGTCTCCTACGGGGCAATTTATCTTCTGAGATATTTTACTATGCACTACGCCGGTTTCTTCGTCAGATACAGCACATAAGTATCCCGGAACTCGACTTTATCTCCGCCCGCAAGCACCACACTCCGAAGTCCTTCGAAAAACTTCGTTTTATAGGGCTCGGGGATCAAAATGTGATCGCTGTGCGTGCCGCAATACATCACATATTCATCTGCAGAAAAAATGCGTTTTCCGTAAAAATCATGCCGCGTCAGATCCACATAGCCGTAGTCAGTCGCATGAAGATAGTCAAAAGGTTCCTTCATGTTTTTGTATTCCGTCACCGGTTTATAATACTCGTCGTAAACCTTCTGGATATTGTTAAACAGCTCCTCGTTGGGCGATTTATAATCCCCAATCAGAAACATCATCGCCAGCGTTCCTCCTGGCTTTAGCAGTTCAAACGTCTTGGAAAAAGCGACCTTCTCCGGAATCCACTGGATCGTCGCAGCAGAGTATATCACATCATACCTCTGTTCACCGAAATCATGCGTAATGAAGTCGTCGTTCACAATGTGGAAATTCGGTCTTGTATCGTATTTTTCTTTCATCTTCTCATAGAGATGCTCCCCGAGCTCAATGGCATTATAATCACAGCCGGTATCCAGAATCGGATCCGTCGCCTGACCTGTTCCCGGGCCGATTTCCAGCACCTTCGTTTCAGTTCCGATACAGGCTTCCCTGATGAAATATTCGAACAGTTCCGCACTGTAACGGGGTCGGAACTTATCAAACTGCTCCGGGATTGTGTCAAACACCTTACGATATTCCATTGGCTTCTTCCTCATCTCGCTGTATTTTTCATTCTGCCCCAAAATCGTATCTCCTTACTCATTTATCTCAAAAAAACGACTCCGATCTGTTCCATCTCATCCATCAATGATTTCCTTTTTATCCGGTATGCTCCGGATAAGTATGGCACCTGTGTTCGACAGCTTCATATTCTCAATCAGCGGGAAAGATACGCTACCTGTATAACTGTTTTAGAAATTCACTCAAGAAGCCTGACTGCCACATCCTTATCTGTTACCACTACAAATTGTCAATCCCGCATATGATCATTCGTCGGTGCTTTTAGCCCTGTGCGGAGATAATTTTTTCAAGAATTTCTTTTGAGATTACTTCGTTTTCAAAGTCACGAATTGTTTTTCTTTGATTTATCGCCTCAAATAATTCCATATTTCAATCCCCTTTCCTTAGCGCATAATATTTAAAGATTATGCTCTTTTCATTACCATTCTGACTATTGAGACAGGAGTGCCAAGAGTCCATTCCTTTTTGCATCCGTCAAATTCAAAACCATATTTGTGATAAAATTCTATGGCCCGCTCATTCTTTTCGAGCACCCACACAAAAAAGGTATTGTATTCACTAAGCCGGGAAAGTGCTTCATTCATTAATCTATAGCCTACTTTCCGCCCATAGTATTCTGAAAGCACATAGATTGCGTCAACCTCTCCTGCATCCGGTAGATCTTCATCTCTCGATGGACTATAAACCGCAAATCCTACGACTTGATCTCCATCCTTAGCCACAAGGGTATTGTCTGGGAACTTCCTGGCACGTGCTGTTGTAGCCTCTACAGTCATCGTGTCAAGATATCTGTCGCATACTATGCCTCTATAGGATTCCTGCCATGCAGTACAGTGGACGTATCCTCTTCCGCACAACTCCTCATCAGTTTCAGCTGATTTGATAACTATTGAATCGTTTATTTCTTCCATACAATCCTCATTTATATTAAAAGAAAAATCAAATCCATTTATCATTCTTTTCGAACATAAATTAGAAGGAAATTCAGAATAT
>NZ_FOBE01000053.1:0-11996 GCF_900109475.1 Butyrivibrio sp. ob235
TGCAGATATGCTAAGATATAAGCTTGCTGAATACGGGATCATGTTTGCGCTTACAGAAGAGAGTTATACATCCAAAGCGGATTTCCTTGCGATGGATGAGATCCCTGTGTATAAAAAGGGCAGGAAGTCTGACTATGTTTTTTCGGGAAAAAGGATAAAGCGTGGACTCTACAGGCACTACGATGGAACAATAACAAATGCAGACATAAACGGAGCTGCAAATATCTTAAGAAAAGTATTCCCAAAGGTAACCCAATGGGATAGGGGCATAGTGGACATGCCCTGTTCGTTGGGATGCGTTAAGCATCCCAAAGGTTCATGCCGCTCTGCGGCATAACAGAAACCTCTTCCGACGCAGAGTCGGTGGTGGTAGTTCATAAATGTCCAAATCATCCCACTAATCATGATAAGGGATGCACACCATGTATTGCAAAAAATCTGGGACAGGGTGAGATACCGGCATGCTTTTTCAAAAAAGCTAATCCTGACAAGAAACCGAGTGCATATTTTTTTGAAGATTTTGCAAAGATGGTCTTAGAAAAATAGGAGGAGAAGAGAGATGAGCAGAACAAATTTTGGAGCTAAACCGCTTATGTATCCACAGCCTGTCCTTATCATTGGAACATATGATGAAAAGGGCGTGCCGAATGCAATGAATGCTGCATGGGGAATAACAACGGATTTTAAGGAGATTTCTATTAGCCTTAAGGCAATGGCTGAAAGTGAGGACCTGATTAACGAGGAGATGGCAGCCGTGGCCTAACGGACGGACCCCCTTGGGGACGGAGTTAACGGTTCATTAATTGGCGGTAGTTGATTGGATGGTGCTGTTCTCCAACTCCGCTAAAAATGATGGTCGAAAGGAATTTATGATGAAAAATGTACTCTTGAGTGCTGATGGTGATATAAAAGTTTATTCTGTTCCTGACATAGTAGAAAAGAATCTTGAAAAAATAGCCGATGAATTCTCTTTTGAAGGCGGACTTTTTGATGTAGAAGATTTCATAGATTGGCTTAATAAATACAAATACCCATATAAGAAATCTGTATATATTGAAACTATAGGATGTGTTGGCGATGTGGATGAATTACCTGATCAGTACAAGAACTGTAAATGGTATAACTTTTAATGCCCTCGGCATTTAGGAATACATGATTATGTTAAACGGAGAAGATTATGGATATAGCCAAGACAAAGGAATACTATTCTGAATATGGTCGAGAAGATGTCTGCACTTGTGCTTATTGCCATAACCTTGTAGATGAAATAAAAGCAGCATACCCGGAACTAACAGAATTTTTACCGGACTTCGACCGGAGAGTAGAGGCACAGGCGTAAAACTCCTGCGTACCAAACCGGAATCTCTGGAATCCATGAGATAGTATGAAGTCATCCCGGTATAATTCCCTGTAAAATTGTTCTATACGTTCTACCTGATTCATGCTGTTTTTTATCGTTCTTGGAATAGCAGTCATGGTCCTCAAGAACATCAGAAGGAAAAGAGAAAACAAATAAGTTCATCCCACAGTCTTGACGAAAAGACTGTGGGACTTTTATATCATAAAAGTTACTATCATAATAAGTGTAGAATCCCATTGATCTGATATGAGCATTGAAGCCTGAACACAGTTGCTGCGTCGTTTAGATCAATGTCTGTAATTTCTGTAATCTTGGTCATCCTGTAATTCATGGTGTTTCTATGTAGGAATAGTGCATCTGCAGTATCCTTTATGGAGCAGGACAGGCTCAGAAAGACCTTTAAGGTTTCAACAAGATCTGAGTCGTGCTCAAGGTCATAACGGTGAAGCTTATATAGAGCGGGATGTATATAGGACTGCAAAAGGCTTATATCCGATACATGGTTAAGAAGATGGTAAAATCTGTAGTCTTCATATCTGTGTACTTTAGACGGATTTCCAATTTGTTTCCCTATACGATATGCCTCCTGAGCATATTGGAAACTCTGAGGGAAAAGAGAAGCCGAATTAAACTCCGGGCTTATTCCTACATCCGATACATTTTTTAGAAGTTCATCGTTATTTTCTATGTCACCTATTATGCCGATATATGAAGAGATAACAACAACAAGTTCTCTGAAGATGAATATTGTGTTCCCGGGTATCATGGAGTCAAGAGTTCTTTTGATAAAAAAGAGCTCATGTCTTGAGTGATGGATTGGCTTTAATACCACACAAAACGTATGCTCAGGTAGTTTGGGCAGCATTTTCTCAGTACTCTTTAAATCTTCCTCACTTCCATCAAGAAGCTTAATATACATATCCGTATCGTCCTTTGACAGATCAGGATAGGTATTATGTATATTGATAAAAGCTGACAAAAATTCACTTATCTTTGGCAGATATGTCTTGTGAAATGATGTAAGACCACGGTTGTTATCGAGCAAAACAAGATATGCTACCGGCCTGTTTTCTATGAAAAGCTGTGAAGCCAGTTTCTCTTCTGTAGAGCTGGCGCATGTGACCTGAAAGCAGGCGGAAGTCTTGGGAAGACTCTGGGCAGGCATAAGCTCGTTCATCGCATTAATAAACTCAAAAGAGCAGGATCCTTTCTCTATATATCGCTTCCACAAAGGGTCAGTGATGGATACGGAAGTGGAGTGCGCAAGAACTTTAAATCCTAAGTCTGCAAGAACAATGGATCTGTCCAGGAAAAGGGCAGATTTGTTTATGAGCTCCGTTATGGAGATATTTTCCTTGGACAGCTCTTTCAGATGCCTGAATCTGCTCTCGTGGTCAGTGGCTCTGAAAAATGCAGAAGTAAGAGCGTTCATACAGTTCATCATCTCTTTATCTGTTGTATATATAAATGAGATATTTTCAGGAAGTCCTTTTGTTGTTGTGAGAATACAGGGGGATTTTACAGTTTCTCTGATAGTATCAGTATCCACTTTTCCAATATAGAGGCACGAAGGATCATCTAATGGCATGCCATCAGATAAAAATGAAAAGTGCGTAAGTTCCGGATTTGAATTCCCTACGTTTATGCTGCAGTTGCAGCTTTTCTTCATTATTTCAGCTATTTCTTCAAAGTTCATAAAATCCATCTCCATTTGTGTTGTGCATCAAGCACAATATATGCTCATCTGTTTATGCAGGCAAAATCTAGACCACTATTTTATACCCCAGTAAAATTATTGTATTCATTGATGTTCATGGATGCAACTCTAAATCGAAACATTGTTGTAGTCTATGCACAATAAGTAGCATTTATATGTTTAAAGGAGGTACTTATGGCTTACGAAAAATTGTTTAAAAGTGGGCGTATAGGGAGCGTGCGAATCAAGAACCGCACAGTAATGCCTGCGATGGGAGTTTCGCTGGCAGATCCAACAGGAGAAGCTAACGAGCACATTATCAGATACTACGAAGACCGTGCAAAAGGCGGTGTGGGTCTCATTATCACTGAAATCACAAGAGTAGATGAGGTAGAAGGTATTGGTACACCTAATCAGCTGGGAGCTACAGATTCCAGACATGTTCCTCATCTCGAGAGGCTTGCTGAGCGTGTACACAAATATGGAACAAAAATCCTTGTTCAGCTTCAGCATCCAGGAAGGGAAAATAAATCATCCATGATAGGCGGCAGACAGATTGTTGCTCCTTCACCTGTTATGTGTAAGGTTACTAAGGAAATGCCAAGGGAGATGACAACAGAAGAGTGTTCAGCACTTGTAAAGAATTTTATCAAGGGTGCTGTCATCTGCCAGAAGGCTGGCATGGACGGAATCGAGCTTCACGCAGCTCATGGCTACCTTTTAAATGAATTCCTTTCTCCATATACAAATAAGAGAACGGACAGATATGGCGGATCTTTTGACAACAGAATAAGAATTCTTGAGGAGATAATCACAGGTATAAGATACATGTGTGGTCCCAGATTCCTTATTTCAGTGAGAATTTCAGCTGATGAATTTGTAGAAGGCGGATTAAAGCTTGAGGATACAATCAAGATTGCAAGAACACTTGAGAGCTTCGGCATCGACTGTATCAACGTTTCAAGCGGTATCTATGAATCTGCTACAACAATTATCGAGCCTTCTTCATATCCTCAGGGATGGAAGAAACATCTCGCATCCGCTATCAAGAAAAATGTAAAGATTCCGGTAATTGCAACAAATAACATCAAGGATCCTGAAGTTGCAGAAGCACTTCTTGAGGAGGGCGTTTGTGATTATATTGCTCTTGGCCGTGCTCATCTTGCTGATCCCGAATGGGCAAACAAGGCTAAGGAAGGCAGAGGCGATGAGATCAACAAGTGTATCGGATGTCTATACTGCTTCACTGCACTTTCAGACGGAGGACATATCAAATGTGCCGTTAACCCCAAGTGCGGAAGAGAAGTTGACTATAGCTGCGTAGAAAAGACTGGCAATGGCAGAAAGGTTGCTATCATAGGTGGAGGCCCTGCTGGAATGGTTTCAGCACTCACACTTAAGGAGAGAGGTTTTGAGCCTGTAATTTTTGAAAAGGCAGACTCTCTTGGCGGACAGCTTAATATTGCAACAAAGCCTATCATGAAGGAAAAGCTTCAGGCTTATCTTGATTCTCTTGTTTGCAGAATCAAGAAAAACAACATCGAAGTCAGACTTAATACAGAAGGCACTGTAGATGCTGTAAAGGCACTTGATCCCACAGCTGTTTTTGTTGCGACAGGTGGAACACCTATCGTTCCAGGGCTTCCCGGAGTTGATGGAGCCAATGTTATCACTGCTGAAGAATATCTGATGGGCAAAAAGGAAGTAAAGGGTGACGTTGTAGTAATTGGCGGCGGTGTAACAGGTATGGAAACTGCTGAGACCATTGCAACAAGAGGCGGAAATAAAGTTACTCTTGTAGAGATGACAAAAGACATCGGAAGAGGTCTTTACCGCTCTGTGATCGCTGATTTCACCATCAGATTCGGAAAACTTGGTGTAAATGTCATGACAAGACAGCAGTTCATGTCTGCAGATGAAGAATCAGTTGTTGTAATGAATACAGTAACAAGACAGATGACAAAAATTCCTGCTGGTACAGTAGTTCTTGCACTTGGAGTACGCTCAAATGATGTATCAGCACAGTTTGAAGAGAACTTTGACAATGTAATAGTACTCGGCGATGCAAACTTCCCCGGAAGAATTGCGGAAGCTACAACAGATGCACTTGGCAGAGCATCAACACTGTAAAGGGGAGGTTTTCAGATGAAAGAATTCAAGAATAAAGTTGCACTGATAACCGGTGCAGCAAATGGTTTTGGTAAAGAATTTTTAAAAGAAGCATCAAGGAGAGGCATGCGCATCGCTGCTCTTGATATCGAAAAGGACGAAGTAGAAGCAGCTGCCAAGGAAGCAAAAGAGCTTGGAGCTGCAGAAATCTTCACTATCCAGGCAGATGTAACAAAGGTAGAAGACTGTGAGAGAGCGGTTGATGAAGTTATTGAAAAATTCGGCGCGATTGACCTTCTTATGAATAACGCAGGTGTTGTGGTTCCTGGTGATATCTGGGACACACCGGTTCGAGACTGGGAGTGGATCACACACGCTAACTTCCTTAGCCATGTTTACTTCATGCACAAGGTTATTCCGATCATGATGAAGCAGGGTACACACTGCAATATCGTGAACACATGCTCAGTAGCAGGACTTATCACTTCAAATGGAATGCCCGCTTATCACGCTACAAAGCATGCTGCAGTTGCACTTTCTGAAAGTGTTAGCTATGACCTTCAGGCAAAAGGCGCAGATATTTCCGTTAGCATATATTGTCCGGGATTTGTTCAGACAGACCTTCACCATGCTGAAAGACACCGTCCTGAGCAGTACAAGGATGCATCTGATCCTTACTACACAAGCAAGGAATTCGCTATGGGTCAGAAAATAGCAGAGCAGGTTATTGTAACAGGTATGCCTATAGATTCTGTGGGAATGAGAGTATTTAATGCTATAGAAGAGGATCAGTTCTATATCCTTACTCACCCTATCTATACGACCCTTATCGGTAAACGTGTGACAGACATGCTTGCAGGAAAAGGACCAAACCTCATGGAACTTCGCGGAAAATAATCAAAGCAAAGGGCTGTCAAAATGATCAATGTCATTAAGTTAAGGTGACAAAAACAAAAATTGTAGCAAACTGAGGATGAAGAACAAAGCACTTCATCCTCAATTTTTGTTTTTAAGGCATCACAAATAGACGTAGTCTCTCCGCCAAAATATGCAGCTTATCTTTTTTATGCTACTCTGTAAAGGAACCTCTTGAAAAAGCTATAGAGTTTTGTCGAGATAACGGACTATACTTTTACGCTACGCTGATATGGTGGCGATGGCAGGATGAGAATTGGAAAATATAAGGATTCTGATTGTTAAATGTAGGCAATCAGAATCCTTTTTCTGTATAATTGGGGAATAGGGTTAAGTTATCAGACAGATAAAAAGGAGAAGAAGAGTTTGAAAACATGTATCATCTATTATTCCAAACACCATGGAAATACTAAGAAGCTTCTTGATGCCATAAAGGCAGTAGATCCTGAGGTGGAATTTATCGATGCAACAGAGAAAAGGGAAGCAGATCTGAATGGATATGACAGGATTGGCTTTGCCTCAGGAGTATACTACGGGAAATTTGCTGAGCAGGTGCTGACTTTTGCTAAGGTTAACCTTCCACCGCAAAAAGAAGTATTTTTCCTGGCAACAGCGGGAAATCCAATGAAGAGTAACTTCAACAGTATTGCATCTGTTGCAGACGATAAGCAGAGTAAGGAGTTGGGCAGATTCCAATGTAAGGGATTTGATACATTTGGACCATTCAAGCTTGTTGGTGGCATTCAGAAAGGACATCCTACTGAGGATGAGGTGGCTGAGGCTGTGAATTTCTATAAAAATCTGTAGAGAAAACAGGGCCATATACATATGACGGTACTGTTCAGGGTGAGCAGCTTTATCATGTTCACATAGACAAGGAGCATCCGAGGAAATCTTCATGTACCTGTCCCTTTGCCGAGGGAAGGAGAGTTATCTGTAAACACATGATAGCTCTCTATTTCACTGCGGAGCCCAAGGCTGCTGAGGACTTCCTTAAGCAGGTTGAGGAATGGGAAAAAGAGGAAGAGGAAGAAAGACGCAATAGATATTGGTGAGGGATTCATATGGTTCAGATTAAGTTGGGACAAGCTCTTTTGATTATATGCTGCGTGTTTTATCTGATATGGTGGGGAGTTGCATTTCGCCCAACACATGGAGATAGTCATACGCACGGGATAGATGGGATACTACTTCTTGCTACAGCAATTGTTGGTTTGTCGGGGCTTGCTGTGAATATGATGGGGATTGTTAAAACACCACCAGAAAAAGGATTCATTTCAGGGCTCATTATTATAGCTACTGGCATAGTTACATATTTGATTCTGCTCTATGGAACCAGAGTTTTTCTTCACAGGCAGGTGACGTCTGAACTATTTTTAATAGTAGGATGGTCGATGCTTGAAGTGGCATCTATAAACCGGGCTTTTGCCTGGGAGACAGTTACGATAGATAAGGCTGCTATTCTACTTATATTAACTGCGATAGCAGCAGTACTTAGTCTGTTTTTCTATCTGCAGTATTACAGGGTTAAGCCTATGACAGGATATCTGTTTGGGATGGTACCGCTTATGACAGAAGCGATAACAATGGGGATATTTGAATTTTTAACAAAATAGGAGATGTTTGGCCTGCGGAGTGAAAGAAGGAATAGTTACGATGAAAAAGACAATAGCAATTATAGCCGGTGTAATACCGGCAGTTTCTGCAGTAATAGCAATTTTTCTGATGGTATCACACTTTGATTCCGCGGTGATCAGGACAGTAATTAACATAACTACATTTCTTGGATTTTTAGGATTTGTATTCTTTTTTGCTGGCCGCAAGCTTGCGGGAGGGGATAAAACCGTCCGTATCCTAGGTGTTTTGGATCTGCTTGCTACGGCAAGTATCGTTGGATTCTACATTGTTGCAATCTTTGCATTTGGGCTGTGACTTTGGGATAAAGGTTCCATGCGGGTCACACATTTATACATGCTTTTCTTCAGATTTCTTTCATCCCGATGCAGATGGATGGAGAAAAGATGCCTGGGAAATGATGCATGAGCGTTCGGATTGTACATTCTTTATGATTACTAAAAGACCTGAGCGTATTACAGCTCATCTCCCAGCAGGATGGGGGAACGGATGGGAGAATGTTACGATAGCCGTTACCTGTGAGAAACAGGATATGCTGGACAAGAGACTTCCGGTTTATCTGGATCTTCCGATTTATCATCATGCCGTGATGATAGAACCTATGCTGACTGAGGTGGATCTAAGTTCATATATCGAAAAATACAGGACTTCCGATGGGCGACCGCTCATCGAGGAGGTTTCCGTAGGTGGAGAGTCAGGAGCAAATGCAAGGGTCTGCGATTATAAATGGGTAGAGAAGGTATGGTTACAGTGTAAAGAGAACGGAATCTCATTTTATTATCACCAGACAGGAGCAAAACTTATTAAGGATGGGAAGCTTTATAACATCCCAAGAAAGCTACAGCATATCCAGGCGCATAAAGCTGGATTGGATTTATAACTTTTTATATTACGTTCTAAAGTATTAATGTGCATAATGCAAAAGCAGTGAAAAACAGACCTTTTTCTGTGTGCGGATCAGGTCTGGCTTTGGTTGTACGATAATATATATTTACATAAGCCATGGCTTAAAGGACTGTCAATCGAGGAGGATGCGGTATTTGAATATTCTTTTATTCCTTGCAAAAGGCTTTGAAACTTAAATGAAGTGAAAATAGAAGATTATGATGCGTTGGCTATTCCGGGCGGATTTGAAGAATATGGATTTTATGATGAAGCTTTTTCCGAAGAAGTATCTGAATTAATAAGAGGGTTTAACAGCCAGCATAAACCTATAGCGTCTGTCTGCGTTGCAGCTCTGGCACTTGCTCATAGTGGAATCCTGACAGGAAAGAAAGCAACAACATATCACTTAAATGGTGGAAACAGGCAGAAACAACTAGGTGAATATGGTGTTGAGGTAATAAATGAGCCTATCGTTCAGACAGATAATATCATCACATCATATTGTCCACAGACTGCTCCGGGAGTTGCATTTTCTCTCTTAAGCATTCTTGTGGGAGAAGAAAAGATGAGCGAAGTACGTACAGCAATGGGGTACTAAGGAGGGAAAAGTGAAAATACTTTTGGCTGACCAGAATAATCTGGAAGATGTAAGAAATATAAAGAGATCGAGTATAACAGGATTGAAACAGAGAATGGAGATTATCTCTGTTATGATGTGATGATGCTGGAGAAGGCTGATGATAATTCAGGATATTGATAAAGGAAGGCCCTTTGACTGGGGCAAAACATCAGAAGATTATGCCAAGTACAGGGACATTTATCCGCAGGAGTTTTATGAGTACATTTTGCAGCTGGGTTTGTGTAAGGACGGACAGAGGATACTTGATATAGGAACCGGCACAGGGGTACTTCCGAGGAACATGTATAAGTACGGCGCCAAACTTTGCAAGAATGCTTAAATCGAAAGGCAAATTTCTGATTCTTTACATGGGGTGGCTTCCATATGAAGATCCGATAGCAGGTAAAAGTGAAGAGATCATTTTAAAGCATAATCCAAACTGGACAGCTTATGGTGATACAGTTCATCCTGTCTGGGTGCCGGAGCAGTACTTGAGGTATTTTGATTTATTATCGCAAGAGCAATTCAGAGTTGATATTCCGTTCACAAAAGAGGGATGGCATGGAAGAATGCGGGCCTGCAGAGGCGTAGGGGCATCAATGTCACCAAAGCAGCTGGATGCATGGAATAAAGATCACATGGAGATGCTACAAAAAGAGGCTTCTGAGAACTTTATGGTAAAACACTACATATCAATTGCTGAACTGCAAGTGAAGGAATAAGGAATAATGATAAAACTTACAGATTACAGAAAAATCAAGCATTTGGTTGATCGGATCAGAATAGAGAAAGTATACCCACTGTCCATTTTAGAGGGGATTCAAACGGGCGAGATATTTGTCGATGATAAGAAATGAAGCTTCCATGAGGCTAGCCTGCTCAGTTGGGTTTGAAATCGTCGGGATACATCCGTGGTATAAGAGTGAAAAGTGAAGAATAGCGTGTTAAAGTTTGTGCATTTGTTTAAGCATTATTATATTGGCATATCATTCATTGGAATAGCTGCTTTTGTGATACAAGAAATTCCATATATTATAATGCCACTGATAAATCCTGAATCAAATCCGATAATGAATATGCAAAATGAGATTAAATGGATCGAGACAGCACAGGGGAGCTTTGGAATGCTATCCATGTTCTTGCTGATGCTGATCGTAAGGGATGATGTCAGTGCTTTTCCATTGGCTACGTCAAGAGAAAAAGTATTCTTCTTATTAACTATACTCATGATAGCAATAAACTTTGTGGGATGGGCATTTTACTATGCTGGATATCAATATGGATGGCTGATTGTTCTGAGCCAGTTTGCTGTTGTTCCGCTGTATTATCTGTTCTTTGGATTATGGAAGAGTAATTTCCTATTGGCAGGTGCAGCTGTTCCATTCTTTTTGATACACACTATAAATGGGGTGTTAAATTTTGTGGTTAAGAAATAACTTTTAATATTATGTACTACTGTGAGGAGTATGACTAATGAGCAATGTTATTTTTGACATGGCCGGTAAAGATGACATATCTGAGTTGGTTCGTTTGAGAATTGCATATATGATAGACGATTTTGGAACTATCAGTGAATATGAGCGACAATGTATGGAGGAACAACTTCCGGGATATTTTGACAGAAGACTTGGAAAAGAACTGATCGCATTTATTGCAAGGGCAGAAGGTCGGTTGGTGGCAGCGGCATATCTGCTGATCATTGAGAAGCCGGAGAACCCGTTTTTACCCAATGGACTTGATGGAGAAGTGCTCAGTGTATATACAGAGAATGAATACCGTGGAAAGGGTATCTGCACACAGCTGATGAAGAACATGATAGAGTTCGCGAAAGAAAACAAATTATGCCGAATAGACTTAATGGCAACAGATGAAGGTTATCCGGTCTATAAAAAAGTTGGCTTTGAAGACCGGACTCAGAAATACTTAGATATGCGTTTGAAGTTGTAAGTGATATCGCTTTATCTTTCTAAATATCGTGCTATGGAGGACGCTGTTTATGAACAGTATAGAAATGTACAAGAAGTATTTTACAAAGGAATATTTGATGGGACCGAATTCCTTTAGGCTGCTTGATGAATTGATTCGCAAAAGACCTGAAGGCGCTTGCTTTAACAGGACACTGGATTTGGGGTGCGGTTATGCCTTAACATCGATGTTTGTAGCAAATGAAACGGATGCAGAGCATGTATACGCATTTGATCTTTGGGTACCCGCAACAGAAAACTACCGAAGAATTCAGGATAATGGTCTGGAAGACAAGATTATTCCAATTCATGGTGATGCCATGGACATGCCTTTCGCTGAAGAGTATTTCGATGCCATAGTCAGTGTAGATGCATATCATTACTTTGGATGTAAAGAAGGCATCTTTTCTGAGAAGGTACTACCATATGTAAAAAAAGGCGGTACAGTTATGATCGCGGTTCCGGGGTTAAAGGAACAGCCGCAAGGTGAGCTTAAAGTAATATTTGAGACATGGGCGGAAGGCGATGATTCGGAACTTTTCAAGACAGCATCTTGGTGGGAAAAACTGTTGAAGGATGAGTGCCAAGACCGATGCGATATCGAAGTTAAGGAGGCTGATTGCTACGATATCGCTTGGCGGGAATGGTTTGAATCAGGACATGAATATGGCATACGCGATAAGGAGTTTTTGGATAAGGGTCTGTATGATATTCTGAATTTCCTTCTAATTTATGTTCGAAAAGAATGATAAATGGATTTGATTTTTCTTTTAATATAAATGAGGATTGTATGGAAGAAATAAACGATTCAAT
>NZ_FOBE01000079.1:0-1335 GCF_900109475.1 Butyrivibrio sp. ob235
AAAGATGAGTGATATGGACGGAGTTTCTTCAGTCGAGGATATATGCCTGCAGGCATTTAAGTGGGGAATGCCCGGTATTGCCATAACAGATCACGTTGTAACGCAGGCACTTTCCATATGGAGCCATTTTTATAGGGATAAAGGGAAAAAATATCCCGGACTTGAGAACTTTAAGGTAATTCCCGGTGTTGAGGGTTATCTTGTCGATGATTATAACCAGATTGTCATTAACGAAAAAGGGCAGGAACTTAATAACGCGGAGATTGTTGTATTTGATATAGAGACCACCGGACTTTCGCCGGTAAAGCACAAGATAATCGAGATTGGTGCAGTGAAACTTAAGGACGGAGAGATAATTGACAGATTTTCAGAATTCATAAATCCTGAAATACCGATACCTCCTCATATAACAAGGCTTACCAGCATCATGGATGAAATGGTATGTGATGCACCGACCATAGATGTTATTCTTCCAAGATTCGTTAAATTCTGTGATGGTGCGATACTTGTAGGTCATAATGTGACTTTTGACATCGGATTCATAAATCAAAAGTGCAAAGAGCTTGATATACCTGCAGATTTTACGTGCATAGATACCATGGGATTATCAAGGGCATTTTATCCGGAGCAGGCACATCATCATCTGGATGCTGTATGCAAAAAGCTTGGAGTGACTAACGATCATCATCACAGGGCTATTTCAGACGCGGAATGTACGGCCAGGATTTTTGCAATTTTTCTTAAAGCTATCAATGACAGAGGAATAAGTGATTTAGAGGGATTGCATGAGCTCGAAAAAATGGATCCTAAAGCAGTGGGCAGAATGAGGTCTCACCATATCATAATACTGGCCAAGAACTCTGTAGGAAGAACAAACTTGTACACTCTCATCAGCCTTTCGCACCTCAATTATTTTTACAGAACTCCTAAGATACCTCGGAGTGAGCTGATGAAATACAGGGAAGGCCTGATAATCGGCTCTGCATGCTGCATGGGAGAATTGTATGATGCACTCCTTGAGGACAGGTCAGATGAAGAGATAGCTTCCATAGTAAATTTCTATGACTACCTGGAAATACAGCCGCTGGCAAACAACAAGTTTATGATAGGGAACGAGAAAGAAAAATTCAGTGGCGTAAATTCAGAAGAAGACATTAGAAATCTGAACAGACGCATTGTAAAACTTGGAGAACAGTATAACAAACCGGTTGTTGCCACCTGCGATGCCCACTTCCTTAATCCGGAGGATGAAATATACCGAAGGGTGATAATGACGATCAAGAATATGACTGACGAAGAACCAGCTCCATTGTACGTCAGGACAACCGCCGAAAT
>NZ_FOBE01000052.1:0-12276 GCF_900109475.1 Butyrivibrio sp. ob235
TATTCTTATGATAATATCAGAGATGATATCAGACATCTTTCGAGATTCGTCGCTAACCTATGGCAAATACATGCTTTTGGGGAGGGGAATACAAGAACAACCGCTGTTTTCTTTATCAAATATCTGAGGACAATGGGATTTGATGTTACTAACGAAATATTTGCTGAGAATGCATGGTACTTTAGAAATGCGCTTGTAAGGGCAAATTACAACGATTATTCAAAGGGAGTACATGCTACTACGGAGTATTTGGAATCATTTATGCGAAATCTTTTACTTGGTGAGCATAATGAACTGCATAACAGAAATATGCATATCAGTGGATATTTCGAAAAACAGGACATTGAGAAAGCAAAACAGGACATTGGTGATAAAAAACAGGACATTGAGGAACAAAAACAGGACATTCATATCCCGGAGGAGATAGGAAACAAAACAAAGAATAATATTATCAGTTTGTTTAAAAAATATGGATATGAATCATTTTTTGGAAGATCGGAAGTGATGGAAACACTATCTATCACAGCATCTCCGGCATCAGCTTTGATTAAGCGGATGCTTGATATGGAAATTATATATCCTATGAAGGGAAAGGGAAAAGGTAAATACCTTTTCAAAAAGTAAATAAATGTGAAGAAAAGGGCTCTTATATATGTCAATAAAAGGCATATATTCAGGGCTTTTTCTTATATAAAGGGCATCCAGCGCAATCTGATCAGCTTCCATAATCCTATGTTCAGGGATGTTGCGCTCAATCAGCTGAGGGCTCTGCAGAATATGAATAAGGTGTTGGATAGATAAAGGTAACGGATGCTCTGCGTGTGTAGGGCATTCTATTTGAAATATAGTTAGCTATAACTAACAGAAAGTAGTATCATGAAATTGCAGAGATGTAAACATGGGATTTCATAAATGGAGGAAAATCTTTTTATGCATATTCAGCTCACTGGTGGACCGATACCGCAGGTTCGTTGCAGGCTGCAGTAGAAGAGATGCCAGAAGGGTATGCAGATATGATGGAGCCTGTAATAGCTAATACACCAGGACTTATTATTGCGCTTGTATTTGTGATACCTGTAGCGATTCTAGGAATGATAATTGCTGAGAAGGTAATGAAAAAGCAGGCGGATAGTTTGAAATGAAGATAATGGTTTCTTTTGAGCAATAGGAAGGGCGTAAGCTATGGTTTGGTACGTATTTGTAATTGAAGCGATAGTATTTGCTGCGATTTTTACAACGGTTTTATTTGCTGTTTATCATGGCGATAGGATGTACAGCCCGGAATGCATTCATAATTATCCACCGGATATTCAGGAGGAATATTTCAAGACTCATGAGAAGGTGGATGTATCTGGTAAATCAAAGAATGTAATAGTGGCAAAATCCTGTGGTGTGTTGATGTTTACGGTAATCCTTACAGTATGTGCGAAGATTGCAGGAGCTACCACGTTCTGGCATGGCTCTGGAATTGTCCGGGGCTATTATTTTTGTCTGAAAAAAGGTATGATTATTCATAAGTTGTCTGAAATGATAGATTTAGGAAGTGTTTGGACGTATGAAGAAATCATCTGTTTTGTTGGGAATAATAGCAGTACTTATCGGAACAGTGGTGGTTGCGGGGGTTGTACTTGTAATAAAGAGCAAGAAGAGTTGATAACAAGGAGGAGCTTGTATGAACGCAAGGGAGTATTTAGAGATTTTACATGTTGCAGAGAGACTGAAAGATACGCCTCGTCATTGTACTACATCGAAAAGAAGAACTGAGAGTGTGGCAGAGCACAGTTGGCGGATTTCGCTCATGGCATTTCTTCTTAAACATGAGTTTGCAGATATAGATATCAATAAAGTTGTGGATATGTGCCTCATTCATGATCTTGGGGAGTGTTTTACCGGCGACATTCCGACATTTATAAAGACTGATTCCGATAGAGAGGTTGAAGATTCTCTTTTGAACCAGTGGGTTAAATCTCTCCCAGAGGAACTATCTGGGGAGATAGCTGCTCTTTATAAAGAGATGGATGCACAAGAAACTAAGGAGGCTAAGCTATACAAGTCATTGGATAAGCTGGAGGCCCTGATTCAACATAACGAGTCCCCAATTGATACATGGTCTGAAAATGAGTATGAGCTCAATAAGACATATGCGTTTGATACAGTTTCTTTTTCGGAATGGCTTACACAGCTGAGGAAAGCAATTCTTGAAGATACATTAGAAAAGATCGAGAGGGAAGGACAGTAATATGCTGGTTACGGGGGTAAAAACATGACAAAAGATGAAGATTACTGTATTTTGGAGTTTATAGCTGAAGGCGGACGGTTTTATCGTTATGACGGAAAAGGCGATTTATCAGCATCTGAGATTGAGACATATGATAATGGCAGGAAATTTGAAAACGGATACAATGCGGCTAACGCAAATGTATGACTAATCCAGGGACAAGGAGCGCTTAAAATGATAATTCGTGAGTATGAAGAAAAAGACCTTCAGCAGATGATAGACATTTGGAATGAGGTGGTTGAAGAGGGAATGGCATTTCCTCAGGAAGATTTTCTTGATGCTGTGTCTGGGAAAGAGTTCTTTGAGTCGCAGAGCTATACAGGAGTGGCTGATGACGATGGAAATATTGTTGGATTATATATTTTGCATCCGAATAATGTTGGTAGATGTGGGCATATTTGTAATGCCAGCTATGCGGTAAGCTCAAAGAGTCGTGGGTTACATATTGGAGAGAAAATGGTAATCGACTGTCTTTCAAAAGGTAAAGAACTCGGTTTTCGAGTATTGCAGTTTAATGCTGTAGTTGAGAGTAATGTGCATGCGAGACACTTATATGAGCGATTAGGCTTTGTGCAGTTGGGAACAATTCCAGATGGATTCAGAATGAAAGACGGGCATTACGAGAATATCTGTCCGTACTATCATAATCTTTACTTTTTAGAAACCAAAAGATAAAATAAGTAAAGATTATGGAGGGAAGTACAATATGATCTCATATGAAGGTTTGGAAAATGCACTAAAGGAAAGAGGAATTGGTAAGACTGAGCTTTCAACTGAGCTTGGTCTGTCTACAAGAACTGTGGCTAAAATTGCAAAGGGTGAGAAGTTGTCGCCAAGAAGCATAAAAAAGATAGCAGCATATCTCGGAAAAGATCCGGACTTTTTAATGAAAAGTGTTTCAGATAATAAAATCTTGCAGTTGCTTCGTGAGGAAAAAGATATAAAGCTTCCTGGAGGGCTCTATCATGAGCTACAGGTAAGAGTGACATATAATTCCAATCATATCGAAGGAAGTAAGCTTTCAGAAGATCAGACAAGGCATATCTTCGAAACTGATACAGTTGATATCGGCGTTGGCGTTCCTGTTGATGATATTCTTGAAACAGTGCATCACTTCCGCGCAATTGATTATGTAATAGATATAGCAGAGGAAGAACTTTCAGAGGATATAATCAAAAGGCTTCACTACATAATAAAGCATGATACAAAGTATTCAACTTTGTCATGGTTTGAGGTTGGAGATTATAAAAAACGTGCAAATGTCGTAGGGGGCAGAGAGACTTCGAAACCATCTGAAGTGCATAAGCATATGGAGGCACTTCTTAAAGAGTATAATTTAAAAAAGAATGTAACAGTAGAAGATATAATAGCACTTCATGCTGAGTTTGAATATATTCATCCATTCCAGGACGGAAACGGAAGGGTAGGAAGGCTTGTAGCATTAAAGGAATGCCTTAGACACAATATTGTGCCATTCATCATTGAGGATTCCAAGAAGAACTACTACTACAGAGGGCTCAAGGAATGGAGAAATGAAAAAGGATGGCTCATAGATACTTGTCTTGATGGACAGGATATATTTGTAAAGCTTCTTGATTTACTCGAAATTGAGCATGATTGAGATAGTATATGGAACGGAAAATTTGAAGAAAGCTACCGTTTGTGGGAGGAAAGCAGGAAACATACATTTTATAAGCAGTGGGGAACCGGAATACAAGGAGTGAATAGGCATCATTAGCCTAAGGAGGGCGGTGCTAATGGAAAGAAAATCAATTCTGATCAAGGATACAACAAGAGAAGAGAGGGAGCAGATTGTGAAAAACTCTCTCGATTGCGGTGGCGGCTGCGAGAATTGCTCATCTTGCTGGCTTGGCGGGGGAAGTCCCTGGGATATTTATCAGGACTATATTGATGGCAAAAAGGAAATCCGCGAGATAAACATGGAATACATGGAAAAATATCGCCAGGACAGGCAGATTCATTGAGAGGATATGTACTTATGGTAAATGCACCTGAGATAAAAGACTCTACAACTGAAGAACGTAGAGCATATATAAAAGAGAGGTTTCCATGTATTGCAGATTGCGATATGTGCGGACTTTGTAAGGTGTTCCATGGAAAAGACGCTGAGACGGCATATACAGATTACATCAATGGTAACAGGTCTTTTATAGAAGTGTCGGCTGACTATAAGTGAGTTCTTTTAGTATTTCTATATAATTTGTGGTGAGTTGTGATGGGCGGATTGCAGCCGGGAGGATATAACCTATTTCCATATAGTCATCTACATATAAGGGCTTGGCGATGATGTTTGGGCCATTCAGTTCCTCACTGATTACACCACTGCAGATAGTATATCCGTTAAGACCAATCAGCAGGTTGAAGAGGGTGGCGCGGTCACAGACAACCAGCTCCTTATCACAATCCATAGTACTTAGTATTTCCTCAGAGAAGTAAAAGGAGTTATGGCTTCCCTGCTCATAGGAAAGACGCGGAAATGGAGTAAGATCTGCCGGGGTGATTGAACTCTTTTGGGCGAGAGGATTGTTTTTTCCAATGAACACATGAGGCTTTGCGGTAAATAGTGGTTCAAAGATCAGGCCATTGTCCCGCAGAGCCTTTTTAATTATTGTCTCGTTAAAACGGTTGAGATACAGAATGCCGATTTCGCTGCGCAAGTGAGCTACATCTTCAATTATGTCATAGGTCTGGGTTTCACGCATGTGAAACTCGTACTTGTCTTTTCCATATTTCTTCAATAATTCCACGAAAGCTTCAACAACAAATGAATAGTGCTGGGATGACACACAAAAGCGCTGTTTTCCGGAAGACTGTCCTGCGTAGCGTTCATCTATAAGTGCAGCCTGCTCCAGTACCTGCCGTGCATAACCAACGAACTCGTCACCGTCTGGAGTCAACTCAATTCCTTTGTTGGAACGTGTAAAGAGTGTAATACCATACTCGTTCTCAAGCTCATGTATCGCAGAAGTAAGGCTGGGCTGTGAAATAAAGAGTCTTCTTGATGCTTCTGTAATATTGCCGGTGTCTGCAACTGTGACGGCGTATTGTAACTGCTTTAAAGTCATTTTGGGTGAACCTCTTATTGATAGAATTTATTAAATTATAGCATGCCTCCATAGATAAAAACTATCGTCAACCCAACGAAATATATATTTTACCGACTGCTTTGATAGGAATACGATTTGAGAAAAGTATTGAGATGGAGAGGAGAGTAGAAAATGAGCAGTTTACAGACACCATTCAGATATGATTTTGTTGGGAGTTTCTTAAGACCCAAAGCACTTAAAGGCGCAAAAGTAGCGTTCGCTGAAGGAAAAATCAGTAAAGAGGAACTGGATGCGGTTATAAATGATGAGATCACTAAGGTTGTGGCAAAGCAGAAGGAGCTGGGCTTTCATGTGATAACAGATGGAGAGTTCAGAAGGAGCTTCTGGCACCTTGATTTCATGTGGGGATTTGAAGGCGTGGAGCACAAGGCTACCGGCAACGGTGTTAAATTTAATGATGAGCTGGCTGTCCTTGATGATACCTATCTTGTTGGAAAGATTAAGGCAAAGCCCCATCCTTTCGTAGAATATTTTAAATTCCTTAAGCAGTTTGAGGATGAGAATACTGTAGCAAAATACACAATTCCTGCACCTGCACAGACTTTCCAGCAGATGATCGTACCGGCTAATTACGAGACCACAAGAAAGTTCTATCCTACAAATGATGAGCTTATCGAAGATATAGCAAAGGGATATGGTGATGTGATAAAGCAGTTCTATGATGCCGGATGTCGAAATCTCCAGATGGATGACTGCACATGGGGAGCCATCGTTGGTGATGCAGCTAAGCAGAGATACAAATCTCTTGGAATAGATCTGAAGGAGGTAAAAGAGCAGCTTTTAAGAGTAAATAACCTGGCTCTGGAGGAGAAACCGGAAGATATGGTTATCAACTCTCATATCTGCAGAGGTAACTATCATTCAACGTATTTTACCAGCGGTCCTTATGATACAGTTGCGGATTATGTATTTGCAAAAGAGAATGTGAATGCACTTTTCCTCGAGTATGATGATGAGAGATCAGGTGGATTTGCTCCTCTTTCAAAGGTTTCTGATGACAAGAAGGTAGTTCTGGGCCTTATCACGACAAAGACACCGAAGCTTGAGAACAAGCAGAAAGTCATAGAGAGGATACATGAAGCGGCAAAGTATGTTCCTTTGGAAAGGCTTTGTCTGAGTCCACAGTGTGGATTTGCTTCCTGTGAGATTGGCAATAAACTTACAGAAGAAGAACAGTGGGCAAAACTCAGGCTTGTGAGAGAAATTGCTGAAGAAGTTTGGGGATAGGGATGTGGTACTAATGGAAAATAATATTTTTATCACAAAAGCCTATTGACATAGTATGCAAATGCAGATACTATACTTTCTCTGTGACTATAGTGTTTTGTTTAGATACAGCAAAGGCTCAGGACTTGGCTATGAGCTGATAGACTTTGTGAATAGATTTTCAAGAAGGAATTGTAAATAGGTGGATAAGAAACAGCTCTTTAAATATGCGTTTATAAAGTCAATACCAATCATGTGCAGTTATCTTTTTGTGAGTATGGCCTATGGAATCCTGATGGAAGAGTCGGGGTTTGAATGGTATTACTCTCTCCTTGTCAGCCTGTCTGTATATACTGGAGCTTTTCAGTTTGTTTTGACTACGTTGCTTTCGGCGGGAGCATCAATACTTACGATAATGATAACAGCTCTTTTCATGAACAGTAGGCAGACTTTTTATAGCCTGTCGTTTGTTGATGAGTTCAGTAGTATGGGATGGAAAAAGCCGTACATGATCCATACTATGACCGATGAGACATATGCTGTGAACTGCACGTTGGAGTTAAAAGATGCAGAGAAGAAGCAGGTTATGTTCTGGGTGGCGTTCTTATCACGTTGCTATTGGATGACAGGAGCTGTTATTGGCGGAGTCCTGGGGCAGATAATTCCGTTTTCATTGGAAGGCATTGATTTCTCTATGACGGCATTGTTTGTAATCATTTTTATAGATCAGTGGGAAAAGGCAGATACTCATAAACCTGCATTGGCTGGACTGGCTGTGGGAATTATCAGCCTCTTAATATTTGGAGAGAATCAGTTTATGCTTCCGGCTCTTATCATTGTTTCAATGCTGCTAGTTTGGTATAACTCAAGAAAGCAGGTGGCAGTAGAATGATGAGACCATGGTATATTTTATTGGCAATAGTAATGTCAGCGCTAATCACCTTTGGACTTAGGGCGCTGCCATTTGTTCTTTTCAGAGGCGGACGCAGTATGCCGGAATGGATGCAGCGCCTTGGACAGATTCTTCCATCAGCAATCATGGCTGTGCTTATCGTATACTGCCTGAAAGGGGCGAAGAGTAACCCTATCGGAATAGGAATTCCCGGGATTATTGCAGTTGCTGTTGTTGTAGCAAGTTATAAGAGGAAGCACAATACATTTATCAGCATTATAGTCGGAACTGCTGCGTATATGATTATGTTAAGATGCATGTGATAAAGTGAGCTTTTTAAATATTTCTAAATATTTTGATTTGATAATGGAATAATAGCTGGTGCTCAGGCGGAATTCATTCGTGCAATAATTCCTTTTTTACAAAGTTAATCAAGGTACGGATCATATCGGGGTTAGCACGGTAGTATATCTTAGTGTCTACCTTATCCAGAGTCAGCAGATTCTGATCAAGGAGAGCTGAGGTGTGGTGAGATATAGTAGCAGTGGTAAGGCCCAGCATTGATGCCAGTTGCGCACCGTATGCGGGCTTGTCCACTGTAGCTGACAAAATCTCAAATTTACTCTTATCTGCGAGGAGCTTGAGCATCAGGAGCACCTTGTCTTCATCTAGGGTGGCCTGGTTTTTCAGAACGTCTTCAATCCTGATGGATGGATCAAAGATAGCCCCGATGTTGACTATCGCTTTAGGGGCCATCTTAAAGGAAAGTCCCATTGAAACACCCTTTATATAAGTGATATAGATATCACATTCTTCAAAATTATTCCCGGTTTCATGATCACCATAGAATTCATTCATTATATATGCTGCCATTGATGTCCCGTTAAGGAGACTCTCGAAGTGTTCAGCTACCCGTTTTCCCTTAGCAATAAGTTTTTTTTCAAACTTCTTAATAACCTTGGCTGAACGCTCCATAAGTGAGGCAAACTTCTCACAGTATTCCTTATGATGAATATAAAGCTTTTGCAGGTGCAATTTTTCAGCATCGGAAAAATCCATCTGCTGTATCAGATCAAATATCTCCAGGGCAGATATTTCGTCTTCAGCCTCCTCATCAACCGTACGGGAGCCAAAGGCCTTAACCTCATCATAGAAATTTCTGTTGTATTCAGCTTCGGAAAGATCTTTAAGTTCATCATAATATTTTGAGACAGAGCTCTCCCGCCAGACGCTTTTTCCTACCAGCATCAGAACATTGGCAAAGGAGATTATGCTTTCGCTAAGCTTTGGCATGCCGCAGAAAAAGCGAATATCCTCAGAATCCTTGGAAAACTCTGCTCTGGCAGCGTCTTCGATTTCCTGGAGTAGTTCCACATATCTTTTTGCTTCCTCATCCGGCGTGATGCCATATCTTGCGGCAAGCCTGTTCATATATTCTGTTTCAAAGCCTGCCGGCTGAGCAATCATATTAAGTAATGTAATACTTTCATGTACGTACTGAACTTCTAAATGAAAATGATTCATGCTGCCTCCCTCATGTCTGCGTTATCTGTAGTTTCCTGTTCTTCAAGATTACCTTTTGCAATAAGAACGATGCAGAACACGATTGCCACAACCCCGGCGCCAAGAAATATCTGTGCCACATTTGAGAACTTAAGTAAACCACTGATAAGTCCTGCAGTTACGGGCATGATGGCTGACCCAAGGGCATTTCCGATGCTTGATGTTCTTGCAAGATATTCTTTATCAATTATACGATATGATTCAACGCCAAGGAACATGTTAGCGATTGTTACAAAAAGGCCAAGAATCACGGTAAGTACAACAAGGATACCAAGAGCGACGTAACGATTGGTGTAAAGCGGTGATGCGGCAACGAGGATGAAATATACGGCGGTAATAGCAACTGAAACCATTACAAGTACCATTTTGGCATCTAAGCGCTTGTAAATCATAGGGAAAATCAATGAACCAACAAGCATGCTGGCAACGAAGGTAGCGCCAAAGGCTGACAGAAAGAATGCATCGCCATGAAGCAGTTCGCTGACCATAGGAGTCTGAAGGCTGTTCAATGGAACCAGAATTCCGTTTAAGAAAAGAATGATCATGGTGATGGCAACAAGTCTTTTCTTGGTGGCACAGTATAAAAACCCGTCCTTAAGATCCCTCATATATCCGGAAACATTGAAACGCTCTGCATTTTTGTTACTGTCATCCTTAAGCTTCATGGAGAGGATTATAAGAGCTGAAAGTATGAAGGTTATCATGTCAACGTAGATGGCACCTGAGCTGCCGATAAGAGCGATTATTACAGCAGCGACGGCTGTACCTACAAGTTCAACGGTACCGGAAGCAGCTTTGCTGATAGACATGGCTTCGCCATAGAGATGCTCGGGAACGATCTGTGGGAAAAGAGCTGTTCCAGCAGGAACTCTGAAGGCCTCTGCACTGGAGATCACAAGGCTCAGTACCGCAATCATCGGTGCATTCAGAAATCCCATGAGAAGTCCTGTTGCAAGGAGCCCTACACATATAGCTCTGATAAGATCTGTGATCACCATAATCATCTTCTTATTCTTGCGCTCAACCCAGGGACCTGCCAGGGGAGTCAGTATAATTGTAGGGATGCGGTTCAGGGCATAAATAAGAGCTGACCAGCTGGCCTGACCTGTGATCTCATATACGATCCATGAAGACGCGATGGCATCCACTGAATCTCCGAAGCGGTTGATGATCTCTGCTGATAAGTCCTTACGATAGTTTCTGTTCTGTAATAATTCACGAATCTCTGCTTTCATATGTGTTCTCCTTGGTTAGGTATTTGTCTAATAGATGTTTGATGAATATAAAATATCACAATATTCGATGTGTGTCAAATATAAATATTAGATTAGTGTCTATTAATGTATGAGTTGCTATACACTATTCTAGAAGAAGACAGTGGCTTGATTTTTTTGTTATAGTATTACTATGTTTGTTAGGGAAGGGGAATCTTATGGAAAAAGTGAAATCAGCTGATGATTTTGAAAAAATGTTTGAAGAACTGTGATGAGGATTATTCTTTCACCTGCAAAGAAAATGAATGTAGATACAGATAAACTTGAGTACATAGGACTTCCGGTATTTATTGACCAGACGGAGGAAATACTTGAGTGGCTCCGAAATAAGTCGCATTCTTTCAGGTTTTTATGGTGTGCTGAAACCTATGGACGGAGTTACACCATACAGGCTTGAAATGCAGGCAATGGGAATCCGAAATTAGCAGTAAGAAAATAAGATATGAGGCTTTGCAAAAATATGTATAAATTCAGAGAGATTACAGAGGACGACAATGCTGCTGTTGCTGCGCTTGTCAGGGACAACCTTAAACAGTTTAATCTTGATATTCCGGGAACAGTCTATTTTGACGCAGGATTGGACCATCTTAGCGATTATTATGGCAATGATAATAGGAGATATTTTGTCATCGAGAACGATAATGGCGAGGTCATCGGTGGAATTGGATATGACAGATTTGAACCGCTGAAAGATACCGCTGAACTCCAGAAGCTCTATCTTACGGATGCAGCAAAAGGATCAGGGCTTGGATACGAAATGATAGACTTTATTGAAGAGAGGATGCGAGAAGCGGGATACAAAGTTTCGTATCTGGAGACCCATGACAATCTTCAGGCTGCAATTCATATCTATGAAAAGAAGGGGTATAAAGAAATAGAGCGCCCTGACGCGGTAGTTCACAGTACCATGAACAGATTCTTTAGGAAAGAGCTATGATAATCAGAGCAGATGGGGGTATATTATGAAACTTATTGTTATAGACATACAAAAAGGAATTACCGACGAAAGACTATATAATTTCGACGGATTTATAAAGAATGTGACAAGTATTATCGATGCTGCAAGGAAGAATGATGTTGAGGTTATTTATGTTCAGCATGATGACGGTCCGGGTACAGGATTTTCTGTCGGTGATGAGGATTTTGAGATAGCTGATCAGGTGGCTCCAAGGGAGAATGAGAAGATTTTTATAAAGACAGTAAACAGCTGTTTTGGTAATGCCGAGTTAGCAGATTATCTCAGTGACTCGGGTGTAAAAGTCTTAATGATAGTCGGATTGCAGACTAACTTTTGTATTGATGCATCTGTGAAATCAGCATTTGAAAGGGGATACAGAGTAATAATCCCCGAAGGAACCAATTCTACTTTCAACAATGATTACATGGATAGTGAAACTACTTATAAGTATTACAACGAGATGATGTGGCCGGAAAGATTTGCGAGCTGCATTCCTGTTGATGAAGCTATTAAGCTTATCGGGGAACTGGTATAGTTTATACAGACGGGAAAAAGACGGTGATTTACCTGCTTTTTTGGTTTTAGTGGATTTGCCAGATTTCTTATTTGTCTTGATGATGCTGATTGTTGCAAGTATAATATCGGTTGCGATGGGAGAGGTTATAGGAAAAAGGTATGATTGTGGATGACATAGAGCGCTTGTTTCTGATAGACATATCAGAAGCGGCGCTTTTTGTTTTATTTAATAGGAAATTTCGCCTTGGCGGCGAAACCTTGAATTAAAAGGCCCGGCAAGACCGGGCCACGCAAAGCAAAGGTATATTGGCTATAAATTACCAATCTACCTCGTCAAAGAATTCGTCATCTTCGTGCATAAAGTAATCCATGTCGAGAAGGTCTTCATCGTCCATCTCGCGGATTTCGTTCGCCGACATGCCTTCCGGCGGATTTTGGATGTATTTCTCTCTAAGCTTTGC
>NZ_FOBE01000083.1:0-1039 GCF_900109475.1 Butyrivibrio sp. ob235
CAAAAAAGGCATGATTGATTATGAATACGGGAGGATATTAAAGAAATTCCATAAGCTTTCTGACAGGCATATTATAGTCGCCGAAACTGATATGCCTTATTCCGATGTGCTTAAAGTCGTGGCTCTTTCTGATAAGATACGCAAAGCGGGCAATGAACTTGTTGGTCTTATGAGAAGGAACCATGACCAGCTCATGCGTACAAAAAGATACCGCAAACTGCTTTCTTTGTATGGTAGTACGGAAAACATGGCTAAACGTAAGATACTTGCCAATCAGCTTAATGAAATGCAGAAATCCTATAATGTCACATGGGATTGTTGTAGAAAATCAATGATTCCAATAGGCAAAAAGTATGGGATAGATGCTATATTTGCCTTAACCAAAGCTGAAGATGTATGGCGCGGTATGGAGAAATGTCTCTATGGTAGTGGTAAGACCATACATTTCTCAAAATTTGGGGAGCTGCCATGTATCCGGGCAAAGCAGATAAGCCGTGGTATACCCATTTCTGTAAAGGATAACAGATTACAATTCAAACTTGGAAAGAAAGCTTTCGGGATACAGATAGCCGATAGATTCCAAATGGATGAAGTAAATGCCGTTCTGTCGTATCTTAACGAGCCAGAAATAATGGATAAAAAGGCTGTAGATACTTTACTTGAGGATGCTTATTGTATAGATACATACAGACCATGCTATGCAACTCTCGTCCCCAAAATGATAAGAGGTAAATACAGGGTATACCTGCATCTGACTATTGAAGGCAAAGCAAAACCTAAGTATGATAAGTACGGCAATCCACGCCATAAGTATGGCAAAGGTATGATAGGTGCTGATATTGGCACACAGACAGTTGCCTATACATCTGATACTGAGGTTGGTCTAAAGAACCTTTCTGAACGTGGTGACAGCATACAGACATCCGAAAGAAAAGAGCGTCTGATCTATCGTGCCATGGACAGGTCAAGAAGGGCAACCAACCCGCAAAATTATAATGAGGATGGTACTGTTAAGAAAGGTCGTAAAATCTGGAAATAC
>NZ_FOBE01000069.1:0-2185 GCF_900109475.1 Butyrivibrio sp. ob235
TCCCATCTTTGACACCTAAAAAGCCGCAATCCCAGTATACTTCTAGGATTCCGGCTTTATTTTTATCACGTGAAATGCGTAATGTTGCGTATATACTCTTTGAAATGGAAGCCTTGCCTACGGCAAGCCTCTGAATTAATGCGAAGGGCGTAAGGTTACGCCAGACCCAGGTTCATATCCGCTTGATTACCTTTTTATCATGAGCCATATATCTGTCAAGGCTGCAAAGCACCGCTCCGCGGCTACGGCCTTGACAGATATATGGCTCATGAGTACTGTTTGACAAGCGGATATGAACTAAGGGTGTCCTAGACAGGACCACCGTCTACAGTCCTTTAGTTCTTCTTATAATTCCGGCCATTACTTTAGGGGTTGTCAGTTCATAATCAGTATGGAATCCGGCGTTTTCATGCAATGCATCTGTCAGTTCAGTTCTTGTATAGCAGGGAATGTATCCTTGATCGGATACTTTTCGCATTTCCATGTGTCTCAGAGTTCTTACGATCTCTTCGCAGGTGAATTTTTCATCAAGCTCTTTTTCGAGTATCCTGTATATCATAAGTGCTATGAAGCATGTAAGGAAATGAGCTTCTATTCTGTCATCTCTTTGCAGGTATACCGGCCTTGCTTCAAACTCTGATTTCATTATCCTGAACGATTCTTCGATCTCCCAGCGATCATGGTTTATCTTTGCGATATCAGCGGGAGAGTCGTCAAGGTTAGTACATACTGCGTAGAATCCGTCATAGCGTGCTTCCTCTTCAATCGCTGCCTCATCAATTTCATACCTTGCCTTGCTGGCTATTTCACCATCATTTGTAAACGGAGTTTTCTTGATGAATCTTTTTGCGTCGTTTTGAGATCGCTTGTCAGCCTGGGCAGGCTTATCAAGAAGCTTCCTTGCGCGTTCTATCTGACGGCTTCGGATTGTCTGCTGATAATCTCTGTATTTAAGGGAGTAGGTGACAATAAGCGTCTGATCAAATGGTATGTCACGTTCTTCATCATATCCTTCTATAAGCATCTGTTTATAGTAGATGCGTTTTCTGTTCTCCGGAGTGTCTTCAAGCTTTGAAATGTCATATTTCTTTTTGCTGCCTTCTGTTTCCCATCCGCTGGGATCAAGGCACCATTCTTTAAGATCACTTTTGAGTTTCTTGATAGACTGAGTTGTTATGAAGCTCCGCTCACCATAGTTGTTGAATCGTCTGTTTGCGTCAGATGATAAACCGGCATCTGTGCATACGATAAATTTTGAGAGCTCGAAATCCCTCATTATCTGTTGCTCCAGAGGTTTTAGTGACAGCTGTTCATTCTGGTTGCCGGGATTTATGCAGAAAGCCAGGGGAATACCGGACTTATCCATGAACAGTCCCATCTGTACTATGGGATTGGGACGGTGCTCTTTACTGGGACCGTACTGCTTAAGACCGGATTCTTTTTCCAGTTCAAAGAAGTAGTTAGTGCAGTCATAGAAAAGAATACCTGTATTTCTTTTTACAAGTTTCCGGGAGCGCTTATAAAGCTCTGACTGTATGAAATCGGAATTTTCAGATAACACTGAAAGAGCACGGTAAACCTGATGCAGTTCAAAGGCTGGCTGTTCAAGCAGCTTCTGAGACTGCTCATAGCATGACAGCTTTGAAGACGGATAAAGGATCCTACCATAAAGGAGGCGTGAAAGTATTGTGTTGAGGTCATACTCAAAAGCATTGCCTTTCTTTATGGCACGGCATATGGATGGAAGGCCAAGCTTATAATAAATCTGCTGCAGGAATAGATATCCCGAGTTGAAAGATAGTTGGGTGTTCATATCGATTGTGCTATTGGTTGTGAAAGGAACCAGCACGCGATGATCAGATGCAGCCTCTTCCTCATTCAGCAGCCTCAATTGTTCCCTGGCCCAGGCGTCGACATCATCGACACCATAGGTCTCCCGGATTGATTTCTCAGTCCCTAGTTTTTTGACTATTTCAGAAGAATTCTTCCCTCCGCGACGGACCGAACGGATTATGTAATACGAGATTGCATTCTTGGATTTTACTTTGTTTAACCGCATAGAACACCTCCACAACTTATAGTATTATTGTACCACAATACGGCATTACGGTCTACAAGATGTTGAAATTTTACAAAAAAATAAAGCCAGTACTGGCTTTCAGCGATTTGGGGTGTCAAACTTCCG
>NZ_FOBE01000051.1:0-12743 GCF_900109475.1 Butyrivibrio sp. ob235
GTTTCTCTCGAAGACTTATATGAAAAGGCAATGGGAAAATGCCGTCCCAAGAGCAGAGCTCCATCTTCAAAAATCGGCAGTGTTCCCTCGTATTCCTGTGCATGATAAAATCATGCTACAGGAGGAACAGCCATGGCTAGTAAAGAACTAATTGCAAAGCTTAGAGAGAAATACATCCAAAATCCGCCGGAAGGCATGTCGGCGAACGAAATCCGCGAGATGGACGATGAAGACCTTCTCGACATGGATTACTTTATGCACGAAGATGACGAATTCTTTGACGAGGTAGATTGGTAATTTATAGCCAATATACCTCTGCTTTGCGTGGCCCGGTCTTGCCGGGCCTTTTAATTCAAGGTTTCGCCGCCAAGGCGAAATTTCCTATTAAATCAAAAAGCGACGGGAAGGAGATATATCTGATATCCCTGAGTTCCCGTCACTAAAGATGCTTCATCGCGTATATGCCCGCTTTCAAGGCTGGCGTACTGACATAATAATGAGCCCGTCTACGTAATCCTTATCTATTGAATCCCCATCTATATGGCGTGGTATTATTTGAATTATTACCACTAGTCGACTGAGCCTGTTTCGGTTTCTTGATATTTATAAAATGCGATAGCTGAGAGGTCTTCTTCTTACTTCCAAGCTTAACATGGGTTGTATCGGATAATACCGTATATCCCTCGATAAATCCCTCATTCCAGTCTGTCATCTTTTCATAATCGCCGACGTGTGTTCCGCATATTCCAACACAAGTTTTTGTATAGTTGGATGGAAACTTTATAACAATTGTCTTGACGTAAGAAACATAATACTGATAAACAGTTCCGTCCGACCAGGACATTTTCTGTGGCTTCAAACCTTTCCATTCAGTCTCGGTAACATTTACTGCATGATAATTTGTTCCCTCTTCAGACGTTTCTGCAGTATTTAAATTCTCTCCGGTACTTTTATCCACAACCACAACATCAAGATAGTCTATAAAATCATGTCCTGAATTTATCAGCTTTTTAGCCATCTTCTTCGAAGGCTTTTTGGGATTCTGCACCTGTATTGTCATTATCACTGTCATAGTCGAATCCGTAGACTGAGAAGATGAGCTTGAAGTCCCGGAAGATGAGGGATATTCACTCATTCGAAACTTGGTAATCTTTGCATAAAACTTGGAAAGTCCTTTTTTCCCCGGTACTTGCGAATACACCGTTATCCAGGAGCCCTTTGTGAAATTAAAGCTACATCCGCTCTTCTTCAGATCATTAAAAGCAGCATTTGAGTTTAATGCAGAACAGTTGAACAATACTATAACCAAAAGAATTATTATGAAATTACGAAGTCGTCTTTTCATTCCCCCTCCATTCCTGGCAGTATTTACCTTACTTACATTTCTTCTTATAATTGAACTCTTTATATCGTTTCTTGGTTGCTGTGACTATTACTACATCACCGGGTCTTAAATTTCTTGTTAACGTGTATGTTTGAGTTTCTTTTTTCTGAGTAAGCGAAATCTTAGTCTTTTTCTTCTTTTTGTATCTTATTTTGATCTTTTTATTTTTTGATCCCTTTTTTACGATAATACTGATTTTTGCGCCTTTTAGTGTATTAACGGTAATATATCTGCTTCCTGTACTTGTTGAAACGCTTGTCCATAGTCCCAGCTGTGAATCGTCATTATTTATATCAACACTTATTTTGTATTGTGTACCGCCTTTTCCGGATAAAAAGAAATATCGCCGGATTTGGTAGCCTGACATCGTATATTCAGCTGTTCCGTTGTCTCTTAATACCCTCAGGCTATTGCTGTCGATTGTATAATCATTGTCATCAGCTATCCTGGTATCCATCTTTTTAGTAGCTACAATAGTTACCTTATAACTCATATTATTGGGAACTTCAAAATAAAAACTGTCTATGTCATCGTCGCGTTCAAGCATTCCGACTGTTTGTGTCGCCCCTGCCGTTAACGGTGTTGCCATATCAAAATCACCATAAAAATCATCTGCATAGCTATTTAGGTTCAACGTATATGTCCCGGTACCGCTTATTCGAATATAGTAATTCTTTTCCTCCAGAAGCTTAGGCATGTATGTATCTTTACTGCCAACTCCCTGGAATTCCATCCTACACACAATCTCTGCAATATGGTTTCCTGTATGCGTATAACTGGACTTAATCACATTTAACTGCTCATCCAGAATATCTATCTGCATTACACCCGCTGTCTGTGATCCTGTGAGCCTTGCTATCACCCATACGTTTCCGGTAGGAGCCTGAAAGCTATACCAGTATTCTGTTCCAAGGGTTGCACTTCCTGTTTCGTTTGACCCACTAACGGAAATATTTACAGCATTCTGTGGATTGATATTACTGGTGGAAGCAGCCTTAACGAAGAGATTAAAACGACATAAAAAGAATGCCATCAGTAATACTAGCAGCACCGAAAAATAACAGAAATACCTTTTCATAGATATTCTCGTCATTATGCATCCCCCGTAATCATGTGTTATGTTTACAACTCCATAAAATTATAAATTACGATAATCCGTACATAAAATGCACATAACTTCACTTATCAATTATATCGTCATAAAAATATAAAAAAATAAGAGTGCACAGCCTTCGTACACTCTTTTTTAGGGAAATTTAACATTTCACGACTGATTTATTATTCTTTCCATCTCGTATGCTTTTTTCAATAATTAAGCAAAATGTACTCTTTGAACCTCAGTTCCAAAGGGAGCAAGTGAAAGTGCTGCCAGCTTAAAGAACTGTTTTCCAAAAGGTATTCCTATGATTGTGATGCAAAGGAGTACTCCGATAATGAAATTTGCCAATGCAAGCTCCATGCCGCCAAAGAAGAACCACCATACGTTCAGAAGGAATGAAACCGGCCCGCCCTCACTTTTTATTTCCTGCCCAAAAGGATTAAGTGTAAGTCCTGCTATCTTGAAGCACTGTACTCCGATCGGGATTCCAATCAATGTAATGCAATATAAACACCCAACTACAAACCAAAGTATTGCACTAAAAAGTCCACCACATAACATCCATAATATATTTCCAAAAATTCTCATAACCATTTCTTCCTTTCTGTGAAACACACCTTTGTTTTATCTGAGATGATATTATCAGGTCTTCTATCACAGAATTATCACATTATGAAAAATGGGCTGATTTTATAATTCAATCACATAGTAAAAGCCGGCATGAATCTACTTCACGCCGGCTCTTCTCACTATAAAAATGATTTAGTTGCTCAATACCTTTTTCGCTTCTTCCAAAGCTTCCTTTTCAGTCATGTCAGGGTTTGTCTTTCGGTAAAAATCAGCAAGTTTTTGGATATCATCAGCACTCTGCTTCGTCATTCCCTGTTCAATTCCTTGCTCAATTCCCGTACGTATCAGTTCCTTTGTTTCGTAATCAAGTACCTGTCCACCCATAATTCTCTCGGCCTCCTCTTTTACGACTTTCCGCTTAGCTGTCAAGGCTGTAATAACCTTCTTAGACAACATGATAATCGAATGATGTGTCAAAACATCAATCTGTCCATTCTCAAGTTTCACCCGAAGCTTATCGTAGATTTCCTGATATCGCCTCCTGAAATCATCAAGAAAAGCCTCGTCCTGTGACTCTATTTTATCAAAGTCACCTTCGAAATTAAACAGATAGAACGGAATTAGAAAGTACAGTTCCTTATCGATTATGTCGTCGCAGGAATAATCCTTAAGTTTCATTATCGGAACCATATACTGCGCATAATCTCCTCCCGGGACATTGACCGTAATAAGCATATTGTCAGGTGTTGCAGAATTACTCCTTAGATAAAGCACTCCTGATGCTGGAAGATTAACCACAAGTCTGTCATCAGAAACTGAGCTATCTTCTTTGATAGCAATCTGTACATCGTACTCGAACATCCTGAGTATCATTGTTCCATTGTTGTCGGACTGACACTCCAGATGAAAAAGCTTTCTGCAGCCATCGTGGTCAATAATCTCGATAGCCGAATAGGTTATCATCTTATCCTGATTACCTTCACTTCGGTTGGCAAAATAAGTATTGTTGAGCGTGTTCACCTCCTCATCTCCCTCATAATGAGTGTCCGTGAACATCTCATTGAGAAGCTTTAGAAGAAGTCCCTTGTGCTCAACTACAAGAGTGCGGAACACGTCATTATAGGGCGTACTCCCGCTGTTTGTTCGGTTCTGATCAGCTTCCTGATCTTGGCCTTCTGAAAAATTGTAATATATCATTTTTTCCTTTCCGTTTTGCTTCTTCGGGACAATTTTGGAAGGAAAATGCTTTGACAGAGTACCATTTATTCAGAATGAATGCAACCAGGGATCACGGCATGAAATTGAAATCGGAATTGCAATTCGCCTAACTGCAGAAGAAAGCCCCGCAGCAACGCTGCGGGGCGATATTATACCAGGCACACGAAAACGGCTTTGTCACGAGATCTTTTTCTCTATGAGTGGATATATTTTATATATGCCCGATATAAGGCTACCTTATTATTACAGTTCCTTCATAATAAATTGGACTAATCAAGTCTTAACTATCACGCTATTACTTCTTTACTGCACAATGAACAAAGAAGTCCTCCTGTCCATAAGTCTTTGAAATCTTGTCGAAATAAGTTACTCTGATCACTGTTGTTGCAAAGTAGTTTCTGTTCTTATATGAACTACTTCCTGTAAGAATCTCACCCTTTGTATTCTTGCCATCTTTTGATGTCCAGTTTAATGAAGAATCAAATCCACCATCATTACCAACTGTGCTAAGAGTTATCTTCTTTCCGGATTTTACAGGTGTAAATTTATAAGTAACTTCTGACTCAGAAATTCCACCAATTATATCATCAAAGTCACCATCACCATTCAAGTCTACTCTGTGTTCAGTTACTGAACTTGTTCTGTTGTATGCTGAATAAGTATTTGAGTGGTCATACTGTTCACCTGTCTGAGGATTTGTCCCTGACATGCCTTCGGTAATTGTCTCTTTATACAATTTACCAATTTCTATCTTCTTAACCTGGAAGTTCTTATTTGTCTTTACAACAAGTTTCCCGGACTTCTTTGTAGAAAGATTCCAATAATCTTCACCCCTTACTTTTCCATAGTTTATATTGTTTGTCTTAGAATAGTCATCAAGAAGAGACTTTCCTGCAAATGTTACCTGCTTAAATACTGCAACTTTCTCAACTACATAAACATTTACCTTCACAGGAGTTACCGTTCCATTTTTATTAACGATACTGAATGAAAGCTTAGACTTTCCAACCTTCTTAGCATCAAGAGCAATATAACGTGTTGCAAAATTTGCGCTCTGTGTAGAAGCCTTTACAGCAGCTTCTGCATCATCATACTTTTCGTATGTTCCAACGACAACTCTTGCACCAACTGTAGGCTTATACCATACAGTATATGTTGTTTTGTCTGTTGCAGCATCATATTTAGTTTCTATATGAACACCATCAGCATTTGTCACTGTCTCTCCGCCGAGTTTATTATATGCCTTTGCTGTTACAACACTCTTCTTAGAGGACTTCACCTTAGAAATAGCAGTATCTCCACCGACTAACGGTATACGAAGATATGTGATCTCGCCCTTCTTGAGCATAATAGCTGACTGGAACTGATTTTCAGCTGCTTCATCAGCTGTATAATTACTATCTACTTCTGAGCGGAACATACTGGTTTTTCCGGTTGCAGAATTTTTATAAACAGTTCCTCGAATATTTGCCAGCTTAACTGTATAAACAGTACCATCATCATCATCATCATAACTCCAAGTAGTGTCGCTATCATCATAGTAATAAGTAGTACCGGAAATTGTCCGATCATCACAATATACGTTATCCGCTGGTTTCGTGGTGGTTGCAATACCATTTGCCACAAAAGCATCAAACATTTTCTTATATGCAGCATCCCTTGCTGCAACGTAAGTAGCTGCCGTTTCAGTGATATCAGCAAACGACTTAACATCTTTGTCAATTATTGCGGCATCATCATTATAATCCGATACCTTCTGTAAAGTCATACTATCCTCAACCTTTTTTGCAGCAAGCGCTGTAGTAGGTGTAAGGAATGTTACAGACAGTGCCATAGCAAGTGCAACAGCACCAATTTTTGAAATCTTAACCATAAGATTACCTCCATCATAAGATTATATTTAAGCATTTACGGTTTACCGCAAACACTTATCTGTGACAATTCTCATTCTACCCCCCCTGAAAAAAATCTGTCAAGCCAGTAATTATGCGCTTTTCAGGTTTTTTATAAACTTTATAAAATGTTTATAATTTCGTTTTTTCCAAACCCCTTGTCAGAACACAGTTTGTTTACATCCCCCTCTCAATCATAGTCTGATTCCACATTTCAATATTTAATGATTTTTATATTTTTCTTAAAAATATAAAAGCATTATTCCAACATTTTTTGTATAAAAACTTACACTCTCATCCAAGCCTCTCATCCAAGAATAGGCTTTATAATCAGTATTATCTTCAAAAAAGTCTATAGCATGTTATCGCATTTTTTAAGCCGGCATGAATTTCCTTCACACCGGCTCTTCGCACAATACAAAATGATTTAGTTGCTCAATACCTTTTTGCTTCTTCCAAAGCTTCTTTTCTAATTAAATCTAGTTTTTGCCCTTTTAGGTTGGGAAAATTGATGTATACGACAAAACCTAGATTATGGGCTTAATTTATTGTTTTAATAACAAATCACAACAAAAACTGATACATAAAGATAAAATGACAAAAGCTCCCACCCATCACAAACAAATGGAAAACCTCGTGTGACCCAAAATAAGGATGCTTTTCATTGAATTTGGAGAACTTCAGAGCGTAGAGGACTCCTCCAACCGTATAGATTACTCCGCCTATGAAAAGCCACAGGAAGCCGGCGTGGCTCAGAGTGTTATAGACAGGACGCATCACAAGAATAACGCTCCAGCCAAGAGTGATGTAGATAACCGAAGATAGCCAGCGCGGACAGTTGATCCAGAAAAGCTTCATCAAAATCCCTATGATTGCAAGACTCCAGACAGCTATAAGGAGTGGAATACCAACCTTAGGACTAAGCATGGCACCTTCTTTCACATGTAGTTTTCATTACTATGTCTCGTAATACAAATACTACATCCGTGAATAGAAAGTGTCACTCCGTAAACTTGCGAGTTTCCTCACACTTCCAGAACCTGCGCTACAATCTCTTTTCTCCTGTCACGAAGGAGCAGGAGCTTATTATACTTGTAATATTCATCCGAGCCCTCATTCTGGATGAAGTTCAGACTATAGTGACCTGAATCCAGCCTTGTAAGGAACAGAACCATCTCCTGCTCCTCGCCGTAAATCTGCTGAAGGAATGAGAAACAGTTCGAAAGGTGCTTTCCGGTATTCTCGGCATTCTCCCTACGGGTGAGCTCTCTCTCGGAAAACCATGCCTTGATAATATCCTTATTATCCTCAGTCTCAGAGCTGGCAAGCTTTCTCTCAAGATTCTCAAGCGCTTGGATCTCCTTCTTAAGCGTGATCTCGGATGACTTATCCATCAGATGTTCACCGGCCTTCTGCTCGTATTCTGCACGCATTTCCTTTATACGAAGCTGAAGCCTTTTATATATCGAAGGTTCTTCCGCGAAAACAGTACCCTTAACAATGTCAGTAATCTCCTTCTGGAGCTTTTTCTGCACTCCAAACTCACCGTCATATGCCTTGAATTCCTGATTAAGTCTGTCTATAAGAAGATTTATTATGCTGAGTTTTTCATCAAAAGGAGCTTTGCGCAGCTTATCTCTCTCAGCGGGAACACTCCCCTCGAGGATCTCATCGACGTTGTAAACATCCTCGTACTTATGATAAAGCGCATAATACATGGCAAAATCCCTGGCAACCTCAGGCTCCTGAAGGTACTGTGAAGTCACCTTCTCATCGACCTCAATGCCGAGCTTTTCATAGGCTCTGATCAGCTGTGACAGATCTTCCCAGCCTCTGGCGGTCACGAAACGCTTGCCCTGAATATCATTTTTTATTCTGTAAAAATTGTCCTTGTGAATATCGAGGTAAGCCAGGATTGATCCGTGAATTCCGTTGATATCTGCGTAGCTCTTGAAGGCCTCGAGATCCTCCTCGATGTCGATTCTCTTCACACGGTCGAGAGTAACTATATCAAAGTCTCTGACAGCCTTGTTGTACTGCGGAGGATTACCTGCTGTGACAATGATGAAACCGTCCGGTACCTTGTGCGCACCAAAGGTCTTATACTGCAAAAATTGCAGCATGGTGGGAACAAGTGTCTCTGATACACAGTTTATCTCGTCAAGGAAAAGGATTCCTTCCTTAACGCCGGTCTGATTTATTTTGTCATAGACGGAGGCGATGATCTCACTCATTGTGTACTCGGTGACGGAGGTCTCTTTTCCCCCATATTCCTTCTTCGATATAAAAGGAAGTCCTATCGCACTCTGCCTGGTGTGATGAGTTATTGTATAAGAAACGAGGTTGACCGAAAGCTCCTCTGCAACCTGCTCCATGATGGCTGTCTTACCGATTCCCGGAGGTCCGATAAGAAGAATCGGGCGCTGCTTCTGCACGGGGATGAGGTAGTTCCCCATCTCGTCCTTTTCGCGGTATGCCTTTATGGTGTTGATGATTTCCTGCTTCGCCTGTTGTATGTTCATATTCGTCCTTTCTCCCCTCATCCGGCACTTCGTGCCACCTGTCTCCGCTCCGCTCCGGTCCGCGCAAAGCCGACGTCCCCCGGACGTCGTGCGCCCCCAAGGGGAAGGCCTTTAGATGTATAATTGAATCGCCCAGTTTGGCATTTTGTCGGCGCCGGTCTCCTTGTCCGACGGAAAAACGAAGGCGGTATCGTAGTCCGTGGGTTTCTCGGGATAGTCCCCAAAACCATCAGTGAAGTACATGAGACCTCGAAGATGCTTCAACTCTCCTTTTTTCCTAAGGTCATCCACATAGGAAAATACCGGTCTGAAGTCTGTTCCATATCCGCCTGAAATCTCAAATCTGTCGGCATAGTGCTCCATCTCCTCGGGATGATTGATAGTCAGGTCATTCTGAATCTTGTTGTCACACTCAATGATGTGGACGTGTATCTCCCGGAAAAAATTCTCGCTGCTGCGCAAAATCCCGGCGGTCTCATTAAGAAATGACTGCACGAGTTCTTCGCTGCAGGAAGCAGATGTATCTATTGCAATTACCAGTTCATCGACCTTATGTGTCTCGCTATATTCATTCTCTTCTATAAGAGGCATATTGCCGTAGATCTCCATGCCGTAATTATACAATCCGTAGTCAAAGGAATCGGGATCTATGCGAATTTCCTCCCTCACAACCGCTATCTGGTTAAGAAAATCGGTATAGTAGGTCTTATCCTGGGTGTCCGCTTTCAGATAGAATTTAAGGCTCCCCGTTTCGGTGCTCTTCTCATCGCCGAGACTTGCAATATCGCTCTTTATGCGTTTCGCAGTATTCTTCCAGGCATCCTCGACTTCCTTTTTATTGGCCCTTCTGAGCCTCATCTGCATCTGCATGTCGATGTCAGGCTTATCTTCTTTCTGAGGTTCCTCTTCCTTATTCTCAAGTCTGTCCCAGAAGCTGTGGTCGTCCAGCTTGAACTCGCGTACCAGGCGGTTCCAGGTATCTTCCGTAATCAGATTCTCGTTGGCGGAACCTGAGTCCCTTATGTTCCATTCAACATTTTTCTCCAGAAAACTATATATCTTCTCTGCCGTCAGAACCTTAAGTTCTTCCGTGAGCTTCCCATACCACCGCTCCCTGAGATCGGAGCTGACTCTGTAAATGCACTGATAATCCATTGAATCAAGGATGCTCTCCACCGCAATGTCGCAGGCAAGATCCCACAACTCAGCATCCGGGTACTCCGAAGCCCTGTACATGTGCCTGAACATGCAATGCATCAGCATATGAAGGTAGGTCCTGTTTAGTTTATTCGGATCCTCGACATAGGTTTTGAAAACATAATTAGGATTATACAGCACGCTGACCGCGTCAGTCCCTACCGATGTGGTGGACATATCACGCCGAATTTCGAGTATGGAAAGAGCCGGAGCCATGAATCGCATTGATAAAAGAAGCTCCGTTTTGACGCTGGTCCATATTTTATTGGCAAGGTTATCTGTTTGGTTCAAAATGTACCCCTCATCCGGCACTTCGTGCCACCTGTCTCCGCTCCGCTCCGGTCCGCGCAAAGCCGACGTCCCCCGGACGTCGTGCGCCCCCAAGGGGAAGGCTTTTATTATTCTGTATTTCCCAAGGGGAAGGCGTGTTAGAAATCCAATTCAAGAATGTTGTCATCTTTTCTATTTGTGACACCTTCGTCACCACTTTTCTCCACATCACTGTCAGTTTCTGCGTAGTCCATAAGCATACTAACTATTGCGGTGATACCTCTGTCAGCAGCTATATGTGCTAATTTACGGGCATCGGCCTTCGTTATGAGCTTTCGTTCAAGATAGAAGGCGGTGTGTTCCTGAGTATCACGAAGGTAATCATCAAAGGTTCCTATATTAGCTCCGGTATTTGTCCCTGCCTTACCTTTTGAGACAGTTCCTTCATTATCGACCGCTATGGTCAAACTCTTCAAAGCATGCTCCAGGAGCCACTTCTCATAGGCAATACGGGCATCTTCAGATAGTTCATAGGGTGCAAGGATTCTCGCCATCGCGATCATCTCTGCCGTGCCCTTATCATCCGCCGAAACTTTTGAAAAGAGGTTATCGTACTCTCTAAAGCCTATCTGGTCACTTTTTACGCACTCTCTGTAAGCATAACCGGTTCCCTCAATGGCAAACTGAATAGTTCTCGCCATCGTATTTTCCACAAAATCATAGTTAAATCCCGGAAATACCAGCAGAGCCTCGCCATCAGGCATATGCATTCTGAAGGTCAATCGCCTGTCGTTATCCTCGAGTATTCTTCGTATAATATAGTTGTTCCCATTTTCCAGGAAAACCTCGATTTCTTCCAGGCTCTCACACTGTCTCGTACCACCGTCAAGGTACTCCGTGACCGAATCGGTTAACGATATTTTCTTGAGATTCCCGCAGTTATGAAAAGCAAATCCAAGAATAGTGTGTACAGAATTCGGAATCGCAACCTCTACAAGGTCATCTCTTGAGGAAAAGGCATGATTACCGATAATCCTCACCGGAACAAGATTACTGTCGGACTCCGGTATAACCAGCTGTCTGCACGAGTCTTCACAACCCTTTATTATGAGATACTTTCCATTTTTTTCATCAGTGGTTTCTTCAAATTTATAATTCATTTTTCATAAATTCTATTCTACCGGTCCGCAAATCGAATCCACATACTCTGCGATATCTGCGAAATCAATCTGCAGTTTTCCGTCATATAACCCTATCGGAATCTTATCTCCAAACCCATAGATAGTTATATCATCATTATCCTCATCGTCAAAGCTATACACAAGCACATTCCTCTTCTTTGAATCCACGAGCCAGAACTCCTTAACACCGGCATACTTATATTTTTTTGCCTTGATAAACCTGTCCTTTCTCGCGGTTGATGGCGATATGATCTCAACAACAAAATCAGGATTGCCATATATTCTCTTCTCAGTAATCTTAGATGGGTCACAAACTATAAAAACGTCCGGCTCCAGAATAGTCCTATCATCTCTGTCAAGCTGTACGTCTGTCGGTGATATAAAGGGTATGCATTTTCCTTTGTTTTTTCTTATATAATTGCGAATCGGTGCATAGATTTCACCGCCTATAAGCTGATGTCTCGTAGATGGCGCATCCATATAAAAGAAATAACCGTCAATTAGCTCAACTCGCACATCATCCGGAAGAGCCTCGTAATCCTCAATTGTATATTCTCCCTGCTTCTTCCCATTAAAATGCTCCAGGTCGACTTTTTTCTTACTCCCATAAATTATAGCAGGCTCTTCTCTCAGGTTTTCGTAGTGTTCCCCCTCCGCGCCGTATTTTTTTTCTTTGCCATCGCCATAAGATTTAAACCTATAGCTTTCCTTCGCAGCACTATCCGGCTCCAATACCTTTTGTAACATCACGATGGTATCATGCCTGGGTGACTTCGTCTCTCCGTTAAAAATCTTCTGTATTGTCCCCAGCGGCACCCCGGATAACTCCGAAAGCTTTTTATAGGAGTATCCAAATTCCCGCCTTCTCTGCTTCATTTCATCTATAGTCATGAGTACACCTCCGGAGCATATGATAAAAGCATAAATAAATAGCCGTTTACGGGCGTTTTTGTTTATTATCATTTACTATCATATCACATTTATATCCGAGTTTAAACCGTATTCGGTATTATTAAAGATGCTGATGGCTATGAGGTTATAAAGTAAACTTTGGCGCAACGTAGGCGAAAACCCACAGGCTTGCCTGTGGGATGAAGCCTTTTTCTGTTTTGACAAACACATAGAATAAATATATAATCTATGTATTAAACATAAAGGAAAAATACAAATGGATAATTCGAAATGCGTAGAGTATGTGAATTCTCATGTAGACGAAATTGCTGAATATGTAAATGAGTGCTTTGATCAATCAAAAGAATTCATAAAAGCAAGGCTGATTCGTCGGATAAGAGCTGAATTGTCACCCACTCCAGTTCACTATGAGATAAATTATGTCTACGTCCCTTATGATCATTCTGGAATACTTGTAGAAGACGGATATATTTCGCTCGAACAGACTGTAGGAGAATT
>NZ_FOBE01000050.1:0-13703 GCF_900109475.1 Butyrivibrio sp. ob235
AGCTGGTATAGCCGCCGCACGTTTTGTTAAAACACTACTAAAGGATTCTAATTCTTTTGAGCTTATTAGTTCTCGTGTGGTAAAAAGTGGTGGTTTTTATTTTGTAACAGTTTATTACAGTGGCAAAAATGGTTTTGGTGGAACACAAAAAGAAGCTATTTGCATAGATGTAAACAGTAATTTTGAGCCAGCATTTGTTACACTATCGTTATTGACAGGAACATTAGATAAAATCACCGCTAATAATTATCAAGAATTTGTTAAGCATAATACCGAAGCCATAGAGCTAGATGTAGATAAAATAATGGACAATATAGATGCGAATGTTTCTGAAAAATAAGCATTCAATAAAAGGTATCACATGGATGCCTTTTATTATGCGCTCGTCTTTACACTGTATTGACAGCGTATTTACAAAAGTGGTATTATCATAATAAGAAAGGCGGTGATATTATGGCACAATCAATGGTAAATTTCCGCATGGATGATGATTTAAAAAAAGATATGGAAGACACCTGCAGAGATCTTGGTATGAACATGACTACTGCATTTACTATTTTTGCAAAAAAAATGACAAGAGAAAGAAGGATTCCGTTTGATGTAAGTGTGGATCCGTTCTATTCTGATGAAAATATGAATTATTTAAAGCGTGTTATTTCCGATATAGAATCTGGCAAAGCAAAATTGCAAGGGCATGATTTAATAGAGGATTGATATGGGATTACAATGGCACGATGAAGCTTGGGAAGATTATTTATATTGGCAAACCCAGGACAAGAAAACTCTAAAGAGGGTTAATGCTCTTATTAAAGATACTCAGAGAAGTCCATACGAAGGAATAGGCAAGCCAGAGCCTTTAAAAAATGAGTTATCCGGTTGGTGGAGTAGAAGAATAGACGAAAAGAATAGAATTGTTTACAAGGAAGAAAACGGAAATATTATAATTGCAGCTTGCAAAGGACATTATGAGGATTGAGAAATCAATCCTCTTTTTGTTTTGTCAGGCAGCAGTTTGTATGGGTGTTTTTGGGAGTTTATTTGACAAAATGGGATAAAGAATGTTACAATAAAATGTGGGTATAAGTATAGAAGCATATAATACACCCAATGTTAGCATACATATATTATATGACAAATGCCTTTATTTGTCAATATGTATTTAAGGTTGTGGTGGAAGGAGGATTATTATAGCAGACAACCTTTTTAATAAAGTCCACGAAATATTAACCGTAGGACAAGTTATAAAAAATTATGGCGAACTTTGCAGAATACTTGAATTACCAATCAGTGCTGGTAATTCAAAAAAGGCTCAGCTTAAAAACCTAAATCGCTATTGCCTTTTGGATCAGGATAAACAAAAGTTTATTGTTAAAGAAATTTACGATTATCCAAAGCCAAAAGATGACAAGAGATCTGAAGGGAAAAATCATAATTTATATATAACTCTTTTTGAAAGCATTTTATTAAAAATATTCATAGAGAAAAATCAGACTACTCTGAATTTCACTAAAAGAGAGTTATGGGAAGAAATGGGGATGATTAATAAGAATTATTCTTATGGATATAACAATCCTGAATTTCTTTCAGAATTACAACACAACAACAATAAAGTCAAACAATGGCATATAAACAAAGGTTTTGATAATAGCAAAAAAGAATTAAACGATATTACCAGAAGAGCACTTGAAAACCTGCAGAGAAGAAAGCTTATATGTTATAGGGATGATATTATTATCGCCCGGAAAGATGGCAAATATTTTGAAGTGTCTTTAGATTGGCAAATTGAGAAAGTCCTTCAATGCGAATATGAAGCTCTTCATGAACTAGGTTGCAATAACTTAAAAGAAGTTATTTTTAATCACAATAAAAAAGTGAGCATGAAAAGCTATTATCGTTTAAGGGACAGAAAGCTGAAAGACCTTTTAGGATTTGATTTTATTTACAGACGATATTCTATTATTTGCAATAGAGAATATCTGGAGAAAGAATATGATGAAAATCTCAGCATATTAAAGAAAAATCTTAACCGAAAGATTATTGATTCACTCTTTAGAAAAAGCGAGAAGGATTTTGAAAAAAATCGCCAGGATCTAAAGCACAACAAAACAAATTTCATATATCCGAATAACTATGTTGAAATACAAAAATATATAATCACCAAAATATTAGACATAGATGAAGAACTAATTCAGTGCTTTGAAGAATCATTAAGAATGGAAGCAGAAATGGAAGCATTGGACATGGAATTATTTTCGGCATAAAGAAATTTGAACAATTAAAAAATATAATATTTAAAACTATCTTTATATATGTTTTAAATGTTCAAATTTTTAAAATATAACCTCATCACTTCAAACGCTCAAAAAAATAAAATATTACCACAACCTATATTGCGTTTGAGGTGATGAAGCAAGACTAGCTCCAACGGAGCTATGTCGCGGTAGTAAAAGTGTGAGGACACTCTAAACTAAGGATTAAAAGGAGACTAAAATGATGAAAGGAAAAAAATAGGCAATGGCCTATTATGTTTAGTCTCATGAGACAATTTGAAAAGTGTATTTTAAATGATAGTTCGTTGCTTATCCGATCCACTTATGAAAACAATCGAATTATCAAAAACAAAACTGAATAATATTTATAACAATATGATCCAAAGATGTTACAACGAGAAATGTCTTAAAAACAGACCTTCATACAGAGGAGTTACCGTCTGTGATGAATGGAAGAATGATAAATACAGTTTCTATGATTGGGTTAATGATGGGAATTTCTATGAGATTTCCGGAGAAAAAACCGTACATCTTGATAAGGACATACTTGTAAAAGGCAATTCCATTTATAGTCCTGAGACTTGTATCTTTGTACCAGCTTCGGTCAATTCCATGTTCGGAGGAACCGCTAAAAGGAAAGATAACGGATTGCCTATGGGAGTAATCCAAGTAGGAGAACTCTTTAAACCAGAGATAAACGGATTCAGAGATTGCTTTAAGACAATTGCTGAAGCCTGGGAAGTTTACAAAGAGCATAAAAAAGCAAAGATTATCACACTTGCAGACAGTTATGCAGGAAAAATACCATATAAGCTGTACAAGGCAATGCTTGATTATGAGCTTGATATAAATGATTAAAGGAGATTTGCGTATGGAATTTTATACTGAAGATCAGATAAAAGATATGTTGCAGTTGGGAACAAAACAATGCCATGCTCTTATGAAAACAGAGGGATTCCCCTCTATTCAGATTGGAAGATTATATAGAGTACCGGTTGAAGCTTTCAAAAAATGGGTAGAACAGACAAAGAGTATTTCTTTGGACTATAGCGGAATATGATTTATCTTTAAGAGGGTTGAAGTATCTGCCCTCTTTATAGATTAATTTTATCTTATATGCTACCATATAAATATGGAGGATAACTATATGCTTATAAATTGGATTTGCAAAATATTTGAAGAAAAGCGTGATAAGAAAAAGCATGATGTTTTAAAGCTTCAATGGCAGATTGCAGAACTACAGAAAAAGGTAGATAATGCAAAAAAGTAATTCCATTCACAGCTTTTTTCACGAATAACACTTCGATAACGATATTTCTATATTAAATCAAGCCAAAGCCTTGCTATTACTAGGGTTTTGGCTTTTATTTATGCTTTTTCAGAACGCTATAAAAATAGGCAAAACGCAGTAAATATCTAGCTTTGCCCGATATCAATATATATTATTATTAAAACAATTATTTATGGTAATATTTCTATTTCAAATTCCGATTAGTAGTAAAAGTAACCTTTATCAAAAAAGTAGTAAAAGAAGCTTGTATTTTATATGGTACCATAGTATAATAACAGTAGTACAAATGACGGTTGTTTGTTTTACCACAAGGAGAATTCCGTTATGAAAGAATATGGATATTGCAGAATCAGTACAAAAAAACAATCCATAGAAAGACAGATCCGAAACATAAAAAATATATACCCTAATTCTATTATTGTTACCGAAGCTTACACCGGGACAAAAATAAATAGACCTGAGTGGAATAAACTTTTAAAAAGATTGGCTCCTGGAGATACAATTGTCTTTGACAGCGTTTCAAGAATGAGTAGAAATGCAGATGAAGGAATAAAAGTGTATTTTCAGCTTTTTGAAAATAATATAAATCTTATTTTTCTTAAAGAACCATACATCAATACAGACATATACAAAGACAATCTTAAAGACAAGATAGAGCTGACCGGAACAGATGAGGATGAGATTTTCAAAGGATTAAACAACTATTTCCGCAAGCTTGCAGTAAAACAAATTAGAATTGCGTTTGAACAGGCACAAAAGGAAGTTGATGATTTGCGCCAAAGGACAAAAGAAGGAATTGAAACCGCTCGACTAAATGGTAAACAGATAGGACAGCCTAAAGGGACTTCTCTTACTACCAAAAAATCTATCACAGCGAAAGCCGATATAAAAAAATATAGTAAGGATTTCGATGGTTCTTTAAAAGATGTAGAAGTAATTAGACTCGCTGGTATCAGCAGAAAGACCTATTATAAATATAAAAAGCAACTTGCTAATGACTTTTAAAATACACTTTTCAAAAAGGGATTCTCTTTTCAGGAGGATCCTTTTTTCTTACTCCTCCGGTGGAAGAGTTGACGTTTTTAGCCTTTATTTATGCGTTCGCCCGCTGGGCGAGTAGGAACTTTTAGCGGTTTATAAGCTTTTTATCTCTCAAACCTCAGTATCTGTGCGCTATTCCTTTGGAAGAACGAGATAAACAGTGGTGTAATGGCTTTAATCAACAGCAGAACACTGTATTCAAGCCATTTTCACGACCCGTATCTGAGGAATACGTCTCGAAGGAATCCTTTATTTCTGCGGTTTTAAAAAAAATAAATGGGATAATCCCCAACCACGAAGATTATCCCTTGAGGTATTCAAAGCCTACAAATGTAGGCGATGAAACATATTAAATTGTAAATCCTTATGGATTATTTTTCATATCCTCATCAATCAGAGAATTTATATAAGCATTTACGGACGGTCTCCCCTTCTCCGTACTGTATCTTCTATCATCAGGATTTTCCAATGCCTTTTTTTCGACATATGCGGTAATTATCTCCCTCTTGCCTTTTGGCATCCTTAGTTTTAATTGCTCTTGAGGATTTTCTTTCTCCCAATTATCTGCAGCCTTTTTTTGGCTCTTATAAACTTTTCCATCCTTCAGATCAGGATTTGGTGTTTTAGGCATATCCATAACTCCAAAATTTTTCATACTTTTATCTCCTCAATTTTACTATGTGACCTTATAACGGTCAATCGTAGAAATCAGCTTCATCAGGATCATCTTCCAAATAATCCCAGGCATCATCTATATCTTCAAATTCATCAATGTTATCGTAGTAGAACGTCTCAACATCAACATCATCAATATCCAACTTCTTGTCTGTATCAGTTTTTGAAGTGTACTTTTTAACTGATGATTTACTGCTATTTGTGCTTGATGATGAATACGAACTACTACTTGAATATGTGCTACTACTCTTTTTAGGTATGCTATTTGTATAACTATGCCATGCACAATATCGACTATCCAATGTAGCATGATTATTGCATCCACTCTTTGCGCATTTTCTACCGCATCCAGAGATAATCATAAGTGACATAATCACTATTATTCCCATTCTTTTCATGGCTTTACTCCTTCTCAAAATAAACCGTTATCACAATGTTGTTTGAATACCAGAATTTCCACGCTATAGCCTCCCCATCATCCTCTGTTTTGGAATCTATACACTTATCAAAATCAATGGATATCCCACAATCATCTTTATTACTAAGCTGAAAAACTTCGGTACCAGGAAAATTTATTATAGAGTGTGGATCAGCTTGCCCATGTGATAGATGTGTATCATCCATATCAACAAACCATGTGCATAAATTATTATTTTCATACGCTCTTTGCACATCCTTTAAAAACAGTTCTTGATTATTCATAACTACCCTCTTTTCTCAAAAAAGGGGAGCTTTATGCTCCCCTCCTCATATTGCTTTAGTTGCAGGTAAATCTCATGGAGCTTGTCTGCATGGTAAATGCTTCATATAAATCCTTATGAATCTTCTTAAATTCTGTAGATTGGAAGCGGTTACTGAGAACTTCTCTATATGTGCATTTGCCCTCATTACAAGTATATTCATCTATATGCTCTACTCCCATAATTTCAATAGCTTCAGCTTTGAGTTCCTCCATCTGAGCCTTCAGCTGTGCTTCAAGCTCTTGATACTCCTTATACTCACGGATAATTGCGTTCATTTCGTTAATTGTTCTTTTCATCTTGAATACCTCCTAAAAATGTGTTTGTGTGGTTGGTTGTTGATTATATGGTACCATATAAATAATTATTTGTCAACATATTTTATTATTCAAACAATTACTTATGGTAATAATTATTTTTATTAGTAGGGGAGCGGTTTTCACTCCCCTATTTGATTTGTTATGCAAGTACAAATTGCTCATTACAATCCATACACATTACATTTAAATTCTTTGTTGCTCTAAAGCTATTTCCACAGCAAGGGCAAATATATTTTCTTGTGCTAGTAGGCTTTCTTATGGATATAGGTGTATTATTACCATTTCCAGCCGTTGCAATTCCTACTCCCCTAAATGTGTATGGACTTTCACGATTTATGAGGATATCTTCAAAGCCATATTCTATACAGAAATTTAATGTATCTTCAGTTGGTTCCGTAATTGTCCATCCATATTTATCATGCTTTGAGATCTTCAAGTGTCCTATATCTTCAGCAATCTCTTTAAACTTGCGGTTATGATATACTCCACGATTTGAAGTATCTTGTATGTTATTCATAAGAGCGTATAAATGGCTTGCTTCATGAATCATTGTTGCAACTACATTTTCTATAGGTCGATTGAGTGTTTCAGCTCCTATATTCAATTCATAACTAGATTCATCGTTACTATTCCAAACTCTAGAAGTGCTTATATGTCCATAAGCTCCTACGGATGTTTGAATTGTTATTGTTGGTGTTTCAAGCTCATTATTGAAGTAATACTCATTAACGGCTTTGAAAACCTTTACTAAATAATTGGTAGCTCTTTGATAATTTGTTAATGCTTTCATCTGAATACCTCCGATTTCTTAAAAATTGTGGTTGGTTTGTTTTGATATTTATATGGTACCATATAAATTAAAGTTTGTCAATTATTCTTTAAAAATACATTTTTAAGTATGGGAGGGTATTTTTAGCGTTTTTCATGCCTGATCCCGGCACTTTCTGCTTAGCTGATTAATTTACACACTATCATTTTTTACAATTAGTTATTGTTTTAATTATTACTTATTGTTTTATATTGATTAAACAATATTTCACATTTATAATTATATTAAATTAGGAGGTTATTCTATGGCAAACATAATCACTTTCATCAATGAAAAGGGTGGTATAGGAAAAACAAGTTGCTGTTTTAATATCGCCTGGGAATTATCCAACAAAAAAAAGAAAATATTGCTTGTAGATATGGATGGACAAAGAGCCAATCTTACATATTTCTGCGGGATAAAAAAGACCGATGATATGCTTACTATTTATGATTTACTCTTAAAAGGCAAAGCTCCTTCAGAAGCAATAACAAACATAAAAGGAAACCTTGATATCATTCCGGCAAATGTGGAAGTATCTATGCTGAATCAATCTGCTAAAGCCAAGCGCATGAAAGAAGTATTGGCACAGGTTCAGGATCAATACGATTATATCTTTATAGATGTATCTCCAAGTCCTAATTGGGGGCAATATTTGGCTCTTGTAGCAAGCCAATTTGCAATAGTGGTAATGTTACCAGACATGGCAAGTTTGGAGGCTGATAACGGCATTATAGAATCCATAGAAGAGGTTCAAGAATCATCTAACCCTAATTTGAGCGTTCTGGGCATCTTATTCAATCGAAATGAGTTCAGAAGTAATATGAGTAAGCAAGTAAAACAAGTGTCTGAAAAGGTCGCTAAACGCTTAAATTCAAAGGTATTTGAATCATCCATTAGGGCTTCAGTCCTTATGGGAGAAGTAGCATATGCGCATGAGGGCATAACTGATTATGATAAAAAATCTGTAGTTGCAGAAGATGTGCGAGAGATTGCTAAAGAGCTTGAAAAGGAGGTAAAGAAACATGGCAAGAAGTAAATTTCTTATTGATGAAGAATCTGTTTTGGATCAGGAGACACCGATAGAAAAAACCAAAACCGAAAAATCAAAAAAGCCTGCTCCTTCAAAAGCGGTTCCTGAGAAGAAAAAAGTAGGCAGACCAAAGGTAAAAACTGAAGAGACAAAAACTATAAATATAGCAATACCAATTTCTATGATAGAAAAAATAAACATAGCAAAATGTAAATACCATGATAATTTAACAGAATATATAAATGCAGTAGTTAGAGCTGATTTAGATGCAAACATGAAAGAATATCAAAAGATTTATAATATGTTGAACTAAGATAGAGCGATATTTCCTGAATATGGAGATATCGCTTTTCTGATAAAAGAATCATTTTATAGTTTTAACAGCGACAAATTGTTGTTGTTATTAATATTAATAAAATATACAACATAATTCTTTTATTAATTAATAGACGTATATTCCGCATGAATACTGGCTTTATAAATCAAGATATCTGGTAATTTGGAATAAGAAGGACACTATTTTGGAAAGACATTACTAATATATTGGATAAAGAATGCTACTAATTTGGAATAAAAAAAGGAGTGAAATACATAAAAGAAAGCTACTATTTGGAATAAGAAGGACACTAATTTGGAATTACTTGTATTATATTTGGAGTTTTATTTATAAAGATGTCTACAAAAATGGAATGCGCAAATGTTAAAAAACAATATTTAGTATATAAGACAATCTAAATATACTAAATTGAATAAATGCATTCCAAAAAAGTAGACATCTTTAAAATATACACTTTAAAAAAATGAAATATAAAAAATATACATTCCGAAAAAGTAGATATCTTTAAATGTATATTATTTTTTGGAATAAGAAAACATCATAAATGGGCAAAGATGTCTATAAAAATGGATTGATATATATATAAATAAATAATATAATTATAGAATAAGGGGCAGGTCATGGGGAAAAAGAAATCTGAAAAATATAACATTGATCTTTTAAAGGGTAAAAATTATTCGAAATCTAATGCCCTGGTAAATTCCAAAGGAAAAGCTAATCTTCTTGCACAGAAATTATTTGCAATAGGTATTCAACAAGCTACGGAAGATGAAAAGAGCGGAATATTAACAGCAGAATTAAGAGGAACAGATCTGCGAAAAGTATTTGGTAATAATAATGGTTCTTTTTATGATGAGATAAAGGCCTTAGTTGAACCAATTAAAGATAAGCCATCTCTTATGGACTGGAGAATAGTTTTTACTGATGATACTACAAAATCTGTAGAAGCCATAAATATAGTTACGGATTGTAGATTTGAAGATGGCATATTTCAAATGCGCTTTAATGATAAAGTTAATAAAGAAATAAGACAGCTGAAGCAGAATTATACAGTATTCTCATTAGCTGAAACAATTCCTTTAAAGAGTATATATTCATTTAAATTATATGAAATGCTGAAAGCGGAATATGACAAGCAAGATTATATAGCAAGGAAGTCTGGACAGAGAACAAATAATCCAACCTATGTTACAGATATAAACATTGTGGATCTTAAACTTAGATTTGGAATTATTGATTCTACCACAGATAAGAAAATAGCTGATGCATTAAAAAAGGCTGATCCTGATTACGAAAAGATTGCAGAAATGGCAGAGGGACAGAAGGATAATGCAAAATATAAGAGATTTTCAAATTTTAGAAAAGGAACTATTGAAGTTGCTCAAAAGGAATTAGCAGAAAAAACCTCTATATCATTTGAGTTCGAGCAGTTGAAGAGTGGTAGAGGGGGGAAAACTACAGGCATAAGATTTTTTATAAAAAAGAAAGAACCAGAGCAAAATATTATTGTTGAAGAAACAAAAGAGGAATTAACAGAGGATGATATTTATCAGATTGTTTTTGATGCAAAACAAATGCTTGGGGAAGAATTTTCTATAAAAGACATAAGAGCTATCTGTAGTGTTGCTAATTATGATTTATCTAAAATCGAATCTGCAAAAAAAATAATGGATGGTAGTAAGAGCAAAATAACCAATCCTACGGGATGGCTCATAAATGCCATAAAAGAAGAATATGAAGAATCCAAGTCCATAAATAACAGTAATGGATTTCATAATTTTGAGCAGAGTGATTTTAATTATGCGGAACTAGAAAAACAACTTTTAGATAATTAAAAGTGTAGTTTTTTAAGAAAGGAGGATGGTATGCAGGAAAAGAAATATGGTGTTGAAAGATTACTAAATGCAATTTACCAAAATATTGATGAAAACAATATTGATACGTTGGCTAGTCTTTTGAATTATCATAAACCTCAATTAAAAGAGGATATTGAATCAATTAAGCTTGTGACAATTCAAGATAAGGATTAAAGGGAGGGGAGTACTTTGAGATATATTTATTTTTGGTCTTATCGTGGTCTGCCATTGACTATGCAAGAAGATATTAACAATATTATAGTAAACCATGATTATAAGAAGTTTAAAAAAATTCAATTTATATTAGAAGAACTTCAAAATATATTGAAACATGAAAAATATTTTCCAGTGTTTCCACAAAGCATTGTTGATACAGAAAAGGATTGTGATATTCCATTAAACGAACAAAATTTCAATTTGATTGATTATGCAGAATGTGAGCATGGTTAAAAATAAATATTAAACAAAAAAGCACTAATCGCATCATGCGGAAAGTGCTTTTTTAATTCCTGGAAGTTATAGCAAGCAAGGCGAGGTGTGTCCACACCATCGCAAACTTGTTAGGAAAAAATCCCTAAAACCCTTAAAAGCGGAACGGAAAAACAAGAGCAAGATTCGCCTGTGTATATACACGGCAATTAGAGCAAGATTCGCCTATGAGTCCCACATAGTCAATCTTGCAATTAAGAGTATGGCACTAAAAGTGCGTTTTAAATATAGATGGTAGTTCAGTTTATTGTCTTTTAAGAAATAGATATGTTGTATCTTGATATAATTAAGAATGATAAAATGTTTGCTTTTTTTCAATCTGAAGATGGGAGAAAAATATGGCACTTATCAATTGTCCAGGCTGTGGAAAAGAAGTTTCTGACCAATCATCAGCATGTCCTTCTTGCGGTTTTCCAATAAACAATACGGTTCGTTGTCCAGAGTGTGGAAGAATTTTGCCACAAGGAACATCTACATGTCCAGACTGCGGATATCCAATAAACGAAACTAGCAAAAAAAGAAATGGATCAAATACGAAGAAATTTCTTATTATAGGAATCCCTTTATTATTAATTGCAATTATTGGTGTTGCTTTTATTGTTAAAAATAATTTTTTCAATGATCCTATTATTGGCAAATGGAAAGCAACTTATATTACAGATGGGGGAACCAATACAATAAGTATTGCCGAAGCAAGTGAAAGTTTTGGAGAATCTGCAAATATAGAAATTACATTTAAAGAAGATGGATTTACTGCAAAATATGGAGACTATCTTAATGATTCCGGTACATGGTTTTTAGATAGTGAAGGGGATGGGAAGAAGAAATATTATGTATCAGGGAAAGAAAGCTTTTATGTAGAAATATCGGATGATGATAAAGATACCATGAAATTGAATTTGTCAGAGTACAGTTACTATGACATGATATTTATTCTTGAAAGAGTTAAACGCTAACTGTGAAAGAGGGTGTTTTATATGGCAATGATAGAATGTCCGGAATGCAAGCGACCAATATCTGATCAAGCAAAATCGTGTCCTCACTGTGGTTATCCATTGAGAAAACAAAATAATAGTATTTCACAAAGGGATGATGATGGTTTTACTACTTGGCAAAAAATTCTTTTAGTGTGCCTTGTGATAGTTGGGGTTCTTGGAATTATTTATATCATCAACTATTTTAAAAAGCCTACGACAACAAGTAGTTTATACGATGAAACTTATTTAAATCCTTATAGCGGAAATAATAGTTACAGTAATAATAACAGTTACAGCAGAAATTATTCATATAAATCTTCAGCGGATGATTTTGATTATGAATATTATACGAATAGAAATCGAGATTTAGTAAAGACAGTTACTAAAGTATATAGCAATAGTTCTTATACTATTTGTGAGGGCACCTTAAAAAATAACGGAACGGATAAATACACTTTTATTAGAGTCAAAGGAGCCTTTAAAGATAAAAATGGAAATGTTTTAGATACAGATTGGACATATGCAGTAGGACAAGAGGGATTATCTGGAGGAGAACAGACTACCTTTAGATTATCAGTTGATTATAATTCTGAAATCACAGATTGTGATGTAACTTTTATGGAAAAATAATTTTAATAGGATGGAGAAGAATGGCACTAATAAAATGTCCTGAATGTGGCAAAGAAATATCAGATCAAGCAGAATGCTGTCCTAGCTGTGGATGTCCAATTAATGAGGAACCAAGAATCATTACAAATAATGATTTTGAAAACAGCATAGATGCAGCAAAAAGAAAGAGTGGAAAAACGCTAATTATATTGGGAATTATATGTTGGATTGGCTCTTTTGTTACCGCAATATCAATAGCTGATGATTTATTGATGGATAAAGTAAGTTATATATATAGTGGATATCACTCTAAACCGGGGCTTGTACTTTTAAATAAGATGTTATCAATAGTTAATTGGGTGGGATTAATACTGATTATAGTTGGTATAGTTATTGTGATTGTACATAGAAAAAAACGTAAGTAAAATACACTTTTTAAAATATAAGGGAGACCAGATATGCCAAAAAAATCATTAAAAATTTTAAGTGTTACCGTTCTTTTTGCATTAGTGTTAACTTTTACAATTTCTGGATGTGCATCTAAAGAAGATAAAGAAGCTGCTTCTAATATGGATACATATATAAGTGATGTTGCGGAAAACGGAGGAGATATTGCTGATTTAATAGCTTCTTACGATGCTTTGACAGAAGATCAGAAAAAGTTACTTAAGCAAAAAGACAAATATGAAGAAGTAGTTGTTTCGAGTACAGATAGTCTTATTGATGAAGTTTATAATAATGGTGGTGATATTGATAAATTATCAAACACACTTAAATTACTTACAAATGATCAAAAATCAGCACTAAAGAATGCTGATAAATACGATAAAATAATAGCGGCTAATGAAGTGCTGTTATTAGTTGATACATCTAAGATTCCAAGTCAAAGCGAATTTGATAATATCCTATCTAAATATAATGATTTGGATTCTTCACAAAAGAAGATGATTAAAATTGATGATTATATTGAAAAATATAGAGATATAGACATCAATAAAGCTGTAGCCGTAAATGAAAAGGTTGAAACCATTAAAGAAGATGCTACTTATAGCGATGTAAAAGATATTATTACAGAATATAATTCTTTAAGTGACAAAGAGAAAAAAATAATTAGTAATGGTTCGAAAATTGAAGAATTAGCATCTTTATCAGAATGGGACAAAGCTGGTATAGCCGCCGCACGTTTTGTTAAAACACTACTAAAGGATTCTAATTCTTTTGAGCTTATTAGTTCTCGTGTGGTAAAAAGTGGTGGTT
>NZ_FOBE01000049.1:0-13810 GCF_900109475.1 Butyrivibrio sp. ob235
TGGCAGAAGCATGAGAAGGCATTGCTCCATAGGCTGACTTATAGGGATCATAGGATTTATCAAAGCCCATTGCTTTGGCATATGCCTTAAGTTGTTTGATTATCTTGTTTGCATACTTAGGATTATTTTCAGCAACAAAAGCTTCAATACCAGAGGAATCAAAAATGCTCATGTTAGCTTTGTCAGTGTTAATGGCCTGACAGATAGGTTCGGTAATATCAACGAGCTTATCAAAAACAAGCTGTAAGTCATCCAGAAAATCTTGCTTAAAGCGGGTTATTTTAGAAGCATCAGGAACTTTGGTAAAACCACAGAATTCACGAAGCGGCTTCGAGTATGCAAGAAAGACCAGTAGAAGCTGATCTGTGGGGATAGTAAAAATGCGTTGGATAATTAAAGCCCAGAGCATAGCTTTTAATGGGTATTTACGGGATCTTCCCGTTGATGCATAGAAATGCTTTATAAAAGAAAGCGGAATAATTTCATCAAGGTCGATATGGTTTTCTAATAGAGACAAAAACGCAGGCTTGTCATTTTCAAATTTATCTTGGCAATCTGCATAGATATCAGCCAAAGAAAGCTGTTTATATGGTATCATATATATCAGAATAACTCCTTTCTTGGTATTGGTCAGTGGTTTCTTGTCAATTCTATTGTACCATATCCGGTGAGGGGTTATTCATTTTTTATAGAGCAAAAACGCCGTATTTATGCGGCTTTCGGCGTTTTGCAAACGCCTAATAACAACCTTTTTTATGGAGGGCATCGCATGAAAATCGAGCGAGTTAATGATTGCCAAATCCGATGCACACTTACTAAGGAAGATCTTGCAAGCAGACAGCTGAAAATCAGCGAACTTGCATACGGAACCGAGAAGGCGAAGGATCTGTTTCGCGACATGATGCAGCAGGCCAATTACCAGTTTGGCTTCGACGCGGAGGACATTCCGCTTATGATCGAAGCAGTTCCGATCAATTCCGAATGCATCATTTTAATAATAACAAAAGTTGAAGATCCCGAGGAACTGGACACCAGATTTGCCAATTTCTCACCTTCAATACAAAGTGAAGTCTCAGGTACAGATAACGAAGCTGCTGAGGAAGAGGACGTCATGGATCTGTTCCAGCGTCTGAAAAATGAATCAACTTCCGATTCAGATGAGATAGACTGCGTTCTGAACACCGTAAAGAAGGAAGCTCCGCAGAGACCTTCTTCCAATGCCGGTAAAGCTGCAGTCGATCCGTTCTTCCTGTTCTCTTTTGCAACAATGCATGATGTGATGAAGTTCGCACAGCTGAACAGAACCAGTGCTTCTGTTCGCAACACCTTGTACAAGAGCGACAGCAACGGAAGACTCTACCTACTGATTCACCCGGGTAACGAATCCGCTTCAGTTTTGCAGAAGCTCTGCTCGATCCTGTCCGAGTACGGCAGATCCGAGTCAGCAAGTTCTATCAGTGAACAGTATCTGGATGAGCATTATCAGGTGATTATTAAGGATAATGCAATTCAGAAATTATCAGAAATTTAATAAGATTTATAAGGAAACTTCCCCTGACTGGGGAAGTTTTTTATTTATGCCTTCCCCCTGTGGGGCGCTCGAAGAATGAGGCTTATAAAAAGGCTCCGGACAAATGTCCGGAGCCCTCATTTTTTAGGACTTACGTCTCTATTTCTTATTTAGAATAAAGTGTAACCAACTTATTCAGATACTCAAGACGCTCCTGTGCGTTCTCCTTTGACTTAGCATAGAGCTTCTGTGCTCTCTCAGGATTCTTAAGCTTAAGTGAAAGATATCTAACCTCACCGTCAAGGAAGTCCTGATACTCCTCTGTAGGAGCCTTGCTGTCAAGAGTGAACTTCTGCTCAGCAGCAGGATTGAATCTGAACATATGCCAGTAACCTGTTGCTACTGCCTTCTTCTCTTCGTCCATAACCTTGTTCATACCGGACTTGAGACCCTGGTTGATACAAGGAGCATAAGCGATGATGAGTGAAGGTCCCGGATATGCCTCTGCCTCAGCGATTGCCTTAAGTGTCTGGTTCATATCAGCACCCATAGCGATCTGAGCAACATATACATAACCATAGCTCATTGCGATAGAAGCGAGATCCTTCTGCTTGATCTCCTTACCGCCTGCAGCGAACTGTGCAACAGCACCTGTAGGTGTAGCCTTAGAAGACTGTCCGCCTGTATTTGAGTAAACCTCAGTGTTAACAACAAGAACGTTTACATCCTTACCGGAAGCAAGTACGTGATCGAGACCACCGAATCCGATATCGAATGCCCATCCGTCACCACCGAAGATCCACTGTGACTTCTTAGCTGCGAAGTCCTTATTCTTAAGAACATACTTAGCAGCATCTGAGCTGTCGCCTGAAAGTGCAGCTACGAGCTCTTCTGTAGCAGCTGTGTTTGTAGCGCCGTTTGAGAATGTGTCGAGCCACTTCTGAGCTGCGTCCTTAGCGGAACCGCTGCCAGCTGCGATCTCTTCTACCTTCTCCTTGATAGCGTCACGGAGTGCGTTCTGTGCAAGAACCATACCGAAACCAAACTCAGCGTTATCCTCGAACAGGGAGTTATCCCATGCAGGACCCTGGCCCTTTTCGTTTACTGTGTAAGGTGTTGAAGGTGAGGAGTTACCCCAGATTGATGTACATCCTGTAGCGTTAGCAACGTACATTCTGTCACCAAAGAGCTGAGTAACAAGCTTAACATAAGGTGTCTCACCACAACCTGCGCAAGCGCCTGAGAACTCAAGGAGAGGCTGCTTGAACTGTGAACCTCTGATTGTTGTCTCTTTAAGCTTCTCAACAACTTCTGTCTTAACAGGAGTCTTAACAGCATAATCGAAGTACTTCTGCTCATCCTTATTATCAGCGATAGCGCCCATCTTAAGAGTCTCGCCTGCCTTGTTACCTACGCAGACATTAGCACATGAGCCGCATCCTGTACAATCGAGTGCAGAGATAACAACTGAGAACTTGTATCCGGGAACTCCGTTGAGATCCTTTGTCTGAAGTCCTTCAGGAGCCTTAGCAACTTCGTCGTCTGTAAGAGCAACTGTTCTGATTGCAGCGTGAGGACAAACGAGTGAGCAGAATCCACACTCTACGCACTTTGTAGCATCCCACTTCGGAACGTTAACTGCAATACCTCTCTTCTCGAATGCAGCAGAACCACTAGGTGTGGAACCATCAACATAAGGAAGGAGATCGGAAACCTTAAGAGTGTTACCTTCCTGAGAGTTAACCTTAGCCTGAATGTTGTTAACGAAATCAACAACGTCCTTACGATCGCCCTTAGCCTCTGTGAACTCAAGACCTTCGTCCTTAGCGTCCTTCCAGCTCTCAGGGATCTCAACCTTGATAAGGTTCTTCGGATCTGCACCGGCATCGATAGCATCCCAGTTCTTCTTAACGACATCTTCACCCTTACGGCCGTATGTCTTCTGAGCAGCATCCTTCATGAACTTGATAGCCTGATCTTCAGGAATGATCTTTGTGATATTGAAAAATGCAGACTGAAGGATTGTGTTAATTCTTGTAGGACCCATACCTACTTCTACACCGATCTTGGAACCGTTCATGATATAGAAGTTGATCTTGTGGTCATACATGAACTTCTTAACCTGGCCGGGAATCTCAGTCTCAAGCTGATCTACTGTCCAAGGGCAGTTAAGAAGGAATGATCCACCGTCAACAAGCTCCTGAGCCATGTTGAACTTGCGGATGTATGAAGGATTGTGGCAAGCTACGAAGTCTGCCTTCTTGATGAGGTAAGTTGACTTGATAGGAGTCTTACCAAATCTAAGGTGAGACATTGTAACACCACCTGACTTCTTAGAGTCATAATCGAAGTATGCCTGAGCATACATGTCTGTGTTGTCACCGATGATCTTGATGGAGTTCTTGTTAGCACCAACAGTACCGTCAGCACCAAGTCCCCAGAACTTACAGTTGGTTGTTCCCTCGGGAGTTGTAACAAGGGGCTCACCAGCATCAAGTGAAAGATGTGTAACATCATCGTTGATACCGATTGTGAACTGCTCTTTGACTGTGTTGTTGAATACAGCAACGATCTGCTCAGGAGTTGTATCCTTGGAACCAAGACCGTAACGTCCGCACATAACCGGAACAGACTCGAACTTAGTGCCCTTAAGAGCAGCGATAACATCAAGAGCAAGAGGCTCACGGTAAGAACCGGGCTCCTTAGTTCTGTCAAGAACTGCAATTCTCTTAACGCTTGCAGGGATAGCGCTGGCAAGTGCCTTAGCATCGAAAGGACGATAAAGTCTAACCTTAACTACGCCGACCTTCTGACCCTTCTTAGCAAGGTAGTCGATTGTCTCCTCGATTGTATCGTTTACAGAACCCATAGCGATGATGATTGTCTCAGCATCTGCAGCTCCGTAGTAGTTGAAGAGCTTGTAATCTGTGCCAAGCTTAGCATTAACCTTGTCCATGTACTTCTGAACAATTGCAGGAAGCTCGTCGTAACCTGTGTTGCAAGCCTCTCTAGCCTGGAAGAAGATATCAGGGTTCTGAGCTGAACCCATCTGACGAGGGTGATTCGGGTTAAGGGCGTTAGCCTTGAACTCGTCAATAGCCTCATGATTAACCATCTCATCGAGATCCTTGTAATCCCAAACCTCGATCTTCTGGATTTCGTGTGATGTACGGAAACCATCAAAGAAATTAATGAAAGGAAGTTTTCCTTCGATTGCAGACATGTAAGATACAGGTGTAAGATCCATAACCTCCTGTACGCTTGAGCTACAAAGCATTGCAGCACCTGTCTGACGGCATGCATAAACATCAGAATGATCACCGAAAATGTTCAGAGCGTGTGAAGCTACACAACGAGCTGATACATTGAACACGCCGGGGAGTCTCTCACCTGCTACCTTGTAGATATCAGGGATCATAAGAAGAAGTCCCTGTGATGCAGTGTAAGTAGATGTAAGTGCACCTGCTACAAGAGATCCGTGTACAGCACCTGCTGCACCTGCCTCTGACTGCATCTCTGTGATCTGTACTGTACGGCCGAAGATGTTCTTCTTACCGGCAGTTGCCCACTCATCAACATGCTCAGGCATAACTGATGAAGGAGTGATCGGGTACATGGCAGCAACTTCGGTAAACGCATATGAAGCATATGCAGCAGCCTCGTTACCGTCCATGGTTTTCATGTTTCTTGCCATTTCTATTCCTCCTACCTTTAATAAGATTAATATGGATTTTCAGGATAGGCATGTTAAGCTTTTACACACCTATGCCGTAAAATCGCTAATGTACGCACTACGCGCAATTTAAATTCTAACATTGTGAAATCCCAAAGTCAACGGAAATAAGCCATTTCTCGGCACATCCCCTGATAATTTTTCTAAACAAAATAACGAAAATCTAAAAATAATAAATCTTTTATAAACTATTATTTTATAGATAAAAGTTATCGTTAAATTGCTTGCGTAAAACAGACAATTATATTATCATATCCTTTGTAGTAGGTAATATTGATTGGAAGTGGCTTTCCGATCGCCAAGATATTACAAACTTTTTTCAGGAAGGAGATTTTTGATATGGCATACGTTATTAGTGATTCTTGCATCAGCTGCGGATCATGCGCAGGTCAGTGCCCTGTTTCTGCTATTTCTCAGGGAGACTCACAGTTCAACATCGATCCTGATACATGCATCGATTGCGGTTCTTGCGCAGCTCAGTGCCCTGTTTCAGCTATCTCTCAGGGCTAATAGCAAATTTAGAAAAAGGAAACTCCGAAGCGATTGCTTCGGAGTTTTTTATTTGCCCCTCATCCGGTCCTTCGGACCACCTTCCCCCCAAGGGGAAGACAGAAAGTAAAAAGCCTTCCCTCCAAGGTTATAGTTCTTCCCGTGGGGAAGGCAGAAAGTAAAAAGCCTTCCCCCACTGGGGGAAGGTGGCTGCGTAGCAGCCGGATGAGGGGTCTCTTATTCAACGTTACTTCTTCTCGACGGCTCGAGGTTCGCGAACTTGGTGAATTCAGGAAGCCATGCCAGCTCAACCGTACCGATCGGGCCGTTTCTTTGCTTGGCAATGATAATTTCTGAGACACCCTTGCGCTCGGTATCCTTATTGTAGTAATCATCACGATAGATGAACATAACCATATCCGCATCCTGCTCGATCGCACCGGACTCACGAAGGTCGGACATCATCGGCCTGTGGTCGGGTCTCTGCTCAACCGCACGGGAAAGCTGTGACAGCGCAACAACAGGCACGTTCAGCTCACGGGCGAGAGCCTTGAGCGCTCTTGAAATCTCGGATACCTCCTGCTGTCTCGACTCGGAGGAACGCTTACCGCTGCCGCTCATCAGCTGCAGATAGTCGATCATAATAATATGGAGGTTGTGCTCCATCTTGTATTTTCTGCACTTCGACTGGAGCTCCTGGATGGAGATACCGGGCGTATCATCGATGATAAGATGCGACCTGCCGATGAGGTCCGCACTCTCAATCAAGTTTTCCCAGTCCATATCCGTCATGTTACCTGTCCTTATGTGCTGCGAATCAACATGTGATTCCATGGACATCAGACGGTTAACCAGCTGCTCCTTCGACATTTCCAGAGAGAAAACCGCAACGGTTTTATCCTGATGAAAAGCCATATACTGAGCAATATTCAAAACAAACGCAGTCTTACCCATTGAAGGACGGGCTGCGATCAGAATCAGATCAGAAGGCTGGAAGCCCGCGGTTTTATAATCAAGATCCGTAAAACCTGTTGCAAGACCTGTAACCGTGCCCTGCATCTTACTTGCCATCTCAATCTTGTTGAGGGCATTCATAACGATCTCGCTGATCGGAACGAACTCGCCACTGTTTTTAAGCTGCGTAATGCGGAAAATCTCCTTCTCCACATCTGTCATGAGATCCGGCAGATCCTTATTCTCGCTGTAACACTCATTTATGATATCGCCGCAGGAATGAATGAGCTCGCGGAGCTTGCTCTTTTCATTAACGATCTCCGCATAGAACTTCACATTCGCGGAAGTCGGCACGGAGCTCGCCATCCCCAGAATATAATTCATATCGTAGACCTGCGGAGGTGCATTCTTTTCCTTCAGATGATTCTGCAGCGTCACCCCGTCGACCGGAGTGCCCACCTGATGCAGCTCGACCATCGCCTCGAAGAGCATCCCCAGCTGCCTGTTGTAAAAATCATCCGCTGTGATTATCTCCGACGCGATCTGAATCGCATCCTTATCAATTAGCATGGCGCCGACCACCGACTGCTCAGCCTCGAGGCTGTTCGGCATCGTACGCTGAATTACATTTTCTTCGGGCATATCAAGCCTCCGTAACAGAAACTCTGAGTGTTGCGGTGACCTGAGGATGAAGCTTTACAGGAACCTCAGTGGTACCGAAGTTTCTGATGGGCTCTGAAAGCTGAATCTTTTTCTTATCGATATCAAAACCGCACTGCTTCTTTGCCTCTGTAGCAATTTCCTTCGAAGAAACAGAACCGAAAACTCTTCCGCCCTCGCCTGCCTTCATTGTGAGATGCACGGTCGCTTTCTCGATCTCCTTCGCATACTCCTGCATCTTCTCAAGAAGAGCCTGCGCATCCCTGGCATCCTTCGCCTTATGATTTTTCAAGTTTGTGAGATTGGCCTTTGTAGCCTCAACTCCAAGCTTTTTAGGTAAAATAAAATTCGAAGCGTAACCGTCGCTCACCTTAACGACATCGCCTTTTTTTCCAAGTGACTTAACATCTTCAAGTAAAATTACTTCCATAACATCCTCCATATATTTTATGCCTTCCCCTCATCCGTCAGCTTCGCTGACACCTTCTCCCCTAGGAGAAGGCGAGGGTTGTTGTGCCTTCCCCCTACGGGGGAAGGTGGCGCGTAGCGCCGGATGAGGGGCCTACATCAATTCCCCGGCCTCGATCATAATATCGATCTGCCCCTTAATTTTTCCGATCGCCTCGTCGATTCCAATGCCCTCAAACTGGCATCCCGCGGAACTGATATGTCCGCCGCCGCCGAGCTTCTCCATAATAATCTGAACATTAACCTCGTCAATCGACCTCGCACTCACATAAATCTGATTCTGATACTGCGTGAATGTAAAGCTCGCCTTAACACCCTTGATATTCAGAAGCTCGTTTGCCGCCTGAGCCGCAACGATAGTGGGACTTTGAACCTCATCCGCGCTGCAGACTGAAATCGCATAGGCACCGCGGTAGATCTCAGCCTGACCGACAGCATCCGCTTTTGCCTTATACTCCGTCGCATCCTCTCTAAAGAGCTTACGAACTCTCGTCACATCCGCGCCGTTTCTTCTAAGGAAAGCTGCCGCCTCAAAAGTTCTGACACCGGCCTTGTTCATGAAATTATTCGTATCCACAACAATTCCCGAGTACATACTGTCAGCCTCTTCCGGCCTTATCTTAACAGTCTCGTCTATGTACTGCAGAACCTCGGAAACCATCTCACACGCACTGGACGCATAGGGCTCAACATAGGAAAGCGTCGCATTTTCCACCACCTCGGCGCCCTGCCTGTGGTGATCGAGCACCACAATCGTCTTACAGAACTTCAGGAGCTCCGGACACTCAGTAATACTCGGCCTGTTGACATCCACAACCACCAGAACCACGTTGTTACCCGCGATATCAATCGCCTGCTGATTACTGATGATCATATCCGACTCGTACTCCGGATTATCTTTGAAAAGATCGACCAAAGGCTTCATCGAATTGGTAACATCATTCAAAACTATATGGCACCTTCTGTCGAGCGTCTTAGCAATTCTGTAAATGCCGACCGAAGCACCGAAACTGTCAACGTCACCGAGCCTGTGACCCATAACGATAACAGTATCTTTCCCATTAATAATCTCCTTAAGGGCGTGCGCCTTAACTCTCGCCTTAACCCTCGTAGATTTCTCGACTTTCTGGCTCTTACCACCGAAATACATGATCTCGTCCGGAGTTTTCACAACCGCCTGATCACCGCCTCGACCCAGCGCCACATCAATCGCATTCCTTGCAAACTCGTAGTTCTGCGCATAGGACAGACCGTCAATTCCGACACCGATACTAAGCGTAACCGCCATCTCATTACCGATATTAACAGTCTTAACATCCTCAAGAATATCGAAGCGCACTTCCTTCAGATACTGCGCCGACTTCTTCGGCATTACCACGAAATACTTATCCTTCTCAATTTTCTTCGCAATACCATCACAGGTCGCGATATACTTGTTGATCTTTCTATCGATAAGCGCCGTCAGGAGCGACCTTCTGACCTCCTCGACACTCTCAAGAGCCTCATCATAGTTATCAATGTAAATCAGCCCCGCTGCCAGACTCTGGGAATCAACCTCATTTATAGCCAGTTTTAACGCAGTCTCATCAAACAGATAAACCGCAACCAGATAGCCCTCGTAGCCGTCCGACTCGATGATATCGCTGTTTGCCGCCATCTCATCAAGCGAGATCTTCTTCATCTTCAGCGTGAAATAATTGCCATCGTACTCAACATCCTGATGCGTCTCTTCATCGCCCGTCGGGAACTTCTCAGGAGTTATCCCCGGGAAAAGCACCGAAATAGACTTATGAAAACCCTTCTCCTGATGCAGCGCCCTCTCAAAGGCAGCATTGGTCCACACCACCTTCCCGGTATCATCCAAAAGCGCATGCGGAAGATCCAGCTCGCGAAGGAGCTTTTTCTGAATCTGCCCATACTCCGTGGCGAAACTCACCAGCTCGTTCATTATTATTGGCTTATTATAAAAATCGAGATAAATTACAGCCATCAGATACAGCGCCGCGAACGCAGCAACTATAAGCCCTGCCCTTAAATCCACGGTAAACACCGCAATCGTAACAAACGCTAACAGAATCCCCAGATATATGAAAATTCTAAGAAAAGTCTTGAGCTTTCCCTTTAACCTTATCCTAGTCTTCGGCATAACCGCTTTCTCCATCCCCTTGAAGTTTTGAACATCCTCCCGGCAAATGAGCCCGCTTATATATCATATAATTTTAGCAAAAAAAGCATAAATAAACAACGAAGTTCTAACGCCTCTTTGACCGCTGCAGCCAAGTGATAGCCTTTCTCAACACTAAAAAAGACACTTTTTAGAATTTCTTCTAAAAAGTGTCTCATATAAGCAATTAACTTTTATACAAAGCTATTGTGGCAATTACTCTGCCTCGTAAGGCATAAGTGCAAGATGTCTTGCGCGCTTGATAGCAGATGTAAGCTCTCTCTGGTGCTTAGCGCAGTTGCCTGTGATACGTCTGGGAAGGATCTTTCCGCTCTCGGAAACAAACTTCTTCAGCTTTGCTGTATCTTTGTAATCAATAACATTGTCTTTTCCACAGAAAACGCAAACTTTCTTTCTTCTGTGCATACCACCTTTTCTTCTTACAGGAGAATCGGTTCTATCAGACTTATTGAAAGCCATTGTGGTACCTCCTTATCGAATTTCAGTTGACATCGCCTGATCATCACTTATGTGAACAATCACGGCAGATACTAATCAATTAATTGAACGGAAGTTCCTCATCAATTCCATCCGGAATATTCATGAAACCATCACCTGGATTAGAGCTACTGCTAGGAGCAGCATCAAATGAAGGTGCTGGCTGTGAACCTCCTGAGAATCCACTATTGCCGCCCTGAGCGTTCTTGCTCTCAGCAAATTCCTGATCCTCGACTACAACTTCTGTAGTGTATACTTTCTGGCCATCCTTATTGGTATAACTACCTGTCTGGATGCGACCTGTTACGGCCATCTTGGTTCCCTTTTTCAGATACTTCTCAGCGAACTCACCAGCCTTGCCAAATGCTACGCAGTTGATAAAATCTGCTGTCTGACCATCCTGGTTGTTTCTGCTAAATCTTCTGTCTACTGCAAGTGTGTATCTTGCAATTGCAAGAGAACTCTCCCCCTGAGAATATCTCACCTCAGGATCTCTTGTTAAACGTCCCATAAGTATAACTTTATTCATATTTTTTCTCGTCCTTTTCTATTTAGGCCTCGTCCTGCTTAACAAGCAAATAACGAATGACGCCATCGACGATGCGGACACGCTTCTCGATATCAGCGGGAGCTGTAGGCTCTGCGTCGAAATGAATGAAATAATAGAAGCCTTCATTCATCTTGTCGATCTCGTAAGCAAGTTTCTTCTTGCCCCACTCATCAACATTTGTGATCTGTCCGCCGAATCTCTCGATCAAAGCCTTGCACTTGTCAACAGCTGCTGCTCTGGCATCATCTTCGATCTTTGCGTTAACGATAACGGCTAACTCATATTTTGTCATGCTTTCTTACCTCCTTTTGGTCTCTGGCTACCGTTTTCAGTACGGTAACAAGGAAATTATCACAGAGATATACTCTAGCACAAAAAATGAATTAGCGCAAGCAAAAATAAGTATATTTATGATAGTCAGAATTTCAAATGAATTGACTGAATATTTCCCTCATCGGAGCCCCTCATCCGTCAGCTTCGCTGACACCTTCCCCCGGAGGGGGAAGGCTTTTTGGGTGCTTTCCACCTAGGAGAAGGCTTTTTAGATGCTTTCCCCCTAGGGGAAGGCGATTAGAGTTGTCCGAAAACTTCGCCGATGGGAGCCTGGATTACGAGGTCGGCCTGGGAGTCGCGGGCGGTGGCCTGTTTGTTGATTAGAACAAGCTTGTGGCCGCGGTAGTAGTCGATTAGGCCGGCGGCGGGATATACAACAAGTGAGGTTCCGCCGATGATAAGTACGTCTGCATTGGCGATGTAGTTTACGGCTTTGCTCATTACGTCCATATCGAGTCCTTCTTCATAGAGGACTACGTCGGGTTTGATTCGGCCGCCGCAATCGCAGTAAGGAACACCTTCGCACTCTGCCATGAAGTCAAAGTCATAGAATTTTCCGCACTTTTCACAATAATTTCTGTGAACGCTGCCATGGAGTTCCAAGACTTCCTTGCTTCCGGCAGCCTGATGAAGGCCGTCGATGTTCTGGGTGATAACTGCCTTGAGCTTACCCTGTTTCTCCCACTCTGCGAGCTTTAAATGGGCCTTATTGGGCTCGATTCCCTTCACAAGGAGTTTATCCTTATAGAACCTGAAAAACTCCTCAGGAAGGCGCATATAAAAGCTATGGCTGAGCATCTGTTCCGGAGGGTACTTGTAATGCTGGTGATACAAACCGTCTTCGCTTCTAAAATCCGGAACACCACTCTCCGTTGAAACACCGGCGCCGCCAAAGAAAACTATATTGTCACTGCCGTCAATTAATTCCTTTAACTCTCTGATCTTATCATCCATAGTAATCGCCTCACTTTGTCTATTTTCGTAATCCAATTACAGAATATAAATCATGTTTCTAAAGAAATATTAGAATCCAGCCTTCTTAAGCAAATCTGCGAGAGAAGTTGTTGCCTCGCCTTCGCTTTCAAATTCAATCTTTTCCTCGGTAATCTCGGTTGCTGCCACATCCTGCAAAGCCTTCATACTAAGACTGAGCTTACCGTCCTTTATAGCTGTAACCTTGACCTTAACCTTATCTCCGACCTTAAGAACTGCGCTGGGATGAGCAATTCTCTGATTGGATATCTGAGAGATATGCACAAGGCCTGAAAGTCCGTTTCCAAGATTGATGAAAGCACCGTAGTCCTGAAGGCTTTCAACCGTACCCTCTGTTACAAGACCAACCTGAACGTTGGATACCTTCTGAGCTCTCTCCTCGTCAGCTTTCTCCCTGAGGATCTCTCTTGCAGAAAGCACGAGCTTCTTATCCTTCTCATCAGCTGTGATCACTCTCACATCCAGCTTCTTACCTACAAAATCCTTAAGTGCGTCCTCTTCGATGTAATTAAGTGAAAGCTTGGAAGCAGGTATAAATGCTCTGATACCCTCAAGGTAGCAAACAACACCGCTCTTAACAGCTTCGCTTATGGTAACAGTAACATTTTCCTTGCTCTCCAGAAGTGCCTTAAGCTTATCCCACGCAAGAACCTGGGTTGCTTCCTTCTTGGATAAAAGAATGTTGCCATTTCCATCATCAGTAGCAATAACTGTAGCCTCAATCTCATCGCCTACAGCAATATCAGTTCTGATATTGAATTTAGGGTCGTCACTGAGGTCCTCAGCCTTAATAACACCCTGTGTATAATACTTAATATCAAGGAGTACATATGTATCTTCCACACCGATTACGGTTCCGGTAAGAATATCTCCCTCTTTGATCTGTCTAAAAGATCTGTCAATCTCGTCTTTGAAATCTTCCATTGATTCCATTGTAAAAATTCCTCCCTCTTTCTTCACTAATTGGCAAATATATGCCTTTTTCCATCTGAAATAGATTATAACACCGCGGATATCCCAAGAGCAAAATAAAAAAAGCCTTAAACGTTGCAAATACAACATTTAAGACTTGCTTATAAAGGTGACTGACGGATTTGAACCGACGATCAGGGAGTTGCAGTCCCACGCCTTACCACTTGGCTAAGTCACCATATGACTCCGACGAGGCTCGAACTCGTGTTACCGCCGTGAAAGGGCGATGTCTTAACCACTTGACCACGGAGCCGTGTTCCTGTATTACAGGTTATTTCGGATTTCTCCGCTTTTTAGCTCCCCAAGTAGGACTCGAACCTACGACACTTCGGTTAACAGCCGAATGCTCTACCGACTGAGCTATTGAGGATTATCTGCCATCTGTATATGGCTTTTCCGTACCTTCAAAACCGAACACTGAATACTCATCTTAAATCCATTTCTCTCTGTTCTATATCCTTTTTGGACAAGCCCTCGACCTATTAG
>NZ_FOBE01000067.1:0-2599 GCF_900109475.1 Butyrivibrio sp. ob235
ATTTCATCAAGGTCGATATTGGTTTCTAATAGAGACAGAAACGCGGGCTTGTCATTTTCAAATTTATCCTGACAGTCTGCATAGATATCAGCCAAGAGGCAAAAGACTTAAACACTAAGGAAAAACTCGAAGAACTAGACAAAAACTATGACAGACATAATCAAGAAGTATGGCAGAATTTCGCCACCTTCTGTATTGTAGGACTATCACTTGTAGGTATAGCCGTAGGTGGACCTACTGTCATAAAAAACATCCATAAAATTGCAGCATAAAGTAAGCACCGGACAATTGTTCCGGTGCTTACTTTAAGTCTATATAATTGTCAAAAATCATTTACATTTCCATAGTGCCATCGGATGATTCCGTATGCGCTCAACAATCTCTGTATCTTCAAAAAGCAGTTCCGGCTTGTACTCCTTTGCTATAAATCTTTCCATATATTCCATTTCCTGAGCTGTCGGCTTCATAAGCGAAGCTACATACTCCTTTGCCTGTTGCTTCTTTCCTTCCAGGTCAAATTTATCCTTCACAGCCAGAACCGGGAACAAATCTGATTTTATTTTTGAAAAGACAAGACTGTCTATAGCAGATGTATCGAAGTTTTTGTTCACTTCTTTTGCCGAGATCGTTGCATAGAAAATAATGCATTTTCTAAACAAGTCTTCCTCTCCTGCAAACCGATTAATATCCGCCATATTACAGAAGTCATACAGATCTCTTGCAGCCGCTCTACTTATCAGAGCATTGGTTTTTGCCGCAAAGATTTCCATTGCAGCAACCGTCCTGATCTTTATCGGTTCTCCGAAAGCATCAGTCACTAATGCCCTGTCCTCTGGCAATAGCACGTGCGTTCTCAGTGAATAGTTGATCTCTATCTTGATCATATCTCTATTACCAGCTGCATTCACATAATTATAATGGAATGCGTCCAGGCTGTGACTGAATCTTGATGCCTCAGAGAGAGAATATCCTTGCTCCGACATAAATCCCTTCAGGATCTCCGTCAGATGTTCTCTTTCATTTACCGTTTCTTCTCTTGTCAGATTTGGAACAAAATCCAAATCTATATCAACTGACAATCTTGGAAGGTTAAAAACAGTCAGATTTATTGCCGTTCCGCCCTTAAGCAACAAATGTTCACGCATATATTCATGCGAATTTAAGAAATCAAGAATTATCCTCAATCGAAGAACCTTCTCAAAGGTATCGCGATTAAAGCCATATTCCCGAGCTCTTACATCAAGCTCTCTTCTATTAAATTGCGGCATCTTCTAGCCCTCCGTTTTTCATTCTCTTAATATTCTTTGGATAGACTAACTTCCATTCGCCGGAATAAGCAGGCTCATTTATACCGGTTGTCAGATATCGTTTTGAATCTCCGCTCCTATCCTTACATATCTTTATAAAATCATCGCTTATGCCAAGTTCCCTCTGATATTCACTAAAGATAAAACCTGTCTTCTGATATAAAAAGGCATTGTCATATAAGTCCAGATACTTTAACATTTTTGTTTCATCAATACTGTTCACGGACACGAGACATGAAAGCACCTCTTCCAGCCCGGCAATGAGATTCATATCCTTTATGGAGTCCGTTATCGTCCGCTCCTTATCTGTAATCCTCACGCCGCCGCCAAATTCCGGAAAAACTATACCTTCTTTCATCTGTTCTTTTACATAATGATAAGTGTACCCATCAAATTCAAAGTCGTGAAAACGTGTCTCTGAGCCAACATAAACCTCATAGAAAACCTGATCGGCAGTTCCATAATATTCAAATGCTGTATGATGTGATACATATGAAGATGGAGTGATAGCACTGGCAATTTGAAATCTGTTAGCCACTGGTCCGCCATTTTCACCGCTAAGACACGTATATAACCCATTTCGAATTTTTAGCACCATATTTTCCTTCAGAAGCTTTCCTAATGCAATCCTTGCTGTCCGTTCACTTGAATACAAGCCATTAACTTCTTTCATGGAAAAAATTGGGTATTGTAACAGTTCATAATATAAGTTCATATACTCGCTCCATTATGTTAATTATTTGTCGGATTTTACTCTATAACATAGCATTTCTATACATATTTTTAACTTATCATCATAGAGTTGCCTTGTCAAGTTAAGTCTATGTATTTTTTTACCATGTTTGTTGTAACTATCATACAATATTTAAACCAAACAACATAGATTATTCAATATTTCCGGTCAGATACAAATACCATTTTTTCAAAATTGATTTGTTAAATGCTAATTTGGGACTTTTAACCTAGAAAGTTACCAAAAATGGCATGAAGTATTCCCTCATAGGACTACCCAAAAACGAGTGCCATCGAGTGCCATATCGAGTGCCACAAAGTGCCACACGAGTGCCATTTTTTTATAAAATATATGAATCTTTATCAAGTTATATCAGAGTTGGGATTTCCGCAAATGAAGTATTTATGCGGTTTTGAATAGATTTAATGTTTTATATGGAGATATATGAAAAAGGCGTTCAAATAACGATTCCTAGTTTCATCTTTTATCTCCTTTTTCCCTTATTTAAGGGATTTCTTAACATTATTACTATAAAATCTACACCATTTTACACCAGAAA
>NZ_FOBE01000048.1:0-15248 GCF_900109475.1 Butyrivibrio sp. ob235
ATCCCGAGGCTGTTAAGTTGACAACAACCGCACTCACAATTGAAGTAGGTAAGTCTGCAAAAGTAAAGGCATCCGTCAAAATGGAATCAGGAAAGGAGATAGCGCTTGGTGATGCCCATTGTGCAAAGCTTCGTTACAAGACTACAAATGAGAAGATTGCAACTGTAGATAAAAACGGCAATGTCACAGGTGTAGCCGCAGGAACCTGTGAAGTATATGTTTATTCTAAGAACGGTCTTGCAAAGAAATGTACAGTAACGGTTAAGTAAAGAAGTGTACAGTGACAGTTAATCGAATTCCAAATTGCCGATTGAGTGTGAAGCGAAATATTGATAATTAGCTTATTTATTTTAAGCTTTAGGTAAGAAAAAAGTCCGGACTTCCAAAGGATGCAACAGTTAAGAGAGTAAAGAATAAGAAGTAAGATAAGTCCTCCTGGCATTATTTCGCAGTAATGGCAGGAGGACTTTTATGCTGTTTTGGCTTAGTGACATATTGTGGAAGGGGCAAGATAAATGGATCCTGTTTCTATTAAGGGTATGAAGTACTGAAACATTAAGAATAAATTCCAATAAAATCATGTTTTGATAGGCTAGAATCCTAGCAGTATATAGGTAATTATTTAATTGCTCAGGGGGTACCTATTCTTGATTATTATTCCCATAACTATTGAGAGCTGATAGAGTCTGACAATGAAGAGATTTCCGAGGATGTTGACGGGAGTATAAGGCCTCGGGAAGACAAGGTGGAAGCAATCAGAAGCATAGTGTTTCATAGGCTTACTATACGCGTTTTTCTATATTCTGAGGGCGTCAGATCATATATTTTTTTAAATACTTTCACAAAGTAATTGTTGTCAGAATATCCGACGTAGTTGCTGATCTCCTGGACCGGAAGATCTGTCTTTTTCAGGAGTCCGGCAGCTTTTTTGCATCGCATAAGTGCGATGTACTCCGTCATGGTCCCGCCGGTTTCTTTTTTGAACACCTTAGACAGGTGAGAGATGGACATACTGGCATTTGCCGCCAGATCATCGTTTGATATATGGTCCCCCAGATGAAGATTGATGTATTCCATTACCCTCTGAATGGGGGGAGAATACTTGTCCAGAGACAGCTTGTGGTTGTGAACAGCTTTTGTCAGCTCAACGATCATATCGATCTGATAGCGCGTCTGAAGCTCTGCATTGTTTGTAGCTGATGAAAGCTGGGTGTATTTTTGGGTTATCTCATCTATTGTAATGACTGAAAGACCTGATTCTTCCGCAGCTTTTCTGGAAAGAGCTTTAAGTATTGCGAGGCCATAACCCGAGGCATAGTAGTTAAGAGTCTCTTTGGAAAAATCGGAAAGAGCCTCCGGACCGGACAATTTTTCAAATGCGGACAGGATGTTTTTGGTATCCCCGTTTCTTATCATCGAAAGGAACTGCTTTTCCTGATCATATCTCCTGTAGATTTCACTGTAATTCTTCTCGGACAGTTCTGTCTTATCATCTTCTTCAGATACATCCTGAATAAATCCCGATAGTCTTCTGTATGAATACTCACTTTCCGTAGGGGAAAAAGAGATTATGCATTTATTTACAACACTGGTGATCTGCTCGGTATACACAATGGGAAATGCTGTGTAATACAGCTTAAACGCCAATGATTTGGATGAGGATTCATCGTTTTTTGCAAGTACGGTTTCTGTCTTAAGCTCTGAATATTTCTCTTTTACATAAGGTCCGATTATATAAATCCTGTTATCAAACGAAAAAAAGGACAAGCAGATACCGAGCTGGTCTATGAGCTCATAGATCATGCTTTCTTTGGAGGAGGACAGAAGATAGTAAAGCGCCTTGCTTGTAAACATGGGCTGCATCTTTATGCTGAAGCAGTATTCCTTTTCAAAGGCGTCAAGAGAGCTGTCCATGTCTGTTGCATCCGTGACATCCACAGAGAGCAGGTTTTTTAAAAGAGCTGAAAAAAAAGTGTGGTCCATATTATTCCTCAAAACAATAAAATAATACTAATCGGGATAAAATAATTCTAACATATTGCAAAACTAAATGATACCATGACCATAACAGGAAAGCTTTCAAAGATTATCATGCAACTGAAAGGGGTTAATAATAATGGGTAAGGGCAAATCTCTGATAAGAGAAGAAAATGGGGTAACCTATAAAAGAGCTAAAACCTGGCATATTGCGCTTGCGATGATGACAGGTGCAGGGCAGATGGCATTTTATCTGCTGATGAATGGTGCAACATATATTGGAAATTCCAACTTTGGAATACTTGTTGCAGTTACAGGACTTATTATCACAGGATCAAGGCTTTTGGATGGAATTACAGACCCGGTAATAGCTTTTTTTCTGGAAAGATTTAATTCCAGATTTGGAAAAGTAAGATTTTCGATCATGTTTGGATGGCTTCTTATGGCCATTGCTACAACACTGATGTGTAATATAGGGGCAAAGCTGTCACTTACGGGCGCAGCAGGAATAGCATTCTTTGTTCTCTGTTATGTGATCTATATCATTGGTTATACATTCGTAAGTATAGCCGGCCAGATCAACATGAACATTCTGACCAACGATCCTAAGCAGCGTCCTACAATCGGTGTCTGGAGTACAGCGTATTCATATTTGGTGCCAATGATCATGAGCGTTGTGGCATCGGCTGTGATTCTCCCAAGATTTAATAACATTCAGGGAACAGAATACTTCGCAACTTACAATGTAGTGGTAATACTTGTTTCACTCTTTTTCTACATTCTGGCATGCATAGGAATTGCTCCATACGACATTCCCGAGAATTTCGAAGGAATCAAAAAGGATGGCGAAACCGATGAAAAGCCAAGCTTTAAGGATATGCTGGCTCTGATCAAAGAAAACAAAGAACTTCAGAGATTCATCATGGCTGCAACATCCGATAAACTCGCACAGACAATAGGTTCTGCAGCAGTAGTATCCACAATGCTTAACGGAATCATGCTTGGATCAATGGCGATTTCATCAATTCTTTCTGCGCTTGCAATGCTTCCATCCATTATTTTTGCGATAATTGGTGCGAAGATTGCAGGTAAACAGGGTAGCAGAAAGGTCATGATCGACTGGACCAAGAATTGTATCGGATTGAATATCGCATTTGCAGTATATCTTTTATTCACACCTACAACTCTTGTGGGAACAGTATTCGGTGGCAACTTATCAACCGGAGCAGTTCTCATGGCAATCACATACGTGCTCTTTACATTTGGAAATAACGCAATGAAGATGGTTGTTTCTGTATCAACAAGCGCGTTCAGAATGGATGTTGTTGACTATGAGATGGATCGCTCAGGAAAATACATGCCCGCGACAGTATCCGCTACTTACAGCTTCATTGACAAAATAGTTTCATCCTTTGGTGCAACTATTGCAACACTCATGATCGGACTTATAGGATATACAACTACAGCGCCTCAGCAGGGGGATCCGCTTACCTTCGGCGTCAGAGTTATGACCGTAATACTTCTTATCGGATTTCCTATAGTGGGATGGATCTGCACACTTCTGGCAATGAAGAATTCTGAGCTCACATACGAGAAGATGGAAGAGATCCAGAAGAGTATCGGCGAGAAGAAAAAGGCTGCAATAGGTCAGTAAAAAACTGGAGAGGTGAAACATGCGAACAACAATTCTTTGGAATGATAACTGGATATTTGAAAAAGAGGGAAAGAGCAAAAGCATAACTCTTCCTCATACCTGGAATGCTGTTGATGGACAGACGGGGCCTGAGCAGTATTACAGAGGAACCTGCCTTTATAAAAAGACATTTGAAAGACCGGTAATGGAAGAGGGACAGCGGGTGTTTGTGGAATTTCGAGGCGCTAACTCCTCTGCAAAAGTTGTTTTAAACGGCCGTGAGGTAGCGAGCCATGATGGCGGATATTCCTGCTTTAGGACGGACATTACAGAGGCACTTTCAGATTTAAACGAGATGGTAGTTTCTGTTTCCAACGAGCCCAATACAAGGGTGTATCCACAGAAAGCGGATTTCACTTTCTATGGTGGCATTTACAGGGATGTTTATCTTGTGATTGTGGATGAAAAGCACTTTGACATGGACTATTATGGTGGAAAAGGACTGTACGTCACACCAAGACTAAACGGAAATGATGCTGAAATTGAAATAAAGGCATACACAAGCGGCGGAGAGCGCATAAGAATATCAATTGACGGTGTAACAGAGCAGGAGTTTGAGGTGGTTCCGGCAGAGGATGCATCCTGTGGATATGTTGCCTGCGGTAAGATCACGATAAAAGAGCCACATTTATGGAACGGTCTCAAGGATCCGTTCCTGTACAACATAACAGCAACTCTTTTGGATGGAACAAAAGAGTGTGACAGAATCTATGACAGGTTTGGAGTAAGGCAGTTTCATGTTGATCCTCATAAAGGATTTTTCCTCAATGGAGAAAGCTATCCGCTTCGAGGCGTTTCACGACATCAGGACAGGGCAGGAGTTGGCAATGCACTGACAAAAGAAATGCACAAGGAGGACATTGATCTCATCCTCTCCATGGGTGCCAATTCCATAAGGCTTGCACACTATCAGCATGATCAGTACTTCTATGATCTTTGTGATGAAAAGGGAATAGTAGTATGGGCTGAGATTCCATATATCACTGTACATATGGACAGTGGAAGAGAGAACACCATATCCCAGATGAAAGAGCTGGTAAGCCAGAATTACAATCATGCATCGATAATGTGCTGGGCACTTTCAAATGAAATCTCTTTGCAGGGTGTTACTGAAGATCTTTTGGAGAACCACAGGATATTAAATGATATTGTCCACGAGATGGATCCTATCAGATATTCTGCCATGGCAAATCTGTTCCTTCTTGAGACAGACTCGCCTCTTGTAACACTGCCTGATATTCGCGGCTACAACCTCTACTATGGCTGGTATGTAGGCGAGATGGAGGACAATGACAAGTGGTTTGACGATTTCCATAATCAGCATCCCGATGTGGCAATAGGACTTACGGAGTATGGCGCAGATTCAGTAATTACGCTTCAGTCTCCAATACCTGAAAAAGGCGATTATACAGAGAGTTATCAGGCTGTTTATCACGAGCATATGCTTGAAATGTTCAGCACCCGTCCATATATCTGGGGAACATATCTTTGGAATATGTTTGAATTTGCTGCAGCAGGACGAGATGAGGCAGGAGACCCCGGCAAAAACCACAAGGGTGTCATCACCTTTGACAGAAAGCAGAAGAAAGACGCCTATTACATTTATAAAGCATGGTGGTCAGATGAGCCTTTCATCCATCTTTGCGGAAAAAGATATCACGACCGCATCGAGGATAATACAGAGATAAAGGTATATTCAAACCAAAAGTCCGTCACACTCTTTGTTGACGGCGTAGAAGTAGGAAACGCAAGTGGAGAACATATCTTTAAGTTTAATGTTCCCATAAGCGGAGTTCATACCATAAAGGCTGTGAGCGGAGAACTTTCGGATGAGATGGAGATAACAAAGGTTTCCGAGCCCAATCCGACATATTTTGCACCGGATAAAAAGGTCAGAAACTGGTTTGACAAGAAAGATGAGCCTGAGGAAAAAGAGGGATATCTCTCCCTTTCAAGTACAATGGCAGAGATTCAGGCCATACCTGAAGGAAAAGCAATTCTCGACAGGATGATGGCAGCAATGACATCAAGAACAGCAGGCGGAATGGGAGAAGGCGTAGAGATTTCAGAAGCAATGCAGCAGATGATTGCCCGCCAGCCCCTTAAGAAGCTCCTGCAACAGGGCGGAATGGATATAGAATCTGACGAGATTAAGGCACTTTCAAATGCTCTTATGAATATTAAAAAGCAGTAAAGAACACAAGAGGTGTTAGATGGAAGCGGCTAAGATTTTTGAAAAAGCAAAGTGGATATCACCTGAAACCGTGACAGAACCTGATAAGAGAAAGGGAGCAGGCTATTTAAGGACCACATTCTCTTATAAAGAGGGGAAAGTTAGCATATATGCTACGGCCCATGGCTTGTATGAAATATTGATAAATGGCCGGAAAATTACGGATGCACGACTGACACCGGGATGTGATGAGTATGATAAAAGGCTTCAGTATCAGGAGTATGAGATCACTGAAGTGCTAAAGCCCGGTGAAAACGAGATATTTATAACGCTTGGTGATGGCTGGTACAGAGGATGCAACGGAATTGACGGCGTGAGAAACCTCTACGGCGAGGATATTTCATTTCTGTGCGCAGTGATAGGCGATGGAGACATGGAGAATCCGATACTTGTCACGGATTGCAGCTGGGATGCCTGTGAAAACGGGCACATTAAGCTTACGGACCTTGAACTGGGAGAAACTTGTGATGCCGGTGCGGGCTTTGATGAGTGGCATAAGGCAAGAGAGATGTCTTTTGACAAAAGAAATCTGACAGCCCAGAAGGCGCCATTTATCACTGAGCATGAGGTGTTTGAAGGAAGGCTCATCACTACTCCGAGCGGAGAGAGCGTATTTGATTTCGGACAGAACCTTGCAGGTTATACGTCTTTTGTTATAGAAAACGCCAAAGGCGGTGAGAAGATCTGCCTCGTCCACGGTGAAACCCTGGATGAAAACGGAAACTTCACGATCAGTAATTTCCAGCCCGGAGACAGGAACAAATCAGGCGGAATAAAACAGGAAATAAACTATATCTGCAAGCCGGGCAGGAATGAGTTTAAGCCTCATTTTTCGATGTTTGGATTCAGATATGCAAAGATAACGGGTGATATTTTGCCGTCTGACATCCAAATAAAGAGCATTGCTGTTTATTCGGACATGAAGGAAACAGCGAGGTTTGAATGTGGCGTGGATGAAGTAAACAAGCTCTTTAAAAACAGTGTATGGTCTATGAAGTCAAACTTCTGTGACATTCCTACTGATTGTCCCACAAGGGAAAGAGCAGGCTGGACAGGCGATGCAGCGGTCTTTGTGAGGACCGGTGCGTACCTGATGGACTGCAGGGGAGTTTACGAGAAATGGCTTGCGAACGTGAGGATAGGGCAGCATGCAGATGGCAAGATGGCGTATATCTGTCCCAAGAACTCAAATCCGGGCAAGATAGCAGAGATGTTCTCGGCGTCTGTCGGATGGGGCGATGCGGCGGTTCTTGTGCCCTGGAATCTGTACAGAATATATGGCGATGAGCAGATACTTAGAGACAACTATGAAATGATGAAGAAGTGGGTGGATTTCCTCGGAAGAAGGGCCGGAAAAAGCAAGCTCAAGAACCGCTTTGGAAAGAACCCTTACAGAAAATACATCATCGACACCGGAATGGACTACGGTGAGTGGTGCGAGCCCGGAACAGATGTTATGAAGACCATGATGGCTGCATTCAAGGATGGCCAGCCTGAAGTAGCAACAGCTTACTATGCATATTCATCTGGGATTCTCGCCAAAATATCAGAGATTCTCGGAAATGGTGCCGATGCGGATAAGTATAAAGAGATCTCGGAAAAGGCGACTGAGGCATACAGATATCTGGTTCTGAAAGACGGGCATATAAGATCTGACAGGCAGTGCGAATACGTAAGGCCTCTTGCGTTTTGTCTTTTACCTGAAAAAGAGGCAGTGGAAGCTGCTAAGGACTTAAATGAGCTGGTAGTGAAAAATGACTATCATCTTAATACAGGCTTCCTTTCAACGCCTTTCCTGTGCAGCGTGCTTGCAGATTACGGTTATGTGGATACTGCATACAGACTGCTGTTGCAAAAAAGCTATCCTTCGTGGCTCTATGCGGTGGAGAAAGGTGCTACCACTATCTGGGAGACGTGGGATGGTATCAGGGAAGACGACACTGTACATGATTCGCTGAATCACTATTCCTACGGAGCTATTTCCGGATGGCTTTTGTCCGGTGTCTTGGGAATCAGATACGATTTTGACAAAGTCCTGATAAAGCCTCTGACGGATGAGAGACTTAAGTATGCAAAGGGCTACTATGATTCGCCGAAAGGCCGCATAGTTTCTGAATGGAAATATATTGAGAGCTCGAATTCTTTTGCCTACCGTTTTGAAATTCCTGAAGGAATGGAAGCAGAGTTAGAACTCCCCGGACAGGAAAAGAGAATTCTGACAAGCGGAAGTTATGAGATTTAAATTATGGAGGATAGGAAAATGAACAAGTTCGAAAACGGATTTATGCTGGGCGCTTCTACAGCAGCCCACCAGGTTGAAGGAAACAATACAAATTCAGATTACTGGGTAATGGAGAATATGGAGTATTCACAGTTTGTTGAGCCTTCACTGGATGCTGTGGATCACTATAACAGATACGAAGAAGACATCAAGATGCTTGCGGATGCAGGCCTTAACACTTACAGATTCTCTGTTGAATGGGCACGTATCGAGCCTGAGCAGGGCAGATTTGATGAAAAAGAGATCGAGCATTACAGGAAGGTGATCAAATGCTGCAGGGACAATGGCGTGGAGCCGGTTATTACCCTCATGCATTTCACATCACCTGTGTGGCTTATAAAACTGGGAGGCTGGGACAATGAGCAGGTTGTAGAGCTTTTTGCCAACTATGCAAGGTTCGTCACAGAGCAGCTTGGAAGCGAGATAAAGTATATCTGCACCATAAATGAGGCAAATATGAGATTGCAGATTGGCGCTCTTATGGAGAGATTTAAGAAGCAGATGATGGCTAAGATGGCAAGTGCGGCCGAAAGCGGTAAAGACTCCATGGAGGGACAGGTTCAGGTTGGACTTAATCTCTCTGACCCGATGGAGAAAATGAAGCTGGCAGCAATGGAGAATGCCAAAGTATTCGGAGATCCTCAACCGCATACATTTGTTTCTGCAACAGATGCAAATGGCGATATGATAGTTATAAAGGCGCATCAGGCAGCCAAGGAAGCAATCAAGGCTGTTAATCCGGATATTCAGGTTGGCATCACACTTTCTCTGCACGACTGCCAGTACATAGAAGGTGGCAAGGAGCGCGCAGACAGCGACTGGAATGAGGAGTTTAGCCATTACATTCCTTATATCAAGGATGATGATTTCTTTGGACTTCAGAATTATACAAGAACTACTTACGGCCCAGATGGAATTGTGCCTGTTCCCGAGGAAACACCAATGACACAGATGGATTATGAAGTATATCCTGAGGCTCTTGAGCATGTAATAAGACGCGTGCATGAGGAGATGCCAAATGTTCCGATCATGGTTACCGAAAATGGAATAGCAACAGCAGATGATAAGCAGAGAGTTGAGTTTATCGACAAGGCAATTGAGGGTGTTCAGAGCTGTATAAATGATGGAATTCCTGTCATCGGATACTGCCACTGGTCACTTATCGATAATTTTGAATGGCAGAAAGGTTATGCGCTGACATTTGGTCTTTGCGCAGTTGACAGGAAAACACAGATCAGGGCACCAAAGCCCAGTTTGAAGCATCTTGGAGGCTATTTGAAATAATGAAAGACACAGTACTGACGGGTGTGCAACAGATAATGATTGGTAGCAGATGCAATAGTTATGAGAGTGCACTCAGCACACTTCAGAGCATCAAGAGTGCCGGCTATGACGGCATTGAACTAAATGACTTCATGATCAAGCCAACGCCTTTTATTGTGAGGCTGCTTACAAAATTTGCCGGTATGCCCACTGGTAATGGCGGAAAACTCGATTGGAAGAAGCTGATCTCAGAGAGCGGTCTGAAAGTAATAAGCCTGCACAGCTATCTAAACAGCATTGAAGAAAACCCTGAGGCTGTTGCTAAAGAAGCCATGAGCTTTGGAACAGATACCGTTGTTATTACCGGTATGTACAGGTTTGATTACGGGAATGCTTCTGAGGTAAAAAAACTTGCTGAGAGGCTTAATAAGGCGGGAGAAGCTCTTTTACCCTATGGAGTAAAACTTCTTTATCATAATCACAATGTCGAGTTACAGAAGGTCTCAGAAGAAAAAAATGCATTGGACTTTATCGCCCTGAACACCGACCCCGGATATGTTAACTTCGAACTTGATACCTACTGGCTTGCAGACGGAGGAGCAGATGTTACTGCCCTGGTAAAAAAACTGTCAGACAGAATGGTAATGTGGCATATAAATGACAGAGGCTGCAGAAAACAAGGACCGTTCATTACGCCTATTCTCAAGGAAGATGCGGCCGAACTAGGAACAGGGAATATGGCCCTTGGCAGTATTTTGGAGAATGTACAGGAGGCTGCCAAAGTAAAGGCAATTGTATTGGAAACTCATAAAAACTGGATTGACAATGATCCGATAAAAAGTCTGACTCTTAGCGCGCAGTGGTTTAAGAAAAACAAATTGATTTCCTCATGATTTTACAACGTGATATGGAAATCACACGTCGGTGCCCTGCTTGCGAAAATGAAAAAACTTATTTGCAGAGCTATTTTCTAACTTTGTATTTTAAAGCTATTTTCTTATCTGAGATCAAATAAAAAATAACAGTGGCACTGTCGTCTGTAATTGGAATAAGCACTCTGTCAGGAATGGATCTGCCAGGGAGATTCATGCTTTCATAAGTGCGAATTGTTATATCGGTGGCAAAATTAGGCAGAATTGAGGATTCTATAAGTTGTCCAAGAGCGTCATAGTCGTTTTGTATAATGAACTTAGAATCAGGCATTTCTTCTCGTACAAGCTTATCCCATATTCCAACTTCAGACAGCATTAAAAAGCTTTCGCCGTTTAGTTCACGGAAAGAAAGCTTTTTCTTTTTTGCAAACCGATGGCTCTTTGGCAGTGAAACGTAAAGCTGTTCAGAATCATATTTTTCGCAAATGAATTCATCATCCTCTAATGGACGGGAAAGGATAATGAATTGATATTGGTTGTTCCTTAGACCGGATATCAGTTCATCTTCTGATTTGTTTTCTGAGATTATTGACATGTCAGGAAACAGTGCTGAAAGAGACGGGATAAATTCCATAAGAGGTCCCGGACCCACAGAACCGACTGCGATAGTTCTTTTACTCCTCTCAAGGGCACGAAGGTGATCTATCATGTGCTGTTCTTCACTTAGTATGCGTCTCGCGTAATCTGCAGCCAGTAATCCATTCTCGTTTAATGATAACTTGTTTTTGGTGCGCTCAAATATCGGAACTCCGAGAAGCTCTTCTAATTTCTGCATAGATCTTGTCAGTGATGGCTGAGTCAGGTGAAGTTCTGCTGAAGCCTTTGACAAGGTACCATATCTTGCGAAAGCATCTAATTGTTCAAGTAAATATATCTCTATCATACGAAAACTCCTTGAAAGATCATTACTATACGCTTTAAGTATAGCACAATACGCAATTGGCATTGTACATATAAAAAAGCTGCTGATAAGATGAGGTTGTAGAAAAAAATATTTGACTCATAGGTTTTTATATTAACAGGAGGTATACAAAATGGAATACGTGACACTTAACACAGGAGCGAGAATGCCACTTGAGGGATTTGGAGTTTTTCAGATTGCTGATGCAGCAGAATGTGAGGGAGTAGTTTACGATGCCATAAAGACAGGCTACAGGCTTCTTGATACAGCAGCATCATATATGAACGAAGAGGCTGTCGGACGAGGAGTTAAAAAGGCTATTGAAGATGGCCTTGTAACAAGAGAGCAGCTGTTTATTACAACCAAAGTATGGGTCAGCGATATGAAGACTGAAGAGACTGCATATGAAGCAGTAAAGACTTCCCTTAAGAAGCTTGATATGGGTTATGCAGACCTTATTCTTCTTCACCAGCCTATGGGAGATTACTTTGCAGCATACAGAGGAATCACAAGAGCATATAAAGAAGGCCTTACAAAGGCTATCGGTGTTGCCAACTTCTACCCTGCTATTCTGGCTAACTTCTGTGAAACCGTGGAAGTAATCCCTGCAGTCAATCAGGTGGAGCTTCATCCTTTCTTTGCACAGGAGGGCGCCCTTGAGAACATGAAAGCCTATGGAGTAGTACCTCAGGCATGGGGACCTCTTGCGGAGGGAAAACATGGTATTTTCACAGATCCTGACCTTACAGCAATTGGAAAAAAGTACGGAAAGAGTGCTGCACAGGTAGCCCTTAAGTGGAATGCTCAGAGAGGCGTATCTATTATTCCAAAGTCCACACATGTAGAGCGTATGGAACAAAATATTGATATATGGGATTTTGATCTTACAGATGAAGAGATGAAAACAGTAGCTTCCAAAGACCTTGGACACAGCGAGATTGTAAATCATGATGATCCCGGTTTTGTAAAGTTTGTACTCAACCTGCACTAAGAGTATTTCATTGGCAAATTTGTGATTAAAGACAGGAGAAAGAGTAAATGAAAAATACAGTACTTGAATTATCGAAAAAATTTTGGGATGGAATGCTTCATTCAGACGAAGAGGCTATGAGAGCAGTTGCTGATAAGGATTGCTATTTTGTTCATATCGGAGGAAACGCTGACCTGGAAAAAGAAATTGGAGCTTTTACACAAAATATTTTTCAACCAACGGATATCACTATTCATCCTTCGTATCTAGAAACGGTAAAATAACACAAAAAGATATTCGTAAAGAAAATGGTTTACCTTCTATTAATTGCATATTGAATTATTATCCGGAGTACAAGAACTTTTCAGATATTAAGAGACATCTTTGTGATCTTGATGTTCCTGAAAAATGGACAAAAGAAAGCGTTCTTGAAGCTGGCAAGAAATTCGCTGAAGAACATGACGGCAAGATTACTCAAGAAGATTGCAAAGCTGAGAATGGTTTGCCGGCTACAAGTACAATCTATAGATTCTTTGGTGATTTAGTGACTTTTCAAAAAGAAATCGGAGCTCGTGTTTCAAGTAATGTTTTTGTCCCCAAAGACCTTCATGGATCAGAAAGAAAAACTTAATAGTAGTATAAGGACAACGGTGGCAGAGTTTAAGAACATAGTTCTTTCTGAAATAGTCAATAAGCTTGGTGCTATCGGTGAGATGCTTGATGATTCAGAAATGAAGGGAGACAGGCTTTATACGGTCAGCGAGAGTATCAGCACAATGACAGTCTCCATAGAGAAGATTAACAGCAAAATAGAAACTGATCTTAGATATATAAATAAGATTTTTAAAGAGGGAGAGTTGGTTCGAGAGGCAACTGTTGCATTTTTTGCAACAGTTCAAATCGAAGGTGGAAGAAAAGTTGAAAGAGATATAGAGTATTTTAATCTGGATGTTATTATTTCTGTTGGATATAGGGTTAAATCTAAGCGCGGTACACAGTTCCGAATTTGGGCAAATTCTGTACTAAAGGAGTATATCATTAAAGGATTTGCTATATTTTATGAGGGTACTTGGGAAAGAAAATATTTGGCAGTGCAATGCAAGTGATTTTGCACCCTGATTTGCACCTTTTGCCGGTCAAAATATGCCAAATATTGCCAAGGATTGCCACGAAAATGAGAAAAATACGTTGTACAAAAATAGGATTAAAGACAGTAAATACGTGAGAATAGAGGTTTTCTACTAAGATGATAAGAATTTTATTTGTCTGCCACGGCAATATATGTACCCGCTTCTAAAAGTGGCATAAATAATCCATTTCCGGGTAGATGGATATCTGATTTACACCTCGTTTACAACTTTTGATGGTGAACTCCCGACTGTTGTATAAAACGTAACTAAAAATTCAATTATTCTTGGATATATTACGCATTGATTTTATTGTTTATAAAAGGTATATTTTATTTAAGAAAGCGTGCTTTCTTAAGTGAGGCTAACACTATAATCTGAAACACTTGTCGATTGATGATGCAATCGATAGTTGGCAGGCAACACTAAAACCTGTACTTTGCTTTATAGCAGCTGGCAGACAACACTAAAATTAGCCATTAAAGAGAGCGAGTCACACAATGGTGTGACCACTCTCTTTTAAAATGTAAAGATTTTTTAGGAGCTTATATGAGCGGATATACCATAGATGAAGTTAGAAGAATTGCTATAAATTGCGCGTCAAGTTATAAATCATCTCTTGAGGATAAGCAGTTTATCATTATCTATAGAGACAAAGATACAAATATGATTAAGCACATAAGAAGGTTGCAGTGACGGTCAACTGATATGTCTGATTTAGGATAAGTTTGTAATGGCAACTAACCAATTAGTGTAATTGAAAACTAAATAATTACGAGTGCCTCCCTTTAGCTATAGTCTGGAATTCCGGATACGAAGCTAAGGGGAGGCACTTTTTCTATAAAGAAATTAATTGCTATTGAATCATATTTTAACAGCATATTGACAAAATAAATCTATTTGTGTATTATCATAGGCATCTGGCAAAGGAAAACGTTTTCTTTCCTGCGGAAGCCTCCGCGGGAAAAACACATGCTGTCGGAGACTTTGGACGCGAAAGCTTTCAAAGCGTTGGAAGTGGGTAATGTCCCCTATTCCTCCGGCAGCCAATTAGAAGAAGATGAATATAGGGAGGTAATGACAGATGAAGCAGAAAATGAAACAGTGGTTAGGCGCTTTGCTCAGTATAGCGATGATACTGGGCTTGATGCCGGGCATGAGCCTGACGGCGTTAGCAGATGCGCCAGAGGGAATTGAAGTTTTAAACGAAGATTTTAGTGTTGGAATTCCAAGCACATGGAGTATATCTCAGGGGACTTATAGATTTGAAGCAAAAGATGGCTATGTTTGGGCAGATCCAAGTAAAGGTGATTATGAAGGTGATGCTTTTTGTTATTCCCCTGCTGTAGATTTAAGCAAAGCTGCTACTGCCAAACTTATCTTCAAATATAAAAAACCTTATTATAGCGATCTTGATGGATCTGATGATCTTTATGTTTACTATATAACAAATGGAACATACAACGAACTTTGGAATGATATTAGCTTTGATGGTAAAGAAGAATGGACTCAAGTAACTATTGAGCTTCCTTCTGGTGCTTTCAAAGAAGGTGTTCAGATTGCGTTCAAGGCAATAAATTGTAAGGACTTAGGGGCTTTTTTTGATGATGTATCGATCTATTACAAAAAAAGTATAACCGCTACGGCTGAGAATACTGTGGTTCCTTATGATGGCGAAGCCCATGGGATTACAGTTTCTGTAATCGAACCTTCATCCGGGGCAACCGTTATGTATGGTACGGCTGAGGGAGTTTATAACCAGACTTCAAGCCCAACTAATAAAAATACTGGAAACAGTGGCACTATCGAACCTGTAGTAGATCAGAAGGGAAATACACCCAAAGCTGAAGTAGAGGGACTAGATGAAGAAC
>NZ_FOBE01000082.1:0-1076 GCF_900109475.1 Butyrivibrio sp. ob235
TTTTGTGCTCGCAAAGCCAGTAATATCAAGGATTTGCGGTAGTAACTGTTAACGATTTATACCAGAGCCTTGGTATAATTTCGCGGGAGCGCAGGATATAATAAACCGCCCATATTCAAAAATCAATACTTAATTGATGCTGATTATGAGCGGTACAACTTTTTATATTCCGATATTATTAACAACACGCCTATAACTTTCTGCATTTAAAGCACATCGAAAGCGGGACCATTTTTGCTTTTTGTGCCTTAGGGCTGTTATCTTCAGTATCCGCTAATGACTTTTCGTCGGTTTGTTCTATCATTTTCTCGATTATAAAACCGGCATCATACAATGCATTAACAAATGTTGAAATCTTTCTGTTCGCAAATGTTACAGTTGTATCATGAACCGGCATCTTTAAGTAGGATTCATCAAAATAGCTGCGAGAAAAGACCAGTGCCCCATTATAAACAACATCCTCCCCGGTCTCATATGATTTCGCAACACAGTAGTGAAGCGGATGTCCCCAGCTGAATATGAAATAACCACCACTCTTAAGATACGAAGCAGCCTTCTTAAATGTCCCTTCGAGGTCTGTCGTCCAGCCTATTCCGTATATTGAATAAACATAGTCAAAATAGTCCTGCGGAATATCACTGTCTGCTTCCATCGGGGCACATATGAGTTTAGGATTGCAACCGCTCTCCTTTAAGAGCTCCCCGGCATTATCCAATTGTTTCTGCGACAGATCTAATCCCCACAACTCTTCTGCGCCTTTATCCGCAAGATATTTGAGCGAATGCCCACTGCCGCAGCATATCTCGAGGACTTTCTTTCCTTCAACCTCCGAAAAAAAATGAAGGTCATCTTCTGTCGCGAATTTGACTCCATATTTCGGCAAAGCTGTAGTTCCAAACCAGAGATCAGCATGATCATCCCAGTATTTTTTATTCTTTTCTATTATCTGTTCTTCCATTATCAGTTCCTATCTGCTATATATTCCGGTTTATATATCAAACCTATAGATTTTCACTTTTCGTTTACCCTCCGCATACATTTCATTATCTTCTGGAATATTTGCTGTCTCAATAAAT
>NZ_FOBE01000047.1:0-18071 GCF_900109475.1 Butyrivibrio sp. ob235
GCGATAGTAGCTTAGTTGGTAAAGCGCCACCTTGCCAAGGTGGAGACCGCGGGTTCGAGCCCCGTCTATCGCTCTTTAAAATCAAATATTGTGGTAACCGAGCTTAGCTCGTTTACATATACGCGATAGTAGCTTAGTTGGTAAAGCGCCACCTTGCCAAGGTGGAGACCGCGGGTTCGAGCCCCGTCTATCGCTTTTTGAAACCCCAGATGTTTTCTGGGGTTTTTGTTATTTGAGCGCAAAAATAAGTGGTCTTTTAGTGGTCTTTGTGGTCTTTTAAGCGAAACATTCCCTGATCTTATCAGTCTGTGCGTCACTCTGAACGGCTTTTATATATCTGAGAGCGGAGCATTTTCATAATACTTGTTCCAAATCTGTCTGTACCTTGTCACTGTGAGAGAAACTTAATAACAGGCTACTTTGTGAAATGAAAAAGCACCCTGATTTTATGAATCTTATGTGTGATATGGAAATCTATGTTGACAATCATGCAGGTACAATGATTCATGAGGCAAATAGTTATGTGACTGGAATAAGAAAGCTCATCATGAAAAAAGCAGGTGTATCGGCTGATGATTTTTATATGAAAACATTTGAAAAGGCTGTGATAGATGACTCGGCTTACTTTGGTAATCTGCTTGAAGGCAGCATAAAGAATATAGCTAAAGATATAAGAGAAGATCACAAGAAGGACTGGGACACTGGAGACGAAGAGCATATCTCTGATAAATACATTGCTTCTATCAAAGAACTGTGGGAACAGATTAATAATTCAGAAACACTTGCTCCCAATAATGGCACTATTACTAATAACACCGATGACGATGACTCCCTAACCATGGTGGATAAAGCTACTGTTATTCAATGGAGCAAGAAATTTGATCTGAATTTTGCAAAACTCACACCCCAAGAAACTCGTATCCTGATTCAAATGATTACAAAAGCTTCTCGTAATCCTCTTATGAGACAACCTTCAAAAAGGACGTGGGAAGAAAAAAAAGAAGAGTAGTTCAAACAAATAAATGGGAGAGTTATACAAGCTCTCTTAGGATAAAAAACTCTATCTCATAAAGGGATAGAGTTTTTGCTCTGAGTTTGTTAGTGCTTCACTATAAGCACATTGAATCGCTTCTGGACACTTACTAACAAAAGCATATTTATTACGCTTTCTTATTTGATGGATTTCCAGTCAACTTATCATAGATTGCCATAGCAATTATAGGCGTTATAACTCCAGTGTAGAGTGAGTTAAGTTCATGTCCTGCTTTATTGCATAAAATATTTACAACTATCAATACAACAAGGATTCCTAATGTTATCACAGCTCCCTTAATCACATTTTTCATACAGCATTTCCTCTCTTTCCATATAGTTTTGCTACTACAAAAATTATATGGAAAAAAATGCAGTACACTCATTTATGCAGTAAAATGCTGTTTTAATATCTTTTTCGTCATAAGCAAAGCAAACATTTTACGTTTACGATTCCGAAATGTAAGATCATAGCTACTGATTTAACTTGAGTTTCAGCCTGTCTTTTAGTCCCTTGATCTGCCTGAAGGACAATAGACATTCATCTCCGTTCACCATTCGTATTGTGCCATTTGTCGTGTTCACTTCCAGTATATTCTCAGTATTTACTAAAAAGGATCTGTGACATCGATAGAATCTGTCATCTAGCTCGCGTTCAATCTCTTTTATCTTACCCGGAAATTCTAGCTGCCTAGATTTACAATGAAGAATTACCTTATGAGCATTGACAGATGTCTCAAAGAACAGTATTTCATCACAATCAACGGTAATAATCTTATCACCGACTACTAAGGAATAATTCGCCTGAGTTTTATTATTGGCAGAAGAAAATCTTTCATTGGCTTTAAGTATACACTCATGCACACGCCTGGTCATTTCTTCCACATCATCTTTCAGAATGAAGTCCAGTGCTTCGAGTTTGTACATAAATGTCATGTAGCTCATTTCCGAGTGAGTTGTGACAAAAACTATAAATCCCCTGGGATCGTATTTCCTGATTTCTTTTGCAAGGGTAAGCCCCGTCATATCCGTCTTTAAATCTATATCAAGAAAATATAGACCGATACAATCATCATCAGCTACCTTTTCAAGCAGCGTATACGGATTATCTGTAACGCAGGAAAACTCCATATCAAGGTTTTCTATAAGCACTACGTTATCTATTGTCTTCTTTAGATGTTCTCTTTGCCGTGCATCATCTTCACATAAATAAAGCTTCATCATTTGTGTATTTCCCTTAACCAAAAAGAAATAATATAGTCTATAATAGTCTGTAAATACCCAACTTTACAAGGAGTAACTATGTTGGAATATGCTTTGATAAATTCATTAAGTAATGCCATTCTATTTACTATCGGACTAATAGCACTTTATTCTCGTTCCTTAAGAATTAGGGATTATTGCTTATTCTTTACCATGTTATTCTCATTGATATTCGTTATTATCTTTTTCGGTTTAAAACCATTGATAATCACATGGTTTGTTATCCCATCCATATTTCTGAGCCATCTTACGGGTAAAAAGAAGTCTGCTATTGTGTATTTTATCCTTTACATAATTATCGGGCTGGCAGTACTTCCGATGGCCGCGCTCGTTAACCTCCTTGCTCATCATCCCATAACTAATACAGATCAAAGTCCTATAGAAATGATAATAATCATTGTATTAGCGGCTGCAATCTATTTTCCAATAATTCTTGGCTGCAAAAGGGTGTACCGAAAGTATCTGGCTAAAATAATTGAAAGGATAGATGATAAGCTTTTTCTATATATCACTTTTCTAATGGCCTTCAGCGCCTTTTTTATTTTTGGAATAATGACTCTATCGACGAACATCGCCGAGAATCGCTATTATCCACTGATCGTTTTGGTAACTATTTATATATTTCTGACAGTTGTTTCAGTGGTGGTAATACTTATTACGACCAGGAAAAACTATGAGCAGCAGCAAAGGATAAGGGATCTCAGCACTCTCCGGGAATATACAGATAATCTGGAAGCCACATACAATAACCTTCGCTCGTTTAAGCATGATTACGTTAACATTCTATCAACGTTGTCTATTTTTATTGATGAAAAAAGATATGATGAACTTGATGTTTTCTTTCATGATCACATTATGCCTCTGACAAAAGAGCTGACCCAAAAGAACGCTTCTCTTGCCAATCTTTCCAGAATCAAAAACCTGGAAATAAAAAGCATTTTCTATTCTAAGCTTTTATTGGCAATTAATAAAAACATCGAAGTTACTGTTGATATTCCTGATGAGATAGGTGACCCTAGTATCGACTCAATAGATATAACTCGAATACTTGGTATTTACCTTGACAATGCTATTGAAGCTGCGGTAGAAACTGAACATCCTTTTATTAATATCCATTCAGGGAAACTGGACAATGGAATTGTTTTCATAATCGCGAATTCATATATTGATCATGGGCTGTCTGTTTCTCAGATGTGCAAAAAAGGGGTGTCTTCAAAGGGAAACGATCGCGGCATTGGTCTATACAATGTGTCAGTGATTCTGAATAAATACGATAACATATTTACTGAGACCTCTATAGAAGATGGATCATTTATACAGAAAATCCATATTTGTGGAATGCATCAGTAATCTATTTGTGGAGTTCTTGAATTTTTTTACTGAGAAATAATAGGTACCTTAGGTCAGGCTTTGATTTCTGTCCTAGACACGTTCAATAAAATTTTCCGTTAATTGTGTGTATAACAAGGTAGACAACTCGGAAACCCGCATGTTTCCTTTCCGTCTCAATTAATTGCGATAAAGAGCCCGGCATCCTTGGTGATGTGGAATTCATGACTCACCTTTTTCATAATATAATTCTTAAATTCTGCATACCTGTTCAGAAGATAGTGGTTCTGATTGCCGTGGCACGAAAAAATATAATCTATTAGGGGACCAGCATCAGTAATGATTATTTCATCCTTGTATTTCTTCAGTTCCACTTCTCCAAATACGCCGCGCAATATATCAGCACCATTCTCCAGACCAAATATTTTGTATAAGTCATTGCTGGAAAGCACGATCCTATCATCAAAATCTATTACCAGCTCTCTGATCTCTTTCATATGATTACTACTATATGTGCTGCAGACTAGTCTTCCGCCGGGCTTCAGCACTCTGCGTATTTCCTTACAAGCAAGATGGACATCGTCACAATAAAAAAGGACGTGCCCCGCAATTACAAGATCAAAGGATTTATCTTCAAATGGGATAGCATCAAGGTCAAATGCTTTGTAGGAAAAAGTTAAGCCCCGAAGTTCTTTTGAATATGCTGATGCAGCACGGTCTATATTCTGTCTTGCATCATGCAGTATACCTGCAGAGATATCTGAAAGAGTTATTTGTATATCTGTATAATTGCGCTTGGACAATTCGCTTATATTCTCTGCCCATAATGCTCCATTACCGCAACCAAGCTCAAGAATATCCATCCCGGAAGAGATATCACATTCCTGTAATACCCAGTTAAACCATCTTTGTTTATTCGTTGAATATTTGTTATGAAGTTCTATCCTGGCAGAGATGTTGCTTGCATTTTGATATTGGCTCTTTAAGTTGTTCTCCATTGAAGTCATGTGAATCAGATCAAGCATCTGCTTCCAATCGGGAGTGGCAGAGCTTTCTATAGCTTTAATGGTGGCATTTACACCTGCCTCAACATTTTTCATTTCATCAATTCGCTCTGAAAGCAGCTTTTTCTGCATCTTTAGGGCATTTAGAATGAAATGATTATCAGTCTGACCATTTGGTATTTCTTTTATCTCATCCAGAGAAAATCCCAGGTACTTTAAAAGCAATATCTGCTGTAGAATAGCAAAATCGTAATCTGTGTAAAATCTTGTACCTGACTTTGTTATATAAGATGGCGCAAGCAGACCTTTCTGGTCATAAAATCTTATAGTTCTTACCGATACGTGAGCCATTTGGGCAAATTGTCCGGATGAATAGTACCCATTTTTATTCATATAAGTATTCTCCAATATGATTAAAAAAGTTCTTGAAGGTTACGTTACGTCACCTTTTATAATCTGAGTATAGCATAGTTATAAGTTCAGTGCGCGCCTGAATATAGTCAAGATAAGGTTGGAGGTATAACAGATGTTTCCAAGTATCAAAGAAGCTCTTGAAGAGTTAGAAATAGCAAGAAAACTGAATCCCGGACCATGGGTGGATCACTCAAAGAATGTTGGCTTAGCAGCTCATAACATTGCTGGAAAGATACCTGATATGGATTCAGAGAAAGCCTATATAGTCGGCCTTTTGCATGATATCGGAAGAAGATGTAAATATGGCTTCGTTGATATTCCTACGCACGTATATGAAGGGTACAAGTACTGCATGGAGAAAGGATGGGATGAGCCGGCCAGGATTTGCATGACACATTCCTATCTTCGCATGCAGGACGAGTTTTGCTACGAGCCCGAAACAGAGCATGAGAAGGCTATCAAAGATTACATTATGAATTGTGGTGAGCCAAATGATTATGACAAGCTGATCCAGCTCTGTGATTCTCTTGCCGCAGATTATGGTTTTGTAATTCTTGAAAAAAGATTTGTTGATGTTACAAGACGATACGGAATTATGGAAGGCTACATAAAAGGCTGGGAGATTGCGTTCAAGATAAAAGAAGATTTTGAAGTTCGTATGGGATGTTCTATATATGATGTTCTTCCGGATATAGGCAGAACTACACTTCTCTGCCCTAAGCCCTGGAAACCACCGGTAAGCTGTAACTGAAATGAAGATTGTTGATGTGATAGATTGAGAAACCTGTGAAAGAATAAGTAGGATTCATAGGATAAAGTAAATCGGAAAGGACAATATGGAAAATATAATTATGCCTGAAAGGCTTGTCATAATTTAAAAAATAAAAAGTTTACTTTGTTTAGGAAAAATTTATGTGCAATAGCGATAATTCCTTTCTATAATTAAAGTGCAGAATAATATTTGCCCTGCATGGGGAGAAAGGAAAAACCGCTAAAAAAGCGGTTGGTATGAGTATATGAAAAGATTTATGAAAAGTTCTATTGCCGTTTTTGCATTGTCGCTTATTCTTATTGCCACCTTTGGGACAAAAGCCCTCGCGTACAGCGAGATACCCGATTGCTTTGATTTTACCGAAACAGTCCTCAAGATGGATGCCGGAACAACAAAGCAGATTCCGATAATGGCTTACTACAACTATACGTATTACCTTGGACCTCACACAAGCTCCGGAACCTATATGGAGTGCTCCTACAAAACAGGTTATCAGTATGTAACACTCCACATCGGAGCAGATGAGACCGAAAAGAACATCTTCTATCATTTCTATGTTGACGATGACAGAATGCCAACCTCGGAAAAGCATGATTGCATAGAAGTATATGTTCAAAACATTAATCCCGCCGCTGCTGCAGCTGCTGATGCAAAGGAAGTCGCTATTTCAGGGCTTAAAAACTACAGCGGAAACAATGCCGAATTTAACGCTTTATACTACTACTCCAATTACAAGGATCTTCAGGATGCTTTCGGAACAAATCCTGATTTGCTTCTTGCTCATTACAACCAGTTCGGTAAAAATGAAGGCAGAATAGCCAATAAATTAAAATAGTTACATAATAATAAGGGCGCTGTATCAAGCCGGATACAGCGCCTTTTTATTTATACCTCTTCGAAGCTCTTTTTCATAAGCTGTTTCAGCAAAATAGGCTGAATAATAAATATCAGGAAAAATCCTACCACAAAACAGATAAAAAGGGATTTGAGAAACATAATTATAAAGGGAGGCATCTGTGCCATTCCTCCGCTCTGGCGCATAGCCATATTATAAGCAAATGCCACCATGGCCAGTGTAATTACAGGGGTATATATCACATCTGAAATAAGGCTTTCAACAACCCTTGTACCAATCTTACCTCTCTCAAGTCCCCATTTTGCACATAGACCGCCAGTTACCTTGCCGATAGGAATAACAAAACCTATTATTAAACTGATTATTGTACTTAATACGAAGCTGATGATAAATCCGGGAACCGTGAAGTGTCCTGAAGTGAGCGTGCCCACAAGAGAAAGTGCAAGACTCATAAGAATTCCCATTCTGATTGCCATCTGTCTACCGATTTTTCTCATCTGTTCTTCCATGCAAAAACCCTCCGTTTTCCGGTGTGTCTGTTAATTTTTCTCTAGATAAAGTCCCCGGGATGCTCCTTAAAATGCATCATCATCGTCGCAGTAAGACTAAGATTACTGTTTTCTTTTCCGATATCCTCTCTCTTAACCCACTCGGCTATGGCGAGCTCATCGCGGTCAATGTTTACTTCACCTTCTCCGTCAAGTTCACAGAAATATCCCAGCAAAAGATTTGAATCGAAGCCCCAGGGCTGACTTGCAAAATATCTTATATTCTTTACCTTAAGCCCGACTTCCTCCATAACCTCACGTCTGACAGTATCCTCCGCGGACTCTCCTATCTCGCAAAATCCTGCTATAAGCGCATTTCCTTTATAGGGTCTTCCCGCATATCTCGTCATCATGATTTTATCTTTATCCGTTACCCCAACAATAACCGCAGGGCAGATCTTGGGATAAATAATGTTCCCGCATCTTGGACACCTAAGAGCTCTCTCCTTGTCGTAAACGACCGTCTCCCTGCCGCACCTTCCGCAGAACTTGTTGTCGCGGTACCAGACATAGAGGTGATATGCTGTCATCCCGGCAAAGCACAGATATCCCGGATTTGCATTTCTGAGAACTCTGATATCTTCATATCTGTACTCATGCTCCGGAGATCTGTCCGCCGAGATATCGGAGATATAAAATCCGTACTCTCTTTTGGGCAGGAAAAAACGCATATCGTCAATTTCAAAGAGAAAGACCATCTCCTTTTTATCTATTCCTATCTCATCTGCCTTAGGAAAACTAATCTCTCCGTTTTCTCCCAAAACGCACAAAAGCTCCCTCCCCCGAAAAGAAAACACGTAATCTCCGGAGACAGGAAGCTCAGCTTTATACTCATTATGAAATTTCCTGGGTGATATATCCTGAATCATATAATGATTGTAACATCATCTAATCTTCATTACGATACCTTGTAATATAAATAACAGAAAGTTATAATTTATTTTATACAATTTAAATAAAAGGAGGCTTATCATGCAGGAAGTTTATGAATTTTTAAAAAAATGCGGCACTTATTATCTGGCAACAGTTGACGGAGATCAGCCCAGAGTACGCCCTTTCGGAACAGTAGATATTTTTGAGGATAAGCTTTACATCCAGACAGGCAAAGTAAAGGATGTTTCCAAGCAGATCCAGGCCAATCCCAAGGTGGAAATCTGTGGTTTCACCGAAGGCAAATGGGTTCGCGTTGCAGGAGAACTTGTACGCGATGACAGAATTGAAGCAAAGCAGCATATGCTTGATGCTTATCCGTCTCTTCAGGGCATGTACAAGGCTGATGATGATAATACAGAAGTTCTTTACTTTAAGAACGCTACCGCAACCTTCTCTTCCTTTACCGACGCGCCCAAGGTTGTACAATTCTGATAACCTATAATAATATAATTATGCCACCGGCTTATCAAAGTACCGGTGGCATTTTTCTCTAAAAATCCTAATATGAAAAATCTTACAATTCCTCAACGACCTGAAAAATATAGAATTTTAAATAAAATGATGCATCGTTAGACCAAAGTATAGGATGGTCCGCAGCCTGCTGCCTGAATTCTACCTGACGAAGCTGCTTGTGGGCACTCCTTGCTGCCTCTCTGATCGTCTTTGCAAAAAGCTCCTCATCCATAAAATGAGAACATGAACAGGTTGCCAGATATCCACCGTTTTTCACAAGCTTCATTCCCCTGATATTGATCTCCCTGTAGCCCGTTACAGCCTTCTTAATCGAAGCTCTCGATTTTGTAAAGGCCGGTGGATCAAGGATTACCACATCATACTGCTCGTTCTGCTTCTCAAGCTCGGGCAAAAGGTCAAACACATCCGCGCATTGGAATTTTATTATGTTTTCAAGCCCGTTCAGCTTCGCATTTTCCTCCGCCTGAGCACATCCCACATCCGATGCATCAACTGCAAGGACAGAGCTTGCACCTGCTGCCGCAGCGTTAAGTCCGAAAGATCCGGTATGAGTAAAGCAGTCAAGGACCTTCTTCCCCTTACAAAGTGATGCTATAGCCCTTCTGTTATTCTTCTGATCCAGGAAAAATCCGGTTTTCTGGCCGTTCTCAACATCTACATAATACTTTACTCCGTTTTCCTCAATGAGCACCTTTGTATCAAAAGGCTCACCTATAAAGCCTTTGGTTCTCTCAAGACCTTCCTGCTCTCTGACCTTGGCATCGCTTCTCTCATATATTCCCTTGATGTCAACACCGTCTTCTGCGAGTACCTTCTTACACAGATTGAGAATAATGTTCTTCATTCTGTCTGTACCAAGAGCAAGCGACTCAATGACAAGTACATCGGAAAACTTATCAATTGTAATTCCCGGAAGAAAATCTGCCTCACCAAAAATCAGGCGGCATGAAAGCTTCTGCAGAGCTTCCTTTTCATCAGTTCCCGAAAGCCTGGCATCATACCCGTATAACTCAGGATTCATAACCGCTTTCCTGTAATCCCATGCATTTCTTATGCGCGTCTCCAAAAGCCCCTCATTTACAGGATGCTCTTTTCTTCTCGACATCATGCGCACTCTTATCTTGGAATTGGTATTAATAAAACCATATCCCATAAAGTATCCGTCATGATCAAGCACTTCAACAATATCCCCATTGTCAAAGCTACCCTCTACTCTGTTTATCTCATTATCAAAAACCCAGGCGCCTCCGGCCTTGATGGTTCTCCCTTCACCTTTTTTCAAAATTACCTTTGCATCAGCAACAACAATTGCACTCATAATTATGCCTTTCTTCGCTCACCTATTGACAAAATAACACTTTATATTGTATCATACTTTTTGCTGCGAAAGTCTCTACGGCTTTTGCTTTACATATAACGGAATGTGGCTCAGTTTGGTAGAGCGCTGCGTTCGGGACGTTGCGCTAGAAACTGATTTTCCGACTCATTATTTTTTACCACGGGGTGTGGCTCAGCTTGGTAGAGCGCGTCGTTCGGGACGACGAGGCCGCAGGTTCGAATCCTGTCACCCCGATTTTTTATGCTCTAATTCTACCATTTTTCTACCATTTTCCTTTTATTCCACCAAAAACCATCTGATAACACAGAAAGCTCTCTATAAACTATATTAAATTGTTTAGTTACTGGTCGTTATCATGCTCGGAATAATCCTTAAGAGGAATTATTCCTGTCATTGTATCTGAAATTTCTCTCTTAGCCTCTTTATCTTTTACTTTTGCATATATTTTAAGAGTGGTATTGATGTCTGCATGTCCAACCCACTTCTGAATGCTCTTAACATCCTTATTCTGATGGACGAGAATCGATACACATGAACTTCTAAGGCCATGAAAAGTAATATCCTGAGGCAGTTCAGGAATCTTCTTAATCAGTTTGCCAAACAGCTTTGACGGATAATCCGGATAAAAAAGCGACCCATCAACATGTTTGAAGATGTAGTCGCTCTCATAGTAATTGTTACCGCATAGCTGTCTGTATTCATTTTCCTTATCCTTTAACCTCTTGAACATTTCAATCTGTTCATCTGTCAGAGGGTACTCGCGTGTACTGGAGTCTGTCTTTGTTGAATTGACTCGATTGATGACTGTCCCTCTTGTAACAGTATGGTTGATGCTCATAGTTTTGTTCTTAAAGTCCAATGCAGACCATCTTAGACCAAGCAGTTCCTCTCGCCTAAGGCCAAAGAACAAAGTGACATAGAACAGTTCGTAAAGCTCGTGATTCTTTATTGCATCCAAGAAATGCTGAGCTTCTTCATAAGAAAAGAATTCCTCATCTGTGTCTTTCTCTTTAGCATACTTATTTGCCAGGTTCTTATTGATCACAACTTCCTTAGCGGGATTTGTAGCTATCAATCCCTCCTTGACTGCCTGCTCCAGAATACTGCTTAGAAGCACTTTTGTATCTTTGACTGTTCTGCGCTGAACCTTATAGGTTTTGAACATGTCATCAAGAAAGTTCTCGACCATGGTTTCGTTTAAATCTTTTACTTTTGTATCACCAAAGTAATTTTTAATTCTGTTTGCTCTATAAAAATAAGAAGAAAGGGTTGTATCTGAAACCTCTCTCTTCTTCTTTTCAAGAAAACCATCTGCGTATTCACTTAAAGATATATTTCTGTCAGTACTCTTTGCTTCTTTTTTATTTATAAGCCTGCTTCTCATCTCTGAAGCCTTTTTAATATTCTCGGGTGCATCTTTTAGCCCGGTGGATATCCACTGTTTTTCTAAGGTCTTGCTGCCATCCTTAATAATATAGTTGTTCTTGATAATATAAAGATAACCGCTCCTTCCCTGGATACCCGTAGCTCTTTTGCCGCTTTTCTTAGGTCTTGCCATTATTTAGCTTGCCTCCTTAACAAAATCTACATCGGGGTACATGAATTCTAAAAGATATAACTTTGGAATTCTGTACTTTCCTGCAATCATCATAGATCTGATTGTGCCATCCTTCAGATAGTCATAGACTGCGTTCCTTCCTATCTTGAGGATTTCCTTAACATCTGTAGGTGTGAGTATGTCATTATACCCAACTAACATATTCGTGTATTCCATGTCTGCTCCTTTCTTTATTCTTCTTCATTTCTGCTACGATTTCCTTGACTGCTTCATATGGTGTGGGGTCTTTAACTCCACACACATCTCTGAAATCAAGAAGTTCTTCCTTTAGTTTTCGATTTGCTCTTTGTCTGTCCCTGTTTTTCATTTTCCTCCTCTCTAAGAAACACACTTCTCCCGTTCTCTTGGGGCTTCGGCGACATCTGTATCAGGAAACGCCGGGTTCTTTCGCGACATCCGGATTTCCGGGAAACGTTACTTGTTGATGAACCATTATGTTTTATTTTGTTTTCTTGGTTCTTATTAAGAACATTTCTGTTCTTTAATTGTACTATATCATATCATCCAGTTCTTTGCAAGCACTGTATTGTGCTTTTTATTTTTGTTCTCTGCATGTCCATTTTTGTGCTTCATATCTACTATAATCTGTGTTACCATATCAGTAATGAATCGTAATTATCAGTAATGGAGGAATCCGCATGATTACTATAAACAAAGCATTTGGACAGGATCCGGTAGAGTTCAATGACGAAACTGCTGCAGACAGAGTTGGGGCAAGAATACGCACCATAAGAAATGCGAGAGGATTGTCGCTTGCTGAACTTGGTGAAAAAGTTGGGTTAAATGCCGATAGAATGCAGAAGTATGAAAACGGGGCAAGAAAGCCAAAAACAGATATGCTCAAAAAGATTGCGGAAGCACTTGGTGTAAGTACGCTTGCATTGGCAGATCCGGTTACAACCAGTTATATTGGCGCCATGTATGCTATGTTTGAACTTGAGCATAACTTTAATATGAAAATCGAGCCCACAGATGAAAATCATGTACCCGGATTATGTCTTACGGTAGATTTTAAGGATAGTCTCTATGAGTACATGAAAGACTGGTATGATGTATACGCCCAGATGAAGTCCGATCTCGAGGTTGCTAATTCCGAAGAAGAAAAAGCGGAAATCATAAATGCCTACCATAATTGGGAATGGACTTATCCACAAGGAATTGTTGATAAGACGGAGAAGAGCCTTGAAAAAGCCCGCCTCAAAAGAAAGATAGCGGAATTACAAGAACGATATGATCAACTAGATCAGAATGATAGCGACATAGAATAGGGGAGATTTATCTATGGTATCTAAAGAGTACTTTGGAGAAGATAAAAAATAGAGTTTAAGCAGGAAATCCCAGCTAAACACGAGAAAATTTTTAGTCGAATCCAAGATACAGATTTCCATTTTCGACGATAGAATAGAGGTTGTATCACCAGGTATGCTTTATGGTGGAATGGATTTTGAAACCATGAAAACCGGAAGATCAAAATGCAGAAATCAAGCAATCGCTGATATGTTTCAGTACATGCACATAGTTGAAGAATAGGGAACCGGAATCCCCAGAATTATCAAATCTTGCAGGCAATATGGTCTGCAAGAGCCCATTTTCGAGGAATTTGGTGATGGAATTAAAGTTACTGTCTATAGATTGCATGCTCTATAAAAACCTTATTTTATTGCCATTTATTCTTATGTTTCAGCACTTCATATCCTTAGTTGTAGAAGCAAAATTCTTTTATATTTACCCCTTCCACAATATGTCACTACGTCAAAACAGTAAAAAAATCCTCCTGCCACTAATTCGAAATAATGACAGGAGGACTTATCTTACTTCTTATTCTTTACTCTCTTAACTGTTGCGTTCTTAGGAAGGCCTGACTTTTCAAGAAGCGTCTTGTTCTTCTCAAAATTCTTGGCTCCGGTCTTTACTTTTATGATCACGTTCTTCTTTGTTTTCTTAAACGCGCCTTTTCCAACCTTCTTTAGTTTTCCTCTAATTATTACAGTCTTGACTTTCTTACCGTAGTTAAAGGCATTCTTGTCTATAGTGTTGATGTTTTTTCCTATATCAACTTTTGTTGCCTGCTTGCAGTTTTTAAGGAAGCCCTTGCGAATTCTCGTGACTTTGTAGGTCTTACCATTTGCTTTTACTGCCCCCGGAACTACTACTGTTTTGAGGTTCTTACTGTTTACATTTTTGAGGTCTAATGTTGTCCCTTTTGTCTGTTTGAATACATACTGGGAAATCTGTTCATCTTTACTATTGTAATTCGTGACTGTGATATTTGATGTGCCATCTTTAGTTTCTTTTACTTCTGTGACAGTTCTGCTTCCATCAGGATTCTTAGTTTCCTCTACTCCATTACCTGATCCCGATTCAATTGTCACTGTAACATAAGCAGGTTCGGAATCATTATGGCTATCGTCCCCAACAGCCTTATACCATACATAATAGGTTCCGGCTTCGGTGGCTGTGGGGATGGATGCGGCATAAGCCCCAGTGGCTTCGGTTGCGGTGCCGAGGGCGTACTGCATAGTGCCGCCGGAAGCTGTGCCTGCAGTCACAAGTTCCTGTGCGGAGCCGGTATAGGTCAGGGACTTGGCTGTTGGTGCCGTTGTAACAGTGGCCGCCGTCTTCTCCACCGCGTTGGGAACCGTGATGGTCGCATCTGCAGTCGGTGTACCCGAAACCGTTACAACTGTACTGCTCGTTCTTGTGGCAGTAATACCATTATTAGTAATATCAGCAAACTCCGCAAAATAATATCCGGTGTTCGCCGTATAGGTCACGGTGGTCATAGCGCCTATAAATCCGGTCTGGCTCGTTGCTCCGCCGCTTGTTGTTGCATTCGCACCGCCTGAAAGAGTCACACTATATCCCGCCGGCTTCAACGCAAACGAATAGGAACCGGATTCAGATTTGAAGATTACTGATTCCAGATTCAGCTTTAAAGCGGGACGAACAGCAAGCTCGACGCTGACACGACTGCCGTCCACATCAGCGTAGCCGTCGATCACGCACGCCGCAATACCATCAAGATTGCCGGGCGAGCGGAGCCACCAGCTATTTGCAGTCCCTGACTTCTTTGTAGGGCTTAAAGTATTCTCCTCTGTATAGCTCAAAAGATACGGCACAGCTCCTGATATAGAATCAGGATCCCCTGTGACTTTTCCACTTATATCTGCAAGTGCATCCTTGATTCCGGCAAGTGGCTTATCCTCGCCTGTTAAACCTTCCACAAAGCCCTTGATAGTAGAGTTTTCATAACTATTACTATCCGAAGAATTGAACTTCTGACTGCCAAAAGACTGCTTTGAAAGTAGTGTCACAGTTTGGCCGGCACTGTCATATCCGATCACATACCAATCAGCTACATTTGTACCGTCATATTTGACCCCTTCTAGCTGTACCGTTGTGTCATTTGAATTTAATATCCCGTAGCCGTTATACTCAGACGCCGGACTATAGGTTGTTCCTTCTGCTTGCACTTTCAGGCATGCTCCCGGAACAAACCCGGTAAACGTGCTAATTGCCATTACAATAGTAAGTACAATGCTCAGCAGAGCCTTTCTTTTCTTCATTTTGTTCTTACCTCCTTTTTGACTCGACTGTCTGTATAATTACAAACAATTCTTTCTCTTAAAATGGCTGCCGGGGAAACGGATCATCACCCGTTCCCAATACTGTGAAAGCTTTCGCGTCCACAGGCTCCGACAGCATGTGTTTTTCCATGGATATTTCCATGAAAAGGAACAGGGTTCCTTTGCCCGATGCACTGGCGCATGGAACCTTCCATACACTTCGGGCGACCGGGCAATGCGGGACGAACAGCAAGCTTTTTGTTGACATTGTTGCCGTTCTCATCAGCGTTGCCGCCGTTCACGCACGCCGCATTATTATCATTGTTGCCGGGCGAGCGGAGCCACCATGCAACCCTGTCCCTGTTGTATTTGGCAACCATGTTCAGGCAAAAAAGCCTTTTGCATGACAGCCCTTAAGGAAAGCCTTGCAGCCCTCCGTTACAACCCATCACTCACTTCCTCTTTCGGCGCATGGGTGAGTACGAATGTTCCCATCACCTTTTTACGAAGCTTCCATGTATGACCGTGGGCAAGATGCCCGTTATAGCTTGCAACGCTCCTTCCTATCTCCTCCAGACTCCTGTTGCCCACACGGTACTCCTCTTTATATTTTTTCAAACGCCTCTTCCACCGCCTCTTGTTCGAGGTGCGAAGCCTCCGGATCACTTTTCCGGTATCTGTCAGATAAAACCTGAAACCAAGAAAATCCACCCCTTCCGAGATTGGCATGATCTGTGTCTTCTGATTGAACTCCAGCCTCAGTTCCTTCGCCTTCTCCTTCATTTGACGGAGGACTTCCTTTAAACAGTCCTTGCTCTCATGAATCAGAACCCCATCATCCATGTACCGTACATAATGCTTTATATGCATCCTCTCTTTGATCAGGCGATCCATGGGATCCAGATAGTACAGCGCGAACCACTGGCTGGTCTGGTTGCCTAAAGGCAGTCCCTTCGTTCTTCCCATCTTGGAATCTGTAGTTCCCTCGTAGCTCCTTATAATGTGGTACAAAAGCCCCAGCACATTTCTATCTGGAATATCTTTAAGCATTTCCTTTAAAATCTCATGGTCTATACTGTCAAAATAATGCTGGATATCATACTTTAAGATATAGCCATTTGCTCCATGCTTTCTGTAATGCTCCCTCAGGAACGCTGTAAGTCTATCCCTCGCAAAATCCGTTCCCTTTCCTTCCCGGCAGGCTGCATTGTCGTAGATCAGCCTGTCCTCAAAGTACGGCTTCAGGATATTGTCACACAGGCAGTGCTGTACCACTCTGTCGCGGAAGGAAAGTGCTTCTATCTTCCGTTCCTTCGGATCGTATATCATGAACTTGTGATATCCACCAACCCTATAGGTCTTATCCTCCATCTGATGAATGACCTCCCACAGGTTCCGTGACAGATCCAGTTCGAAATCGATAACTTCATTTTTGTCCCTCTTGCCTGCCGCCGCTCGCCTGTACGCTCTGTACATATTCTGAAAATCGAGCATTGCGTCAAACGCATTATTCTCCAATCACCTCACCTGCCGTCATTGTCCTGCTTCCCGCCATAACGCCGCTTATCACTGTTCATCCATGCGCCGAGCATATTCTCGGCATCGTAAACTTGTTTTGTGATCTGTTCATACTGCGTTGGCAGGATGCAGCCCTGCTTCATGGCAAGCTCCGACATGTAGGAGAGAAGCTTCAGTCTGCTCATGGCCGTTCTTTGATATGACATTCGCATTGCCGCGGAGCGCATATCACCCGCACTCACAAAGGTTTCATTTGCCATGATCAGGTTCTCGATCACGTCCAGCGCGTAATTCTGCAGCCTTGATACCAGAGTGAAACGAAAACGCTTGGGTGACTTATCCGTCACGGTCATGATATAGCTGCACAGTTCTTTCGCCTTTGTTATGACGGATAATTCATTCTTTGCTATAAAACGCCCTCCTTTTCCTTCGATCTTTTGAACACAAAAACCGCCGAACCTGACAGGGTATACTTACCCCGTCAAGTCCGACGGTTATCCATCACGAATGTAGTATTCAGTTTCAAGCGCCTCGCAGGACGCAAAAAGGGCGCAATTAGCCTGTGCTCTGCTCTGCTCTGCTCTGCTCTGCTCTGCTCTGCTCTGCTCTGCTCTAAGGAGCGTATTTCTATTCCGCATGGCTGTCAAGTATCGATATCTCAATGCTCTTCCTCATTTTAGAATGTTGATATACTGCATATCTTGATTATATAGATTTATCTCTAAAATGAGTGTTAAAAAACATAAAGAAACTATTAAGCAACCAGGCGCTATAATGAGTAAGGTTTGAACATCTGAACTGATCACAGGGGCAATCTACCCTTTTAAATCCTACAGTAAATTTACGCCGTCACTGAACAATCATTCAAAGCAAGCACCTCAAATTTTTGTTATAATATAGTTATATATAGGTAATTGCGAAACTCGCTTTGCTCGTTCGCAATCTTGAATTTAAACAAGGAAGAATTCATGCAGAGCATGAATTCTTTGATGCAAAAATGCGAACTAGCAATTTTGGCGCACTTTAATAAGCATATGGCTTAATGTAGTTGGTAAGTCCTACGCGATTAGCGGTTTTACACTGCGGATATACTCATGATGTTTGATTTTGTCAGCTAGAACGACGGTGATGAGCTGAGTGATACCTGCAAGAATTAGATCAGCATGCAATGTTTTTTCATTTTGTGTGCGACGCCCTGCAAGACAGAGATTCTCTTTCATGTGATTGATATCTCTTTCAACGACGGTTCTGATTTTATAGGTGTTATCCCATTCTTCAGTACCGCGCAGTATCCCTGGATATGCACGTAGATTCTTTTCGGGATAGATATATATCATACGGCCGCAAGGGGAATTAGTGCAGGGATTTTTACATTGACACTCACGAAGAGATTTGCCAGTAGATT
>NZ_FOBE01000031.1:0-52775 GCF_900109475.1 Butyrivibrio sp. ob235
CCTGCGCTCCCGCGAAATTATACCAAGGCTCTGGTATAAATCGTTAACAGTTACTACCGCAAATCCTTGATATTACTGGCTTTGCGAGCACAAAATATTGTATCAAAAACACAGATTTTGCTTGATATTCCGTCAATGCCTTGGTATAATTATACCAAGGAGGTGGGTTATGGAAATCAAGATAAATGAGCCCTGGATCACTGATAAAGTCCGCATTCAGAATGGTTACGCATATATTGATCACCCATTCTGGAATGCAGAAAAGCAGCAGGCTGATCATAAGCGTGAGTACATTGGCAAGTATGATGGAACGGACTTCAAGCCCAACAAAAACTTCCATCGTCTCAAAGCTGAATATGAAGCCAGTCTCACGACTTCCAAGACCGGGCCTGTACCAACAGACATCTGTCTTTGTCAGTTTTATGGAGCAACATACCTGCTTGACAGGATTGCTGAAAAGACAGGCATTGCCGGTGATCTTGGAAAGTGCTACGGCTCACTGGCACCACAGATTCTCTCCATAGCTTACTACCTCGTTATCGAGGAAGGGCTGCCATTATACCGTTTCACCAAATGGGGCAGCACCCACAGGCATCCTTATGGCAAGGATATTCCTTCTCAGAGGAGCAGTGAACTTTTCGGACTGATCACTGAAGAATCCAAGATGGATTACTTCAAATATCAGGCAAAGCGCCACTCCTGCGATGAATACCTCGCTTTTGATACAACATCTATCTCCTCATACTCGACTTTGATAAAGCAGGCCAAGTATGGAAAGAACAAGGAAGGTGATTCCCTTCCGCAGATAAATCTTGCTCTGCTGTATGGAGAGGAATCAATGCTCCCTGTTTACTACAGGAAACTGGCAGGTAACATTACTGATGTTAAGACTATAGAGAACCTCGTTAAGGATGTTGATTTCCTTAAACTTGAGAAACTCAAGCTTGTCATGGACAGAGGCTTCTACAGCGAGAAGAACATAAATGATCTGATGAAGCATCATCATAAGTTCCTCATAGGAGCCAGGCTATCACTGAATCTTGTAAGCAGCCGTCTTAACAAGATCCGTGATGATTTCGTTACCCGCTTTAACTATAATTCTGAGCTAAAGCTCTATGTCATGTCATTCACAGAGGAATGGGAATACACCAAGGAAAAACCTCGCTCCGGTGAAGTCATTACTGCCAAGCACCGTATATATCTCCATTTCTACTACAATGACCAGAAAGCTACTGATGACAAGGTACGGTTCAATGCAATGCTTGACCGCCTTGAAAACAACCTGGTAAATGGCACTCCTGATCCGGAAGATACAAAGCTGTATCAGAAGTACTTTACAATACATGAGACACCAGTAAGAGGAAAAACCTACTCATTCAATGAGGATGCAATTCGCAAGGCTGAGCGTAACTATGGCTATTTTGCTCTCATGACCAATGGCATCAAGGATCCTGTCGAAGCGCTTCGTATATACAGGCTGAAGGATCTTATTGAGAAGTCCTTTGGTAACCTCAAAGAGCGCCTTTCCATGCGCAGGATGTCTGTCGCATCTGAAGAAAACTTCGAAGGTAAACTCTTTGTGCAGTTCGTAGCACTGCAGCTGATGTCTTATATCAAAAAACAGATGGATGAACATGGCCTGTTCAGTGATTACACAATGCAGTCATTGCTTGATGAACTGGATGTTATTGAATACTACCAGCAGCCAGGCAGAGCGCATCATCTATCTGAAATAACTAACAAACAACGTAAGCTCTATGAGCTTATGGAAGTACCTGTCCCGACATAATCCTTGGTATAAAATGACGGGACTTTAGGCTACAAAGAAGGATTACATTTTCAGTTTATGTATTATGGTGGCAGGCTGCTATCACATTATGAAGCAAATGAATTTGAAGATAGGACGGATGATCTGATAAATGTTCTGACTACAAATAGGAATGCTGTAATCGTTATGGATAGCGATATTAGAAAGCCAAAGGGTCGCATAAATAAAACAAAAATGCGAGTTAGAAATGAATTTGAAAAGGCTGGTTTATATTGCTGGGTTACAAAAGGTAAAGAGATAGAGAATTATCTTTCGGCTGAAGCAATAAGTAATGCGTTTGGTACAACATTACAACAGGTGGAGCGGTATGAACTGTTTCCGGAGTATATCAGTAAGACATGTAAGAACTTTGAGAATAAGAAGGTGGATGTGGCAAGGAAGATTAGTCCGTATATCACATATAACAATTCTGTAGGGATACTTGATCTGAAGGATAGTGTTCTAAAGGTGTATTTTGAAATAAAGAGATGGAATCCGGGTGAAGTATAACATGGGGAAAGTATGAATACGTGAATCTGTATAAGTTCATACAGCAATTTTAAGTGAAGAGAAGTTTTTGGGAGAGAGGCAGAGAAATAATGAGATTTTGCGATTTTTTCGTGGAGTATAAGCTGAGGATGAAGAGCGTTAATTCTGTAATCAGGTACGATGAGCAGCCGCGCTACAGATTGGCTTTATTTGGCTTATTTATAATATTCGCGACGCTTTTTGCTATATTTGCTGTATCAAATGTGATCTTTGATGATATGTTTACGGTTTACATGGGTGTTTCGGCAGTTGGTATGTTTATAATTATTGTCATAATGGGGATACTGGATTCAATAAGAAAGAATAAGGAGAGGCTGTTGGAGGAGATTTGGAAGCCTTATTCCACAAGGCGAATGAATGTATTTATACAGCTGCTTCAGGATTATAGTATAGATATCAATGATTCCCAAAAACTGGACTTGATTGTCGGTGAAGCTAAAAGCAATAAAGCAAAAAATGCGCCGTGGGCAGAAGTGAAAAAACCTTTGGGAATGATGGGAACAATCGTGGCTTCCGCATTCGGCATACTTTTTAAGAATTATGTTGATACTCATGACATTGATTATATATCCATAATACTGTTTATGGTAATAATTGTGCTTGCGGTTTATGCAATTGGTTATGTGCTGTATATTATGCTCAAAGATTTCATTTATATGGATGGGAAGCGCTATGATGATTTGATAGACGACATAAATCAGGTTAAGATATTTGCTTCTGCGGGTGGTGAAGAGATAGAGGAATTGGGGGATGTATCATAAACTTGACTCATATCCGATACTGAAAGATGAGACAACTTTATATGTCAATGAGCCGTGGCTTGTTGATAAGTCTCTTCTGGAATATGAGACCATTTTAAATGCTGAGCCGGATGAAGTGGAAGAAATACCGGTTGGTTGCGCGGAGTGCCTTCCTTTTGAAGAGATTGAGAAGCTGAGGAGGGAGTGTCTTAAGTAACTGCTAGTTATTTTTATGTTGATAAGAGTTTATAAGAGATAATTTGTATGGAACTGGATAAATACGGAAAGTTAAATACTGCTGGTGATATAAGGTGGGTACATTATGAAGATTTCAAATTTGATTTCCTAAAAGAAATTGAATCCAGAATAATGATCATTCCCGAAGATGGTTTTATCAAAGGTAATACATTGGATGGACAATTTATATATTTGCATAAGGAGGAGCCTTTCGAATTTGAACATAATGCGGTGCATTTTAGCACAGATGCTTACATCGTAGGTGAGTCGTTGGAAGTCAAAAAATGTAAAGGGATACGATTCACTGGGGAGTATTGGGATTACTTTTTATTCCAAACAAATTAAAGATTAATCTTGCAGAGGGGAAATATATAGCCCAATGTCAGGATGATGTTTTTCATAAAACCTTTGCAGCGGGCGGTAAAAAATACAATTTAACTATATATTCATCTATTGAGGAAAGGATGGGTGTTAGTGGGAAATCGCTTTCAAATGAAAAAGTTGTCCTTGAAATAATTGTAGAGGAGGGACTGCCTTTAACAGATATTATTCCGCTTTATCATGCAATAAATAAAATGTGTCAGTTTTTGACATTTAGGAAAAACGTTTTTTTTGACAAGGTAGAACTTCTGGGAGACTTATCATATTCTGGATATGATGTTATTGATAGCTTTGCAGAACTACATGTGGTGAATGAGTTTAGATCAATGACAGAAAAGCCATGGCTAAGCTGTGTCTTGTTTAAGGAAATAAATGATGGCATAGGATTATTATTTAAGGCAATTATAGAAGAGAAGGAGAAAAAGCCTCATTTTCAAATAGATTTTTTACCGGACAGTGACGAAGATGCCGCTTGGATAACACCAGAGAAAATTAGAAGAATATGCACATGTCTTGAATGTGAAGCAGCACTTCAATCAATAACAATTAAAGGCAATAAAAATTTCAAGGAACTTGCTAATAGAATAAAAGATATTGTCAAGGATCATAAAAATGGAGATAGTCCATTGCCTCAAAAGGGAGATCTAGATCCTATGGAATTTAAAAAGATTACAGAATGTTATTACAAAAAAGTAGATGATCATACTTAAGTAGAGTTAGTTCCATCTCAAGTTTTTATCGAAAAAATGTGTTTTTTGATTATGAGGTATGAATATATGGATAATAACACCTATGTTTTATTAGAAGTCTTTGACTATATATGTAATAAATATGAAGCCGAGAAAGAAGCTCTTGCCGAGCTCATCAAGCTTCGCAATGAACTCAGGAAGGATGAACTCATGGCTGCAGTTATCAAGAGCGAGCATTCTTACGAAGAGATCATGGCATTTATTAAAGGCTCTACTGAAAGAGAGGAAGAATAAGATGCAGGAGTATTCAAGAATTCTTATTGAGCAATACTGTATGATACATAGAAATACCAAGAAAAGCAAGTTTCTGTGGGATTTAGTTGATCTCTCTTACACCATGGAGTGCGAGCCTGAAGAGTGGGAAGCATTACAGCTTGAACGATACATTAATCAGGAGCGTAATCCGGAATTAAGAGAAGCATTAGAAGATCTTGATGAATTTTTGTTTGAATAAAGAACAAAGCCCTACAGGATGACTATAATGATCATCTGCGTAAGGCTTAAATTATTGAGTGGTAAAATCATTGGAAGTTAAGATTAACGGGTGCTCAGATTTAATGTTTGTGACTATCGGCTAAAATCTGATCGACCCGGATTTTAGCCGATTATATTATATATACCAAATGGGGATAATCAAATTATAGCTATCCACAGCTGATAGTTCAGGACGCATGCATATTATTGCACCAGCGCCACGGGGTGTGGTGGCTTTATCTAATACATTGAAAGCATCAACCAACTCTGTTCTCGGATTTACTGAACGTTTTATCTCTATGGGATGGAGAGCACCATTACTTTCCAATATCATATCAACCTCTTTACTGTCCTTGTCTCTGTAGTACCAGAATAAACAGTCTTTGGCAGCGTTTTTATATGTTTTTATTATTTCCATTACTACGTAATTTTCAAGAATGTGTCCTGCAATAGCACCGTTTTCCAGAATTTCTGGCGAGGAGTATTTCGTCAGATATGCTACCAGCCCTGTGTCAAAAAAATATAGTTTTGGAGTCTTTATTGTTCTATGCAAAGCGTTATTACTATATGGACGCAGTAGAGTTATTATTTCGGATTTTTCAAGAACCTGAAGCCACCTTTTAGCAGTGTCATCATTTATCCCAACATCATTTGCAATAGAGTGAATATTCAATACTTCACCTATTCGTGCAGCAGCAGATCGAATAAAGTCTTGAAATAATAATTTGTCAACGCCCTGAATTAAATCACTGACATCGCGCTCAATATATGTTTGCATATAACTGCTGTAATATATGTCTCTATCTGAAAAGCGCCCACTAATTAAGCCGGGCATGCTGCCATTCCATATGCGTTCATATAATTCTTGCATAGATGCGGGGGCATGTGTTTCCTTGCGTTTTTTTATTTCACCAAGGTCTATAGTAAATGGTGTAGCATTGCCTTTTCCACAAATCTCATGCTGAGACAAGGTAGGTAATCTAAGAACAGCAATTCTTCCTGCCAGGGATTCCTGTGCCAGATCCATAAGTTTGAATGACTGAGATCCCGTGAGCCAGAATGAACCGGGCGCAGCACCTTTATCTATTGCAATCTTTATATATGAAAAGAGCTCAGGTGCATATTGAACCTCATCTATAAGAACAGGAGGCTCATGAATTTGCAAAAACATTGCAGGATCATTTTTGGCAAGGGCACGATCTTCCAAATCATCCAATGTGACAACTTCCCTCTCGGATTTCAGTTCATCTTTGATGTCATTAAATAATGTGCTTTTTCCGACCTGTCTTGCTCCGGTTATTAAAATGGCAGAATATTCTTTATTCAATTCAATTATTTTGGATTTAAGGTCTCTTTGAATATATCGCATCGTGGCTCCTTTCGGCTAAAATATGATTCAATCATATTTTAGCCGAAAAAGAGTTGGGAGGCAAGTTCTAGGGCTTAAACGCTTTGATTATTGATGTGATACTTCTGAAGGCTTGGCTTTTTAATTCCTCGTTCGATGTTGCAGATGTGTGACGGAGACGAATTTATCTGATAAGCAAGCTGCTCCTGCGTGATATTCTTCTCATTTCTGAATATCTTTATTCTTTTTCCTATCGTTTTATAATTTATCTTCATATTTTCACTGATATAGAAATTAGAATCTACCATATCTATAAAAGGGTAAACTAGAAAAACAAGAAAACTAGTTAGTTTTTAAAGACTAAAGGAGGCAAAGTATGAATCTTGTTCCTTTACCGGATGCCATCATCAAGACAGGTCGCATGGTAATACAGATACATAACAGTCTTTCTCCGATACTGCTAAAAAGTATCATGGAGGTAGCTGTGCATGCTCGCTGAGATTGGTGTTGTAAATAAAACATGCTATTATGGTTATGGATAGTGATAAAAGAACTACACAGGCGCATATAAATAAGACCAAAAAGAGAGTTAGGGATGAATTCAAAAAAGCCGGATTATATTGTTGGATTACAAAAGGTAAGGAGATAGAGAATTATCTTCCGGCTGAAGCAATGTGTGTTGAAGGTATACTCTGAAATAAAGAAATGGAATCCGTGTGGGTAACAAGGGGAAAGCACCACCTTCCATAGAAAACAAAATACTAGGTGGTGAAAGAAAAACAGATAAATTATAATCGAGTGTGAAGGTGAAGGAAGAGATGGTGAAATAACATGTCAATATATATAAATCCCTCAATACAAGCATTTGAAGAAGCAGTTAATTCGGATATCTTTGTTGATAAGACAGAGATGATACTGGATATTAATTGCGTAATAGGAACTAAACAGAAATATGTAAGTGTATCCAGGCCTAGACGATTTGGTAAAACAATGGCGGCTGATATGTTTTGTGCTTACTATGGAAAAAATAAAAAGGCAAAGAGTCTTTTTAAGGAAAGAAAAATAGCAAAGAGTAGTCCGGGGGAGTGGGATAAGCACTTAGGGAAATATAATGTAATCAGACTATTAATGACTGATTTTATTAAATCGGATAGAGATGTTACTGAATCTGTAGGAACAATATCGCATAGACTTTTAGATGAGTTATCCGAAATGTATCCGGATGTTTCATATGATGAAAAGGATCTTTTTTACAGTCTGGAGAAGTTTTATCAGAAATCAAAAAAGCAGTTTGTGATAGTAATAGATGAGTGGGATGCTGTTTCCCGTATCCGTAAGGATGACGTGGAAGGACAGAAGATATATCTGGATTTCCTTAGAAATTTGTTGAAGGACAGAATATATCTTGCACTTGCCTATATGACAGGTATTTTGCCTATAAAGAAATATGGAGAGCATTCTGCGCTCAATATGTTTGATGAATATTCCATGATTTCTCCAATGGTACTTGCCAGATACACCGGATTCACAGTGGAGGAAGTTGACGAGCTCTGTGAGAAATATAATATGGATAATATAATTGCTTTGGGAATTAATTACGACGGCAGTTTAAAAAGTACAGATAAGAATTATAAAAAGCATTCTTGTGTGATAAGAAAATTCTGACCTTGGTTGGAGTTTTCAGAGAATGTGGTGGGAATGAAAGTTGGGTTGGGAGCATAGGACTTTATGGGCTCTAATATATTGAAAAAGAAAAATATTATTTTACCTGTAATTTTTATTATATATTTTGCATTGCTGGTGTATTTGGCCAGATATGTAAAAATGGATTCGGATTATGCAAATTTGGTGCTTGAAGCAAATGAAGTAATTCATGGAAATATTTTCCTGAATGGTTGGAACCTTACAGGACTTTCATTTGTTACTACGGATTTGCTTTATTTTATTTTTGGAGCAATTTTCTTTGGAATCAGCACCAGAACATATTATGTGGCTGCCGGATTGATGACGGCAGTTGTTGTTTTAGTTGGATGGTTGCTTGTTAAGGATGAGATAGACGACAAGTTTGCTTGTGCCGTATTTTTATGTCTGACGGGACTACCTTGCTATGCAGCCATGACAGCGCTTCGTGCACACACCGGGGCTGTAATATGGGCATTTCTCGCTATTTTAATGATTGCGAGATGGAAAAGGGAGAGAATAACTAAGCTTTTAGTTCTCTGCACGGCATTTATTGCATTAGGCGCTATGGGAGATCCTTTGACCATTATCATTGCAGTAATGCCTATGATTGTTGTGGCATTTTTTGATTTTATCAGAGGCAGAGAGTATTGGAGCGAGGCAGGGGGATTTATTGGTCCTGCTGTTGCTGGAACGGTTTTAGGAACTGTACTGGATAGGATATACTTTATTGTTGGAGATGCTAATAAAAATCAGGCACTTGGTAATCAGTTCTTTATTACATATGAGAACTGGGCAGTTTCAAGGCAGCGTTATATTGAAAAGTTAATGTGTATCAGCGATATCGACTTTCTGAACAGGAAGCTTGTTAGTACTGAGACATTATTCTATGCAATCGGCACTGTTTTCCTTCTATTGGGATTATTGGTTGGAATTGTGGGGATATACAAATTTGTAAGAGATAAGAACAGTGATATTATTACTGTTCTTCTGGCTCTGGCAGTTCTCGTAGATTATGTTGTTTTGAGATTAACATCGCTGGAATTTTCGTCAAATGACTGGTCGAGATATATGGTTTTTGTGATAATTGCCGTGCCGGTGATCATTGCAAGGAATATGGAAGCCATAGCTGATTTTTGCAAAGCCGATTATAAGATAATGAGAATTGTTTTTACAGTTCTTGCTTTCCTGGTGCTTGGTTTTAGGATAGTAAATTGGAAAGCACGGCCGATGGAAACCACTGAACAGGAAAAGCTGGCAGAGGTGCTGATGGATGAAGGATTAGAGAGCGGATACGGATTTTTCTGGGATGCATCATCAATAACTGTCATTTCCAAGGGTAAAGTAAGAGTCAGGGCTATACGTGACTACGAACCATATATTTGGTTTTGCAAAGATGAGTGGTATGATGATTATGTTAATTTTGTAATAACATCCGAGGCTAACGGACATGGAATTACACCGGAAGGTGCGTTATCCCTTTTTGGTGATCCGGTTAGGGAGATAGAAGTTGATGGGAATATTATCATGATTTATGATAAGGATTTATCTGAATTGATAACAGGGTTAGAATAAGTCTTCTTTAGACGATTACAGGAGCATTTGATGGAAGATATTAACTATACAGTAGAATTATTTAAAAGGAAATTTCCCGTGTCCCGAAAAAGAATAGCATTATACGGAAAGGGACCCATGACCAGGGCCATAATCAGGTTAGCTGATGGCTATAATTTTGTTGGGGTTGTGGACCGCGATGTGAAATCAGGCACGGTTTATGGACTGCCTGTGATTGCAATTGACGAAATACAGGATCATGACATCGACATAATAGTGGTGGTTGCAAGACCGGAATCAGCCTATGCAGTATATAAGCGCATAGGCATGTTTTGTGTAGAGAAACACATAGGTTTGTACGGTGTTGATGGAAGTAATCTGGTCGAGGCGTATGGCACAGATGATTTGGAGTGTAATGCAGGTTTGATTTTTAGGGAGAACTTTGCGAACGATAAGAAGAGACGAATAGCATTATACGGAAAGGGACCCATAGCAAAATCTATTATCGATCAGAATGCGGATTTTAATATCCGTGGTATCATGGATAGAACTCTGAAGCAGGGAGTAGCTTTAGGTAAACAGATTCTGGATTATGAAGAGGTTCTTGATAGGGATATTGATATAATAGTTACCGCAACAAAAGATGCACATAAAGGGGCAATCGCAAAGCGTATAGGTGAGTTCTGCTCTTATAATCACATATTACTCTATGACTATAAGGGTGATAATTTATTGCAGAAAAAGGCTGTGAAAGAAGTTGCGGAAGGGCCTTCACCATATTTTAATGTCGATGAGGAGCAGCTGAGAAAGCAGATCAAAGAACATGATATTATCACTTTTGATATTTTCGACACTTTGGTAATGCGCAAAACATTAAACGCGACTGATGTATTTGATATTATGCAGCATAAGCTGAAAAGGAACGGGATTATCTATGATAATTTCAAACAGCTTCGAATATTGGCGCAGGAGAGCGGTGTTCCGAATCCCAATTTGGATGAGATATATGAGCGCTTGCAGGTTATCACGGGAATGTCTGATTCTCTGCGTGAACAGATAAAAGAACTGGAAATAGATACGGAGAAAAAGGTTCTTGTAAGGCGTGAAAAGATAGTCGAGCTCATGGAATATGCAAATAAGCTTGGCAAAGAAGTGCATATAATATCTGACATGTATTTGCCGGAGACGGTTTTGAGAGATATTTTGGTTTCGCTGGATATAACCGGTTATGAGAAGATGTATGTATCCTGCGATTATCGTACGTTGAAGACGGAAGGATTATTCGCACATTTCTGTAAGGATAATGTTGATAATAAATCTGTTTTACATATAGGAGACAGTGGGCAGGCTGATGGAGATTTTGCCAGAAAGAATGGCCTAGATGCATTTGTTATTATGAGTGCAAAGCAGATGATGGAGATAACAGCCATCGCAGATATAAGGACGCTTGCCAGAAACGTAAATGAGAGATCAATGATTGGCCTGTGCATTGCCAAGCTGTTTAACGATCCATTTGCGTTATATGAATCAGATGGCAGGATTAAGATCCGCAATACTGCAGAGCTGGGATATGTTATCATTGCTCCGCTCATTACGGCATTGACGATCTGGATGGGCGAGAGTACCAGGAATAACGCCTATGATAAGGTTCTTTTCGGAGCAAGAGACGGATATATATTAAATAAGCTGTATGAGATTTTAAGAGAATCTGTTCCTGAGTGGAATCTTCCGAAATCATTGTATTTGCTTATGTCCAGGAGAATGATTATAAGCGCTTCAACCTTTACGGATGATGATTTGAAGCACGCTTATGAGTATGCTCCGGGATTTGATATTGAAAGTAATTTCCACTTTAAGGCGCCCAAAGCTAGTAAGAACGAAAAGAGAAAAGGATATTATGAGTTCTGGGAGAAAAACAAGGAAGCTATTTTCAAGGGCTCTGTGAAAAATAACGAAAACTACAAGAAGTACCTTAAGAAGAAGGGTGTTTCGTCGGCGGGCAAGTATGCATTTTTTGACTTTGTGTCATTGGGAAGCTGCCAGGATTTCATGGAAAGAAACGGCGCTTTTGATTTTGATGCCTTTTATGCATGCTTCAGATTTGATTTATTTGAGCATAGGAAGGCTCTAAAGCATAAAGACTGGCTGTATATGAATGTTCGTGAATCGAATCAATATGGTAATTATCATGATTCGAATTATTTCTATCAGGATTATTTATTCCTGGAGAGAATAATGACTTCCGATAAGCCTTCACTTAGCTGCTTTGATGATAACGGTAATCCGGTGTTTGATGAGGAGCAGCGTTCTGCTGAAGAGATACGCTTTATGAAGAGAATTCATAAGGCTGTTAAAGATTACTTTGAGGAATATATTAAACTGTTATGGGTAGAGGGCATCGAGATCAGCAGAGTTGTTCCGGATATGTTATATCATTATAGGCAGGATGAGTTCTCTGCCATAGCTGACTCTGCCGATTGCAAGATGAGTGCTTATGATGACCTTAATCAGGTGAAGGTGGAGGTTAAGTTATAAATGTACTGTTTGGAGGATAGATGGTTTTTTCAAGCTTAATATTTACATTTTTCTTTTTGCCGGTAGTACTGATACTGTACTATTTGGCAAAGGATAAATATAGGAATTATATCCTGTTGATTGCGAGCCTGTATTTTTATTCTTATGGAGAGCCACAGTTTGTCTTCGTTATGGTGGGCTCGATCCTGTGTAATTATCTGATGGCTCTGCTTGTTGATAAGTTTAAGGGTAAGAGCCTTGCCAGAGTTTTTATGGCGATAGCCGCTGTATTGAATATTGGGATATTGTTTATATACAAATATCTTGATTTTGCAATAGATATCTCAAATAACCTGTTTAGATCTCAATTTAAGGCAGTGGGGATAGTCCTTCCTATAGGAATATCCTTCTTTACATTCCAGGCATTATCCTATGTCATAGATGTATACAGAGGAGTTGTAAAGGTTCAGAAGAATCCTTTGTTTGTAGCTCTTTATATTTCGTTTTTTCCACAACTTATTGCAGGTCCTATAGTCAGGTATTCGACTATTGAGGAGCAGATAGGACATAGAGAGCATACGGTAGAGTTGTTTGCGGATGGCGCAAGAAGATTCATGCTGGGATTTTGTAAGAAGGTTATATTGGCTAATAACCTTGCTTTGGTAGCCCAGGGTGCTTTTTCGTGTGATGTAAAGGAAGCAAATATCCTGTATCTCTGGCTGGGATCAATATGTTTTAGCCTGCAGATATTCTATGATTTTTCAGGCTACTCCGATATGGCGATAGGACTGGGCAAAATCTTTGGATTCAAATTCGAAGAGAATTTCAATTATCCGTATATTTCAAAATCGGTGACAGAATTCTGGAGAAGATGGCATATTTCCTTGAGCCAGTGGTTTAGAGATTATGTATACATACCGCTTGGTGGTTCGAGAGTATCCTGGGGCAGGCATATTTTCAATATGTTTGTAGTGTGGATGTTTACGGGAATCTGGCATGGTGCTAACTATACATTTATAGCATGGGGACTTGGTTACTTCATTTTACTTGTGGTTGAGAAGCTTATAGTAAAGCCCTCTGAGAAGAAAAATATCGTATTCCGGATTTTCTGGCAAATTTTCACCCTGCTGTGTGTTAATTTTGGATGGGTCATATTTAATTCTCCGGATTTGCTTTCCGGAATCAGGTATTGCTTAGGCATGCTGGGTCGATATGAACGTAGTATAAGTATAGATTCTGAGATTATATATAACCTTCATCAGTATGGTGTATTTATAGTATTGGGAATCTTGTTCTCTACTCCGATTATGAAATGTATCAAGGAGAAATTGAGTGGGATACAAGCTTCATATATCTTCGAGTGGATTGAACCAATCGGATACGGATTGATTTTTATTTGGGGTGTCTCATTTTTGATCCTGGGTGCTCATAATCCGTTTATTTATTTTAACTTTTGAAGCAAGAAGGAAAATATGAATGAATAAGACTAAAAACTATGCATTTATTGCAGTGTTTTTACTGATAGTTTTGGTGTTTGGGGGACTTAGTTATAGTAAACTGGTGAATTTCTATATAAACCAGGAACTGGATTATAACGAGTGGACACCGGAACTTGGAAGTAAGTTTGAAACCGATATTGCCAGCACATTTTATAATAAAGTCGGATTTGTAAATCTTAATGGAGCGATTTGCAATATTCTGAAGCAGCCAACCATGAATGGGGTGGTTAAGCTTAATAATGGATATTTGCTTTCACCATTTAAGCATACATCTGACAAAGTATTGGGAAAGTACGCAGACTCTGTGGTAAAGCTGAATTATTACCTGAAAAACAGAGGTACTGTACTTGTTTATGCAAATCCGCCATATACAACCAATAAGTATGATCCGGAGCTTCCTGTAGGTGTGGAGGATTACGGCAATGACAACTGCGACAGATTCCTGCAGATGCTTAGAGATGCAGGTGTTGATACTATCGATCTTAGAGAAGCCATGCATGATGATGGAATAGATCATTATTCCATGATGTACAAAACAGATCATCACTGGACAACTGAGGCCGGATTATATGCATACGGTGTGTTGCAGGATTATATTGTAGAGAAGACCGGATGCAGTGTTGATGAGAGAATTGCTGATATTCAAAATTACACAGTAACCACCTATAAGAAATGGCATCTTGGTTCCAATGGGCAACGAACAGGCATTTATTATGCGGGCATAGATGATTTTGATTTGATTGTTCCCAATTTTGAAACCACAATTCAGAATGATGAAGGTGTGGCTGGTACCATGCAGGATATCATTTTGAACAAAGAACCGCTCACCAATAAGAATTATACCTCCAGATATACTTATGATAATGTATTGGATCGTTCATTGGGTAATTTCAAAAATCTGGATTGTAAGAATGATATTAAGGTTCTGACTATTACCGATTCCTATGGAAAAGCGGTTAATCCCTATCTGGCAATGGGATTTGCTCAAATTGATTTTGTTCATGATGCGGATGTATCGGTAGTAACACCGGAGTTTATCGAAGAAGTTGACCCGGATGTGGTCATTATGATGTATTATCCTGATTGTTTACAAAAGAAAAGGAAGGCATTTTCTTTTACCGGTTTTTGATTTTAAGTTTTTTAATTCATAGACGGAGACAGAGCTTGGGTTAAATGATGGAGAATAAATTAGGCGCTGCGGGCGAGCGTGATTATTATTATGACAATATGAAGCTTCTGCTGATATTTCTTGTCGTGTGGGGGCATATGCTTCCGATATGCGGATCACTTTTTGGTAATGCGTTGGCACTTACAATATATACGTTCCACATGCCGTTATTTGTTTTTGTTACCGGTTATTTTTCAAGAAATACTGCGAAGAATAAGAAGAGAGCTCTGGATATTTTAAAGATATATTTTGTGGTGAGAATTGTCTGTGCTGTTATAGATAGGTTCATGACAGGAAGCTATGATTCCTTAAAGACAATCCTGAGTCCGAATAACTCCCTGTGGTATCTGGTTGCAGTATTCTGGTGGAGATACTTCTCGGAAGAAATGATCAAGGTCCGGGGGATTGCTCTTTGGGCTTCAATAATCTCAGTATTGTTGGTATTGCAGGTTGATATCAATAATTTTCTTGGGATTAGGAGAACACTGGCCTTTTTACCATTCTTTGTATTTGGACTGCTGATCGATGAGCAGACTGTTCTAAAGATCAGGAGTATAAATAAGTTTTTAAGCATTGCTGTTCTGATGGGGATTTTTGCAGCTAGTTATCTCTGGCTTCGAAGAGGCGGTGACTGGACAGTAACTATGGTGACACTGCAGAGAGGAACTACCTATGGGGATTTCTCAAATTTGTTTGTGGGAGTTTTGGTTTGGTTATTACTTCTTCCGCTTTCTATGATAAGCAGTGCATGTGTCTCCTCGCTTGTTCCAAGGAAAAAGCTTATAATATCTTCATGGGGACGCTATACACTTCCGGTTTATATTGGAACCACATATTTGGCGCATATTTTTATGTATGCCATTGATAAAGTTGGTGGGTTGGAACCGGCGGAAATGCTGCTGTCAGCCACATTTTTAAGTGTTATTTCAGTGGCGATAATATGTTATTTATCAAAGGTGGTTTCCGGAAAACTTGCACGGGTGAAAAAAGTAGATGACAACTAAGAAAAAGATTTCGATATGTGTATCGGTTTACAATGAAGAGGCTGTTATAGAAAAATTCTGCGATTCTTTTGAGTCTATACGAGGTTCGCTTAAGTGGGACTATGAGTTGGTCTTTGTGGATGATGGTAGTTTAGATGATAGCCTTAGCATATTGGAGCAAAAGGCAAGAGAGAGGGAATATATTAAGATTGTCTCTTTTTCCAGGAATTTTGGTCATGAAGCTGCTATGATTGCAGGTATTGATAACTGTGATGGTGACGGAATAATTTGTATGGATTCTGATTTACAGCATCCGCTTGAGATGATCAATCCTATCATTGATAGTCTTGAGGAAGGCTATGATGTGGTTAATATGATAAGGCTTGAGAACAAGTCAGCCGGGATTATCAAGAATATTACCTCGAAAGCATTCTATAGGGTTATAAATATTTTGTCGGATTCAACCTGCTTTTTGGAGAATGCGTCGGATTTCTTTGCGCTTAGTAAGCGCTCTGCTGATGTTTTGAGAAAGTATTATAGGGATAAGAACCGCTTTTTGCGCGGTTATATTCAGAGTATTGGATTTAAGACTACCACAATAGAGTATGTTGCTCCCGAGAGAGCCGGTGGAGAGAGTCATTATAGTATCAGAAAGCTTTTGAAATTTTCCATAGATAATATAATATGTTTCTCGGATTTTCCGCTTAAGATAGGCGGTTATGCCGGGATTGTGGCTGCGTTTATGGGACTTATAGTTTTGGTTTATACACTGGCAACCTATAAGACGGCTCCGAGCGGCTATGCTACGATAGTAATACTGATATGTTTTTTGTTTGCGGTACTCTTTTGTGTAATAGGTGTTATAGGGAAGTACCTGGCTATTCTTTTTTCGGAGACAAAAGACAGACCTATATATTTGATTGATAAGAAAATTGGATTTGATGATAAAAATGAAAGTAACTAAACTTAGGAAAAATGTATATTTCTGCTGGACGATTATTTTTGTCCTTACTGCAATAGCTTTTTTTTCACCTTTTGCTCTGAACAAAAAAGCTATTATTTTTGGTAATGGCGGAGATGGTATAGCACAGCATTATACTGCGCTGGCATATTACGGAAGATATTTAAGACAGGTATTTAGTAACATATTTACCACGCATTCTTTTGAAATCCCGATGTGGGATTCATCTATAGGTTACGGCAGCGATATTATTACGACTCTCAGTTATTATGTTATGGGAGATCCTTTTTCTTTTCTTGCTGTTTTTTGCCCTGAGAGATATACGGAATATTTATATGAGTTTTTGATTGTTCTTAGAATTTACTTTTCAGGAGCTTTTTTCATATATTACTGCAAGGAAAATGAGAAGGACGACTATGGCTCGATTATAGGAGCATTGGTGTATTCTTTTTCTGCATATACCATTTTTGCGCCGATTCTTCATCCCTACTTTGCAACTCCGATGGTGTGGTATCCTCTGATTCTTACGGGAATAGACAGGATATTTAAGGGGAAAAAGCCCACTACTTATATAGTTGCTGTCGCTCTGGCGGCGCTTAGTAATTTCTATTTCTTCTATATGTTTGTTATTCTGATTGTCATGTACGCACTGTTCAGATATTTTGGAACAGTTAGGGACAAGTCTGTTTCAGGTTTCTTTATACTTAGCGGTAAATTCATGCTGTATTCGCTGATAGCATGTGGATGTGCTGCGGTTCTGCTTTTGCCTACAGTGTATTCCATGATGGGCAGTACCAGAATCGGAGTAGAGCACTTCCAGCCTTTGTTTTATCAGGTTCAGTACTATAAGGAGTTTTTGGGAACCTTTGTAACTTCCACACTAAATGCTTATTACTCATACATGGGATATTCTGTAGTAGCGCTTTTCTGCCTGTGCTTTTTGTTTATGAGTAAGAGTGGCAGAAGGGATTGGAAGATATTCTTTGTTATCCAGACTATTATGCTGCTTATACCTTTTGCCGGGATAGCATTTAATGGTATGACATATGCCACTAACAGATGGATCTGGGCGTATGCTTTCTGTGTAGCTTATATCTGTGCGGATATGCTGCCGGAGGTGCTGTCCGAGTTTAAAGGTAAGAAGCTGTTTTGGTGTGTGGGATTTGTAGCGCTTTATCTGGTATGCATGTATGCTCTTTACAGAAACGGTATGAATATGAAGCATAGGATGGCTTTACTGTTTGTGGTGCTGATGGGAGTGGTTTTGATTGTTTCTGCATCTGCTGTTTCGGGTAAGAGTGTGGTCTCGAAAGGGAATGTGCTGGTCTTTTCCAGAGTGATTTTGGTGATATTGGTTGCCCTTAATGTTTCAGTGAATGCATGGCTTGCATATGTGCCTCAGTATGATAATTATCTTGCTAACTTCCAGGATGCGGGAACTGCTTATGATGCGGATTATTATGATACTCCGGGATATGCATTGAAGAAGGAGATAAATCCTACAAAGAGTGATAGATATGATACTTTGGATCTGTGGCCAGATAGATTACTCCTGAATTCATCTCTTTTGACAGGTACCAGCGGAACATCTTTTTATTACAGCTCTGCGAATAATGGAATGATCAGTGAATTTCAGAAGGATATGTATCTGAAATATCAGTTTGCTAATCAGTATTTTAATTTGGATGGAAGAAGATTACTTCAGAGAATAATGGGCATAAAATACCTCGTGACTCCTTCGGGAAGTAGTCCTTTGTACGGCTTTTCAATGAAGAGTTCAAATGGAACTTACGATATATTGGCAGATGAGAACTCTCAGGGTAAAGCATATTTTTATAAATCAGTGATTCCTGAGAAAGAATATAAAGAATATGATGTTGCTAAAAAGCAGGAAGCGTTATTACAAGGGGCTGTTCTTGATGAAGAAAGCGGTCTTGTGAAGTGTGATCCGGAATACCTGAATGAGGAGATTCCTTATTCTGTAGAGTTGTCCGAGGGAATCGCATTTGATGGAAATCAAATTGAGGTATATAGCGAAAACGCAACAATGACCTTATCCTTCGAGGGTCTGGAGAATTCAGAGACCTATCTTGTTTTTGATGATATTGATTATGAGGATTTTAATTACTGGTATGTGACGGATTCAAATGGTCTGATACCTCGCATAAAGGCATTTATATGGAATCATCAGAATAACGGACGTGTGAGAGCATCTGTGATAGCCGCGGGAAATGTTAGAGCAGATAGTATTGATATCAGTTCTGTAAGAGAGAACTATTATGCCGGGCGACATGAGTTTTTGATGAATCTGGGATACAGTGAAGGTGCGCAAAATATAATTACGATAACTTTTCCTCATCCCGGCAAGTTTAGATTTAGTGGTATGAGAGTTGTTTGTCAGCCTCTGGGTCATCTGGATGATTATTCAAGCGCACTTAGGATGTCCGGGTGTGATATTACAGATAGCGGAAATGTACATAATATCAAGATGGCTAGTGATGGTCAGGGCATTTTATGCTATACACTCCCGTATTCTGAAGGATGGAGTGTGACGGTTGATGGCAAGAGCTGCGATGTCAGAAAAGTTGATACTATGTTCTTGGGCGTGGAGATATCTGATAAGGGAGACCATGATGTCTTGTTTAAATATGAGACGCCATATTTGAAGGTAGGAGCGCTGATATCACTTATATCTTTGATATGTATAATTGTGGTGACTAAAATATCTTTGAAGAAAGATTGAGTTTTGTACCGGGGGATTTGAAGATTTTTATGGACAATAATTCAAATGGACAAGAATCCAATAAATACGGAAGTCTGCTTATTCTTGCTATTCTTTTGCTGTTCGAAGTATGGACGTTTAGGAAAGTGCTTTTTAACGGAGCAATGATCGGTAGCGATAGAGATGGTTTACTATCTGTTTTAATGACTGAGCATTGGTTTAAGGTTCTTTGCGGGAAGGAACAGTGGAATACCTGGATTTGCATGTACCCGGTTACGAATTCGGTAGCATTCAATGATATGTATATTCTCCATGCAATTCTCTACTGCCCGCTTAGATTTCTGGGAGTAAATAAGTATATCGCTATGACGAGTGCTCAGTTACTCTGGCATTTTATCGGGACTTGTATAATGTATAGGTTCCTTAATAAAATCCTGAAATATGAGCGTATTCCGTCACTGATAGGTGCAACAGCTTTCTCTTTTGGCAGTTACTACCTGTATAAACTCTGGCATTGTCAGTTTGTTTCACTTAGTGTGGTTCCGCTTGTGATATTGTCCTTATATTGTTTTTGGAACAATATGGACAATGATAGAATAAGAAGAAAAAGTGCTGCTATAGCCATTTTGACTGAAGTTTTGATTTTTTATACAAGTCCATACATGGCAGAATATGTGCTTGTTACTTTTATACTCTTTGTTTTTTCAATGCTTATTGTGCGCCGTGATAGGAAGAGCCAGGTGATTGCTGCATTTAAATATGTCAGGAACCATCTGCTGGAGGTGTTGGCTCTTATCTTGATGGGAATAATAAGTATGATTCCGCTGCTTTACGTGTATTTGCCGACAAGGTCGACAAGTGTTCGCAGCTGGGAGGAAGTATTATCCATTTCAGCACCGTGGTATTACTTCTTTAACGTATCTTCTACAAACCTTCTGTATGGTAAGGTGATTCAGAAAATACCGGCTCTGACAGATGCGGAGTGGCCTATTGGATTTCCGTTTTTTGAGCTTATTCTTTTGGCGCTGGTTTTTGTTTTTATGTTCAGAGAGAAGAAAAGTAACATTAAGGGTCTGTTTCTCACTTCCTTTTTGATATATTGCTGTGCGACAAAGGTTGGGAATTTTACTATATGGAAGGTGTTTTATAAATTCTTTCCTGGGGCATCGGGAATGAGAGTGCCCTGTAGGATTGCACTGATTATGCTCCCGTTTGTGGGGATTATGCTTGCATGGCTGTTTGAGTTGTTTTTTAGCAGATCGAAGATTCAAAGCAATATGATATTAAATACAGTGGGTGTCATAATTGCTGTTTTTGTTCTCCTTGAGAATGGACAGAAGGACGGGGTGATTTCAGCCTGGAATTATCCGGATGCGGTAGCAAGAGAAGCGGTCTTGGATGTTCCACCGCCGGAAGATTGTGCTTCCTTCTACTGCATAGATTCAATGGCAGATGAAAGTCAAAGTGAAAATCCATATTTTTATAAAGGATTTTTGGATGCCTGGCTTTTGGCAGAAAAGTATGATGTTCCTACATTAAATGGATTCGCAAGCTTTTTGCCCGAGGGTTATGGTACTGTCTATAATATATATACTTCAGAATATCCATCGGAAATTGACAGATGGGTTTCGGATAATTCTTTAGTTAATGTTTATTGCTATGACTTCGCCACAAAGGAATGGACCAGAAAGGGCTAAGGACATGGGAATTGGAGCCAATATACGAAATTATATAAATAATAATACTTCGGGAATCCTTGATGCTGACATAAAGGAAGAGAAGGAACTCGTTTATTTCTATCATCTGTCAGAGATGAGGAAGTCTCTGTATAACTGGTATGAGTTTAAGGAGGGTTCAAAGCTTCTGGAGATTGGTGCCGGATTTGGAGCGCTCACCGGCCTTTTTTGCGAGAGATGCGGACACGTGACAGCTATTGCGGAGAATGAGTTCCGGGCTGAGGCGATAAGAGAGCGATATAAAGATCGTGATAATCTTGAGGTTATGAGTTTTTCGTTACCCGGAGTGACGATCAATTCTGATAAGGATTTTTACAGGGCTGTTTCGGAAGATGAATCGAGAATTGATGATTTTCTTGGGAGCTTTGATGATAATGATAGGTATGACTATATAATTCTTACCGGTGTTCTTGAGCAGTTATCATCCGGCCATGGTAGGTTTCTTGAAGGATTAGTGCGGCTTCTTGCGGCGAAAGGGAAGATGCTTATAGCTACTGAGAATAGATACGGGCTTAAGTATCTTTGCGGTGAGAAGGAGGATGTATCCGGAGTACCGTTTTTAGGTGTTCAAGGCGGGTCAGGTGATGTCGGTGTTGGCGTTCAGGGGCATCCCTTTAGTAGAAGTGAATTATTAGAATTACTTGATAGGGTTGGACTTACGGGACATAAACTTTTCTATCCGCTTCCTGACTATAGATTTCCGCTTCAGGTTTATACAGATGATTATCTTCCTCAGAAGAATATCGGAGAGAGGGTTCTGTTTTATCACGATGACAACAGGTCTTTAATTGCGGATGAGAAGAAGCTGTATTCAGACATCATCGACAACGGAGTATTTCCGTTCGTGGCTAATTCGTTTTTAGCCGAGTGTATGAAGGGTGACCGGGAATTCGGCTCAGTTGATAGCTCGGGAGATGTATTATCACCTATCTCATTTGTGGCGCTGACCACAGATCGAGGACCGGAAGCAGCGCTTACTACCGTAATCAAGGGCGATATGGTAGAGAAGAGACCTCTGTATTCGGAAGGCGGAAAAAGTATACAAGAGGTTTATCGCAATGTCTGTGAGATGAAGGATAGGGGACTCCCTGTTATAGAGCATGAGCTTAAGGGTGATGTCATTAGTATGCCCTATATTACAGCTCCGGCACTCATGGACTATATGAGAACCATATCGGATGACAGAGATAAGATAGCTGGTATTTTTGAGCAGTTGTGGACTATGATATTACAGTCATCTGATGAAGTTCCGGAATCTCAGAATAAAATTCTTGAATATGTAGAGAACAAGGGTCTGAACTGGGGGCCGATTCTCAAAAAGGTCTATATGGAAATGATGCCCATGAACTGTTTCTATATTGATGGGAAGATATATTTCTTTGACCAGGAGTTTTCAAGGGAGAATTTTCCTGCGAAATATGCAATGTTCAGGACTATTCTGTATACATATATAAATATTCCTGAGATTGAAAATGTTTTGCCTATTGCTGAAGTGAAGAATAAATATGGTTTTGAAGAAGCGTTGTGGCAGATTTTTATGGCTGAAGAGAACAGATTCGTAAGCTTCATAAGAAGACTTTCCGATAACAGATTTTTCTATGACAGATTGGGCGTAGACGAGGCTCGGATGCTTGATAATGCAAAAAGGCTATTGATATGATATAATCTTGCTTTGGATTTATTGCATTATTATTATTATGCGTTAGAAATGATTGAGGTAGAGATGGAATTAATTAGAAAACGTAAATTTAGAATGGTAGTTTGTGCATTCATAGCATATCTTGCACTGGTGGCCTTTTGCCTTGCATATAGTTCAGATGCTCCGGTTCGCGGTAATCAGAGCATGATTCTTTCGGATTATGTTACCGGAGAAGAATTGCAGACACTTCCTTATGGAAATAAGAGCTTCAGTATGACCGCTTTTGGAAGCAGAATTATTCATGCGCCCGTTAGTCTGATGTCCGGTGAGGGATTTAAGACAAAATTTAAAGTAACCTTGGAGGGAGCGTCTGAAGCAAACCTGATTGTTGATTTATTTTCAGAGGGGTTTGACCTCAAAGATTGTGAGTTTGAAACAACAATTCATGAAGGTGAAAATGAGGTTGAGGGCGAAATCTATTTTGAAGGAGTTGGACATCCGCAGACTTCCGAATTCCGTATTTTTACAGATACGGAAGGTGCTCAGTTTACAGTAACTAAGCTACGCATTACAAGAATTGAGAAACAGAGAGTTGGTCATTGGGGTTATTTGTGTCTGGGAGTTATGTTTGTATTCCTTGCAGCAACTGTTGTTCTTTATGTATTAGATCGCCGTGGAGCTAAGGAAGAGAATGCGTAAAATTGCTTTTGTAAGTCCATGGTATGGTGATAATATCCCGGGAGGCGCTGAGACAGCGCTTCGCGGGATAATTCTGCATTTAAGGCAGGCTGGTGTTGATATTGAGGTTCTGACTACCTGCGTGCAGCAGTTCACCGCAGATTGGAATAAAAATTATTATAAGAGCGGCCTGGATAATGTCGGTGGGGTTCCGGTAAGAAGATTCAAGGTCAGGAAAAGGGATACCAAGGCATTTGACAGAGTAAATGCTAAGCTTATACAGGGGCAGAAGGTAACACCTGCAGAAGAAGAGATTTTCATGCAGGAGATGGTGAATAGCCCTGAGTTATATAAATATATCGCTGATTACAGAGATGAGTATGATGCGTTTGTCTATATTCCATATATGTTTGGGACGACTTATTATGGCATTCTGGCTTGTCCTGAGAAGGCAGTGGTAATCCCATGTTTTCATGAAGAAGCCTATATCCATATGGATATTTATAAAAAGGCATTCGAATCTGTGAAGGGTATCATCTATCTGGCGGAGCCTGAGAAAGAGACTGCGCATAAGGTGTTTGATTTTTCAGGGATCTCTGAGGTTGTTATCGGAACCGGTGTTGAGACCAGGATTGAATACGATGCGGACGCGTTCAGAGAAAAGTTCGGAATTAAAGAGCCGTTCATTCTGTATGCCGGTAGGAAAGACGTCGGCAAGAATGTGGATATTCTTCTTAACTATTTTGCTGAGTATAAGTACAGGAATAATGACTCTGACTTGAAGCTGGTTCTTCTGGGTGGAGGCGAGATTCCTATTCCGGCGTCTGTTAAAAAGGATGTCATAGATCTTGGTTTTGTTGATATTCAGGATAAGAATAATGCTTACGCTGCAGCAAACATGCTTTGTCAGCCTTCGACTCATGAGAGTTTCAGTATTGTAATTATGGAGAGCTGGCTCTGTGAGCGCCCGGTTTTGGTTCATGAAGGCTGTGACGTTACCAGGGAGTTTGTAAAGCGCTCAAACGGTGGTCTTTACTTCGGTGATTACTACGAGTTTGAGGAGTGTGTTGATTATATTCTCACTCATGAGGATGAGGCGAAGATTATGGGACAGCAGGGTAAGCAGTTTGTGCTTGAAAACTATGACTGGGATGTTGTGACCAGGAAAATCAGGGATTTCATCACGAAGGGTTGATGCTGTGGTAAGTGATATGGATAGACAAAATATAGATATTGAAAAGATAATGATGGCTGTTAAAGCGTCCGCTGATGAGAAGAGGCAGGGCGGGCAGCCTTTAAAATATGCGCAAAACAGATTGTGCGCAGATAGTGCAACAGAAAGCTTTGATGCCAATGTCCTTCGGGGACACATAAAAACAGCTGCTGAGAATTATTCTTATAGGTACGGCTATTTTCCCGGAAACAGGATTAAAGCAGGGATAAAAAAAGTATTATCATTGATTATCAGACCGGCCTTAAGGCCATATTTATTTGATCAGACAGACTTTAATCTGGATGTTTTAAAGACCCTCAAACAGATAGAACAAAGTTCTGTTGAGGATTTGTCAATAAAAGACCAGACAACTTTAAATAAAGTGCTGGATAAGCATGAGAGAACAGTGAAAAGGTTTAACGAATTTAAAAAATGAAGAAGAAAGCGGTATTGTTTTCCAAGATAATAATATTATGTGTAGTAGCATGTCTGTATGTTCTGTATTTGTCAAAAATTGTCAGGGCTACTGCTATAAACTCTGATTATTCCAGCCTTATTCTGGAGGCTTCGGATATAATTCATGGAAATATATTCCTGAAGGGATGGAATTTGACAGGTATATCATTTATTACAACTGATGTGCCCGCGTTTATTGTTGGAGTTTTAATAAAGGGAGTTGATCAGAGCGCATACGGTATTGCTGTAGCAATAATGATTGTACTTTTAAATATCGCCGGATTACTGATATGTAAGAAAGATGGCGAATCTAAAGTGCCTGTAATATTGTTCTTACTTTTGGTGCTTTTACCCGCTACATTTGCGCCTGTTGCACTTTGTGCGCACACTATGTCCAGTGCGTTTTCGCTATTTTCAATCGGAATTGTTGACAGGTGGCTTAAGTCGAAGAAAATCAGTGCTTTGCAGGGAGTGTTGTTTGTTGCACTCTTGTGCTTTGCCTGCTGCGGTGACTCGGTAGCTCTTATAGTTGGCGTATTACCTATTATTTGTTATTGCATTTTTGAACTTGTTAAGAAGGATGCGGTTGATAGGTTATTTATCGGGAAAATCTTAGGACTTACGATGCTGGGAACAGTATTGGGGTCGGTTTTGGATAAAGTATATTTTCTTATCGGCGGTGCGAATAAGAACAGTTTTCTTTCGGAGAAAACGTTTGTTGGTTTGGCTGATCTGGGGGATAAACTTCAGGTTTATGTTCAGGCTGTGTTTATGCTCTTTGGCGCTGAGTTCTGGAACAGAAAGTTAATTAGTTTATTTACAGCTAATTATGCTGTTAATACTTTGTTTTTGATTTTGGGACTAATTCTTGTTATAGTATGCTTTGTGCGTTTTATCAAAGGCGTGGAGACAGATTTTGTTTCGGGAGTATTATCATTTGGAATTGTTGTGATTTCCCTGGTATTCATCCTGACTGATATTTCAGTAGATATTCTTAGCTCAAGATATATGGCATACTTTACTGTAGCATTCCCTGTTCTTATCACGAGAAATTTGGACGGGATAACAGGGCATTTGAAATATAGGGAGATGGCGGTCTTAAATGTTTTGATTTTGATGGCCATGATATCCTTTGTATTTAAAGTGCATATATGGTCGCATACAGGAGAGGCGGTTGCGCAACAGGAACTCTTGGCGGAGTATCTTGAAGAAAACGGATTGGAAAGCGGATATGCGGAATTTTGGGATGCATCATCAACAGTTGTTTTATCTAATGGAAACGTATCTGTAAGATCGGTGATATATGACCCGGGAGCAAATTCAATTACCAGATATAATTGGTTTTGTAAAGATGAATGGTTTTCAGAACCGGCTAATTTTGTAGTGACGAATGAAGAGAGCATTTTGGGAATGACTAAAGAGAATGTTCTTAGTGCACTTGGTGAGCCGGCAGAAACACTGGAATTCTATGACTGGTCTATACTGGTATATGATAAGAACATTCAGATTGAATAAAAATACTTTTGAAATATAGAATGGTTAAAGGAAATAAAGAAGAAATGCTTAAAGAAGGATTATTAGTTGTATTGTTGGCCTACAAGGAGGCAGAAAACTTAGATGTTTTATTGCCGCAGATAATGGATGAAGTTGGCGGTCTGGGTGTAGATTATGGAATGCTTGTTGTGGACGCAGCTACTCCCGGAGATAATTCTGAAGAGGTTTGCAATAAATACGGTGCAAAATATATAAATCAGGAAGACCCCGGTTTTGGCGGAGCATTCAGAACTGCAATAAAATATGCTGACAGAAAGATGTTCCTGATCCTTGACGCTGATGGATCTCACAATCCTAAATATATCCCGTCAATGTATGAGATGTTTGTTAATGACAAGTGTGATCTTGTAATCGGTTCAAGATATACAAAGGGTGGGAAGACATTTGACAGTAAGTCCTCTATAGTTATGTCTAAGATGTTAAATACTGCATTTCGTGTTTGCTTAGGAATCAAAGCTAAGGATATCTCTACTGATTTTAGACTGTATGATACGGAACAGTTAAAGAAGGTATCATTACAGAACAAGAACTATGATGTTTTACAGGAAGTAATTTTCAAGCTCCAAAGAAATAATAAGAGATTTAAAATCGGAGAGGTTCCGATATCTTTTGAAAAAAGAATTTTCGGAGAATCAAAGAGACACTTGATACCGTACATAATCAGTTATATTAAATCTTTAGTTCGATTAACAACCATGCGAATTAGAGGATAGATTTGTAACTATGGATACTATCAAAAAAGATAATAATAAAATAATAGTAGGATTTGTATCAGCGATTCTTGGAATGCTGATGTTCATTACTATTTATGGTTTAAAGGTTTTAGATTTTACATACGATGATTGGATTTTGACAGGATACAGCGATTTGATACAGCATTATTTGGGATGGGTATCATTTCGCAATACTCCATGGAAATTTCCTATTGGCTTGATTGATGGAATAATCTACCCTGATTCAATTTCTGTAATATACACTGATTCAATTCCGCTGTTCGCGATTGTGTTCAAAGCATTATCACCTATATTACCAAGCACTTTTCAATATATGGGGCTGTGGGGGATTATTTGTTATACCCTTCAGGGAATGTATGGCGGTCTGTTAATATATAAGTTTTCCGGTAAAAAGTTATATTCAATAATTGGCTCTGTATTTTTCGCTTCATCTGCAGTTATGATGCAGAGAATGTTTTATCATACTGCTCTTGCAGGTCAATGGCTGATCCTCGCTTCATTGTATTATTGGTTTGAACATAATGAGAAGGTCAGTGATTGGAAGGCTATTCGTGATTGGAGCATTTTGAGTATTCTGGCCCTGCTTTCCGAGGCATATTTTCTTCCTATGGTTTGGGGAATTATGCTTTGCGCATTGCTTCAGGAGATCATGAGAAAAAAGGCGTTTTCCAAAGCCTTCTCTGTGGTCGTGTTTGCGATGTCGGGGACTTTGCTCGTAGGATATATATATGGACTATTTTACGGACATGTTCCTTCCGCCGGCGGCGGCCTTGGTGTGTTTTCATTTAACCTGAACGGATTTTTTAATCCGCAGGGTATTTCTGTGTTGTTCCGAGGATTGCCCTTCAGAGATGGTCAGGGTGAAGGATATGCTTATCTTGGAGCCGGCGTTTTCCTTTTAATAATCGTAGCACTTATTCATTTTTGTGCTGTATATGCGAGAAATAATAAAGTGAATATGGACAAAACAGTCATTATTCCTATGATTTTTTTCTTTGTTGGATTCACTTGCTACGCTATAAGCCCGACGGTGACATTTGGTTTGAGCGGATACGAGATTCAGCTTCCCAAGACTGTTTTTAATTTGCTTAGTACATTCAGAAGCTCAGGCAGATTGATCTGGCCGGTATATTATATGATTTATCTTGTGGTAATAGGGTATATCGGGAAAGCCTTTAACAAAAAGAGTCTTGCGATCATTCTTGTTTTTGCTGCTTGCAGCTTGCAGCTGTATGAGCTGAAGAATGCTATAATCAGTAGGAGAAATGTTTATTACAACGATATTTCTTTTCAGAGTTCACTTCAAAGTGATGCCTGGAATGAACTGGCGGATAATTACGAGCACATAGTAATATATCCCAACACTTTTAAGATGTTTTCCAATGTTAAAGGAGAACACATCTGGCTTTACGCACAGGAGAATGATATGACAATGAATGTTGTATATCTTTCCAGGGATATTACGGGATCTGTGAATAAAGCAGTTAAGAAGAGATTCAAAAATCTTGAGGGCGACAGAGAGTACGCAGATACTATGTACGTATTTATCGATGAATTGCCCGAAGATGATAAAGGACTCCACTATTACTATATCGATGATGTTGTTATTGGTGTACCGAGAGTGCTGCAGTGTGAGAGTGTGCAGGAGATGAGTCTGGAAGACATTGGGTAATGCAATATCAAAAATTGATATTGCAGCCAAGAGATAATGTGTATTTGCTTGGATAAAATATTAAAATTTCTTGAAAAGTCTTAAAAAATGATATAAAGTATTAAAATGTATCGAATTGTGTGTATAATGGAATTAAGAAAGGCAGGGGTGTTATGACTACATTTATAAATAATATCAATGCTTATTTGGATCAAATGAAAATCAAACAAACCTACATCAGTAAAGTGACGGGGATAGAAAAGAATAAGCTGTCCCGCATATTAAGCGGCAAACAGGAAATTGGAGAGTCGGATATGGAGACACTTTCTGTGGCTCTTGGGAAGAATGTTGCCTTTTTTGTATCAGATTCTTTTTGTGTGCCACAAATTAGCAGTTTTGCACCAAATAAGATAGCATTTTACGCAGGTGAGCCTAATGAGAGGCAGGAAGCAATAGCTAATGACCTCGTTGAATTGATGGAAAATGTGGATCAGGTACTTAGTGCGAAGAGTCGCTTTGAAAATGTAGCAAGGATATCTGATGTATGAATATTGAGAGATTGAGAAAAATTATTAAATACAGTCAGGATAATAGAACTGAAATAAGTACTGAGGTAAAAAAATTTTGTGCATATGCGGATATTGAGCCTGAGAGCAATATGCTCAATATTCTTCAGATCGTGAGAGAACTCTTTCAAAAGAAAGGGTTTCTTTTTCTTGAGATGCCTATAGCTGATGATGAGATTGGCGCATTATGCTATAAAGGAGAAGGATTAGGATATGTGATAATAAACTCATCTCTTCCCAGAGTAAATGCTAATTTTGCTTTGACCCATGAGATTTATCATGTCTTCTTTCAGTCAGATGAGTTTGCTTCAAAAGTGGAATTTGCTGATGACCACTATTATGAGCATGATGATGAATACGCTGCTAATTTGTTTGCCGGTATGCTACTTATGCCGGAGACCGATTTTGTCAGAATGTTTAAAAAGTTCTTTCAGGAATCGGATAGCAATCTTAAGCCTACAATATGTAAATTGATGGCATATTACTGCGTTCCATATATGGCCGCACTTATTAGATGCTGTGAATTGGAATTGATTGAAAAAAAAGCAGTCACAGAAACAATTATGAATGTTTCAAAAGACGAAATAAGTAATGAACTCGACAATTTGTGGCTTGATAGCATGATAATGTCTCCTTCGCTAATCGATGAATACCCGCTGTTGGAAAAGGTTGTTATTAAGCTTGGAAATGATTATGTTGATGAACAGTTAATTAACAGAAGAACTTTGGATAAAATCATTAGTAATATGCATGCTCTTCGTGAAAAGACGCGGGGAGGGCACTAATGCAGACATTATATACCGAGAGGCCGGCTAACTTTTCACAGATTAGTCCCTTTGTATCGGAACAGATAGAAGAGATTAATGAGAGCATTCTGATTAACAGGAAAATTTTTTTTTATGATACATGCTCTTTTAGATATCATTCGAATTTCAAGAATGATGAACAGAAGATTCTTACAGACTATTTCAAAAGTGCTGATGCCGCAATATTCATTACCAGATGTATACTAATGGAATTGGCATCTATAAGTGGTGAATTAAACGAGGAATATGTAGCATTTTTTAGGCTGCTTTCTGAGAATGGCATCAGAATATTTGTCTTGGATGAAGAAAAAGTATTTAACATATTGTCAGAGTGCTTTTCGGATAGAGTAAGAATTAATGACTATTTAACCTGGGCAGTACGCATGCTAAACAAGCCTGTGAGCACTATAAGAGAGTTACTGGAAAATGATGTGACTCTCTATAAATTGATAATAGAGGGAAAGAATCACGATTCATCTTCAATTTACCAGCGCTTTTTTAGGGCGCTGAGAAGCGCAAAAGAGCAGGGAGATAATCTTGGAGAAGAGATATTGTCAATTGTTATCCAAATATTATCTCATCTACCGGGCACGGCAGATGGAAAGTACTGCCTTATTACAGATGATAGGAATGCTGCAGGTCAGGTTGCAACGCAAATTATAAATACCGGTAGACAACATGCAGGTGCCAGAATAATTATATATAGTACGCCAAAACTCGTGCAGACTATATATAATCTAAGAGACGGAATAACAGAAAATAACATGATAAAAATGTTGTCAGTTGTATTCGGTTCTAATGTTAGGGTAAGCGGGTTGAAAGAATATGATTTTGAGATAGATTATGATATTTCGCTCGCTGCAGCAGATCTGGCAAGGTTAATAATGAAGCCAAATGGGATTAAAATTGTTTTTTGAAATTTGATTCAGAGGAGAAATGTATTATGAAAGAATACAAAGTGGGTTATGTAGCAGGTGTTTTTGATTTATTTCATTTAGGTCATTTAAACCTTATGAGAAATGCAAAAACTAAGTGTGAATACTTGATTGCTGGTGTACTTGAGGACGATCTGGTTATCCATTTTAAGGGCAAGGCTCCGTTCATACCGCATGCAGAGAGAATGGATATTGTTGGGGCATGTAGGTATGTGGATAAGGTTGTTCCGGTAGATTTTTCAAATATAGCTAAGATGGATGCCTGGAAGAAGAATCCGTATGACTGCTTCTTCTCAGGTAATGATTATGAAGGAAATCCTGTGTGGGAAGAGGAGAGAAAATTGCTTAATCAGGTTGGGTCCGACATATATTTCTTCCCTTACACTCAGTCGACAAGTTCCACGCAGATTAAGCGTGCGCTTAAGGGACATGATGGCTATGACGATGCGGATAAGAGGAATCTTGTAATTGATTTCTGCAAGGATCTTGATAAGCTCTACATCTATGGCGCTGGTAAATACGGCCGGGAGATGGCAAAGTTTTTGTATGAGAATGCGATTCGCTTCGATGGCTACATGGTTTCCGATATCACTAAGCTTAATCAGCCGGTTAAAGATCATCCGGTATTTGATGTGGACGCAGTTCGTCCTGATGAGCGCACCGGTATCATCATGGCAATGAAGGAAGAATTCCAGAATGAAGTAAGGCCGAAGCTTAAGGAGAAGGGCTTTGATAAGCTGTTTAATGTGCTGCAGCTGAAGTAGTCGTTGTTTAGCACTTGTGCGGGTGCTTTAGGTTGGCGTTTTTGCGGATGTCTTCATGGGCTAGTCGTTTACGGTGATAGCGATACGCTCTGAGAGACCGTTAGCAGAGTAAACGTAGACATGGCAGCTTCCATTTCCGGCAGCGGAGATTGTTCCGGAATTACTAACTGTAGCCACGTTAGGATCAGACGATACATATCTATATTTCGCAACTTTTGTATTGGGGAGGGGCTTCAAATTGCCCTTCTCCAATTTTATTTTGGCATTTACTGTTATAGAGGAGCCGGGAATTAAAGTAGCGCTGCCTATCGAAAGATCTATAGATTTGGGGTTGGTGTATTTCTTGCTGTTTTTGCCTGCAACATAGGATATTACGGATTTTCCCGCTACTTTTCCGCGCTTGTCGTAGGCGACAATGTATATCTTGTAATTCTTTTTGCTGTTAAGCTTTTTCCCATTTAGTTTTTTGATTGTAACTGATGTGCTTGTGGTGGTTTTTGTAGGCTTTGCGGTGAAGTTTTTGTCCATATATGCTGCATAAACAGCATACTTGCAGAGGCCGGGCTTTTTGGTCCAGCTTACTTTGAGTTTGTTGTTGGGCTGTGTGATTTTTATGTTTGAATTGAAGCCGGGTAATTCGGCGTTCTGATTCAGGGATTTTTCCTGATCTGTGTTTTGTGTTTGGTCTTGTGTCTGATCAGGTAGCTGGTTTTGCGGCTGATCTTTTTCTTGATTTTGTGCTTTAGCGCTATCCTGCGCTTGATTTTGATTTTTTTCTTGTGCTTGTTCCTTGTTTTCTTTTGAGGTTTCGGACTGTGAGGAATTTTGCTGCGCCTGGAGGGCCTCTTCATATTTAGGTTTGTTTGTTGTGATGCCGGATATGTAGGGGTTAAGCTTTTTTATCTCATCAACTGTATTTATGGTCCAGACTTCTATCGGGAAATTGTTATTCTTGGATAGTTCTACTATTTTGTCTGATACACCGCGGAAGTATAGATCAAGGAATATGTCATTGGATTCTGATCTAAGATTAATGGCAGTATTGATGATTGTCTGTTCGTTTCCGGAAATATTGTACACAACGTAGCCCAGTCTTGCGTGTGCATCTTTGGCTTTTACCCATGCGAGGAATTCGGAGTTGAAGGATATCCAGGTTACATGCCCTTCGAGTCCGGCATGCTTCACCATATCAACAAGCAGGTTTATCTGACTCGCCTGATAGTCGCCGTTGTCCTTCAATTCTATATATGGGTGAAGATTTTTGGTTTTGCACAAGGTCAGGAAGTCTTCAAAGGTGGAGATTTTTGTTCTGGCATACTTGGTGCTCTTCCAAATGCCGAAGTCATATTGGAGGAGCTCGTCATAGGTAATGTCACTGATGCTGATTGTTGATAGTAACTGGGTGCCGTCGGGATGTCTGGCAGTTCTGTTTAAGGTCTCATCGTGTAGGAGCACAGGTACTCCGTCACTGGTGAAGGAGATGTCTGCCTCAACATAGTGAAATCCCATGGTGCAAGAGAGCTCGTAAGCGGGGAGAGTGTTCTCCGGAGCGACAGTATTGTATCCTCTGTGACTTACGCTTTTTACTGTGGTGGAGGTGGTGGCCAGAGGTGATGCTTCTTGTGAGGAAGCGGTTTGGGCAGAGTTATGCTGTGTAGAATATGTCTGTGCAGAGGCTGTTATTGGCGTAAGCAGAAGTATTAGTGTTGTGAAGATGAGGGTAAGTAAGGTGGTTCGCTTCATGGTGGTGCTCCTGATTATGTGAATAATGTGTATGCTGTACGTGATGCTTGTATGTAATCAAATAACGTCATAATAGTGGCTATTCACACCTACATTATGACTCACAATCATTAAATCAAGATTGAAATCCTATTAAATTAGGATAAATTCGAGATTTTTGGGGGCTGTGTGTTTGGTTAGGTCTGCTTAGGTGCTTGTTTAGGTTGTTTAGGTGTTTGTTTAGGTGGTCGCGTAAATCCCAGTTAGGATTTCTTGTTGGAGGAGTTATCTGTTTTCTGGGCTTAACTCCTGCGGATAGACCTTTTGTGGACTTTTCCTCAGGAAGATTTATTGTTTTTCAGTTACTTTCTCCAATGCGTAAATCCGGGAAAGAATTGTTCTTGGCTGGATTTATCGGATGACAGTACGTTTTTCCCGCGGATAAAACTTATTAGGACATATCCTTGCGCGGATTTACCATTTTTTAACTATTTTTTTCATGCCGTAAACCTAGAAAAGAATTGTTCGCGAATGGAGTTATCGGAAGCAGTTATCATAGCTCCCGCACATAAAACTTATAGGCGTTTTTGGCGGCCGAGATTTACCTTTTGTCTTATGCTTGCTTCCGCGCGTAAATCTAGAAAAGAATTGTTCGCGAATGGAGTTATCTTCGGCCGTTACTTGGCTCCCGCGCATAAAACCAGCTGGGGATTTTTCCAAGAAGGAGTTATCTCTAGCTATAAAGGCGAGGACACAGGTTTATCTGGGGGCTTTGAGTTGATATCATAGTGGATTGGCAGCAGCTATTATTCTGTGATTTAATAGAGTTCATAAGAATATTTCAGGGGGTTAGCATTTTGTGCTTTCTAAGAATGAATAATAGGATCAGAGCCTTTGTACTTGCTTTGAATTTGAGCATATCATTTTGTGGTGTTTATGGCTGCAGTAGCAGACAAGCAGAAACCGGAGCGGCTGACAATAATGGCATAAATACTGAAGCTGCTACTGATGACAATACAGGTGAAGCTTCAGATAGTGAGAATGGTGAGGATGCCACAAGTGCTGAAGAAGCTGACAACACAGAACAAATAGCTGTGATAGGTTACCATGGCTATCCTACTTTGGAGGAGGATGGGCTTAATTCTCTTCTTGCAGCTAAGGATCTCGGAGATGATTATGTTTGGATTGGTGTGCAGGATGGGAAGCTGGAGTCCTTGCAGGATTCTATAAAGCTTGTTAAGGGTGAGCTTGAAGGCTATGAGAGTATTAGATCTACTGCAAGACCAGAGCTTAAGGTATGTATTGAGTTTGAGGATACAGAGACTGATGAAGAGTTACTTACAAAGGTTATTAATCTGGTCAGTGAAGAAGGGATGTCAGATAGAGTTATCTATGCATCAGCGCAGTATGATTCTCTTCAGTCTATAAAGGATATGAATTCCAATAGTCAGATTCTCTATATTGTGAGCACATGGACAAAGGATGTGATATCTGAATGTCCGGCAGATTATTATGGAATTTCTTCAGACTTTGTAAGTCAGGACATATTAGATCAAATACATAATTCCGGAAGTAAGGTATTTGCACTTGAAGCTGACACTCTTGCATCTATAAGAGATGCTATAGCAATCGGTGTTGATGGAGTTGTTACCGGTGATTCCGGTATAGCCATTGTTGCAGTTAATACCAGATTTGATGAATTCCTTTCTAATCTTGAGAGTACTGTGACTTTGCCGTGGCTTTACAGCGATGATGAAACAGATGATGATTTTGTGGTGCAGGGCTTTACTGATACGGGGGATGTGCTGGTGGTTTCTGCCTATGATAAGAAAGGCGAGAAGACAAGTATTGTGTATCTGTTTACGAGAGAGGGAGAGCTCTTGCACAGGGTAGATATGCAAACTATGGCGCATGCGGGTGGTCTCGCCTTTGATGAGAGAAATGACCTTTTATGGATTACTGGTGAAAATGGGCATGTTCTTGCTGCTCCTTGGAAAGAGGTTTTGGATGGATCTTTTGCTGGAGATTATGTGACCGATTTTGATGGTGAACTTGTAAATCACGGCGGGAGCCACGTTGCTTCCTTTATAGGAATGTACGATGGCGACTTGTATGTGGGTTCGTATTGTATCGGGCAGAGCGGGAAACTCAGAAAGTATGATGTGAGCGATTCTTCTAATCCAGTTATGGTAAAAGAGGTTGATATACCTGATTGCATTCAGGGTGTGACTTTCTATAGAGATGATGAGGATAAAGAATTCATGATTCTCTCTCAGAGTCATGAGGTTGATGATGCTCATTTGCTAACTTTTGAATATGGTGAGGACATAGATAGTTATGATGAGCCTTTAAGGAGCGAGCTTATGCCTGAGGGTTCGGAGAATTTGCAGATGACGGACGAGGGATTGTATATCCTTTTTGAGTCGGGAAGTAAGCCCTATAGGGAGACTGCTCGTGTCCCTAATGATAAGCTATATCTGATGAAGAGATGAGAGACTTGAGAATTGCTGCCTGATTATGAAGGCAGATGATAAGTACTATACAAAAATAAGATTGATTGAGGGATTACCTGGTGGATATAGATTACCTTCTTTTTTTACAAAATATACGAGAGAGCATGGGCGGAGCTCTTGACGGTTTCATGCTTTTTATGACAATGCTTGCTGAGTCGAAGGCTACGTTCTTATTTCTGGGACTAATCTATTGGTGTGTGGATAAGGAAGCAGGCAGGTTCATGGGGATGAATGTTGCTTTTTCCAGTACCTTTTCTCAGATGCTAAAGTCAGTTTTTCATGTGGACAGGCCCTGGATCCGAAGTGAGTTGATTCACCCGGTTGAGGAGGCGATTCCTGCAGCGAGTGGGTACTCTTTCCCGAGCGGTCACACGACTAGAGCATCGGCGACCTGGGGAGCATTTGGATTCCGGGAGTTTAAGAAGAAAAGGAAGGCCATTGGCGTGGCGGCGATGGTAATGATTTTAATCATCGGCTTTTCCCGCAATTACTTGGGCGTTCATACTCCGCAGGATGTGGTGGTTGCTCTGCTGTACTGCGTGGCTGTGTGGTTTTTATCGGATCGGCTCCTTCGTCTTATTGATGAGTCGGCGTATGGGGATATTCTGATTCTGATAGTGTTTAGTGTTGTTAGCATTTTGTGGATGATATTTGTGGATTCGGTTTCCAATGCGGGAGCGGGGATGGCGTTTTTCGTATCACTCGTGTTGGACAGACGGCTGATTCATCATGAAGTTTCTGAGAATATGGTAGTTAAGGCTATTTTGTTCGTTGTCGGCGGTGCCGGATTTTTGATGGTGATTGAGTATGCGTCGGTGCTTCTTGCCCCAATTTGTGGGACGCTGACCTGGACGGTGGCTTCGTTTGTTTATATGTTTTACATAATGAGCGTAGTTCCGCTTATGGGGAAGGTTTTAAAATTATTTATAAATAGATAATAATTGTCATTCCTTGCTCGTGATATAATAGATTTGTTAACTTTATTACATCTTTTTCAGGAAAGGAGACATTTCTATGAAGTACGTATGTGGGACATGTGGTTATGTTTATGACGAGGCAGCAGGCGATCCGGATAATGGTGTAGCACCCGGTACAAAGTGGGATGATCTCCCGGCTGATTGGGTATGCCCTCTTTGCGGCGTTGGAAAGGAAGAGTTTAAGGTAGAATGATGAATACGAAGGCGATGTTTAAACTATCCTATGGCCTTTTTGTTTGTACGGCTGTGCGAGGGGATAAGAAGAACGGATGCATCATCAATACCGCTATTCAGGTTGCATCAGAACCCAATCGTATTTCCATTGCTGTAAATAAGGCCAATTTTACTCACGACATGATTAAGGAGACCGGTCTGTGTAACATTTCGGTTATCAGTAACGACGGAACTTTCGATATTTTCAAGCATTTCGGATTCCAGTCGGGCCGTGATGTCGACAAGTTCGCAGGTGATGCAACGGCGCAGACGATTGCTGATGGGAAGATATCCTACAAACTTGCGGAGAATGGTGTTCCGTACATCACAACAGGAACTAATGCATTTTTCTCATTGAAGGTAGAGCAGACGGTGGATCTCGGTTCGCATACTCTTTTCATCTGTGAGCCCACTGAGATGGAGGTTCTCTCAGATACGTCGTCCTGCACCTACGAGTATTATCAGAACAATATCAAGCCTAAGCCCGAGGCTGTCGGCACAACTCCCAAGGGTGAGACAGTATGGCGCTGCCTTATCTGCGGCTACGAGTGGGTAGGTGAGGAGCTCCCGGACGATTTCATCTGTCCGATATGCAAGCACCCGAAGGCTGACTTTGAGAAGATTGTTAGGTGATAAAAAATAAAAGCATAAATAAAAAGTACACATATTGACATATGTGTACTTTTTATTTATGCTTAATTCATGCAACCGAAGAGGGGTATAATAGATGGATAATTGTCTAGACAAAGTACTTTGTACAGAGTGCAGAAGCGTTCAATCTTATGAAGTTCATACAGAGCAGTGTATGAGAGCGTGGAACGGGAAACAGTATACATTTAATAAACGTATAGCAGTATGTTCAAATTGCGGTCATCAGGTTACTGTTCCGGGATTGAATGACTTGAATGAGAGTGAGTTCGAAATAAAGTGCAGAGAAGAGAACGACTACATACAGGTATATGAGATCCAGGATATATTGATTAAGTATGACGTTGAGAAGCGGCCGTTATCAAGAGTTCTCGGACTTGGTGAGCATACAATTGAAAATTATTTAAAAGGGCAACTTCCAAGTAAGCGATACTCAGATATGCTTCGCAGAGTTTTAGAGAGCTATAAGTACTTGCAACAGTATTACAGCGCTAACAGAGATAAGTTGAATAAGCTTGCTTCAGAGAAAATAGATAATAAACTGAAATATTATGAGAGTATTAATTCATGTGATTCAGCTATAGAGTATGTTGCATTATACATCCTTAATTCTAAGTATGAGATTACGAATATGTCATTACAAAAACTTCTCTATTATGTTGAGGCATTTGCAGAAGTTTTGCTAAAAAAACGCATTTTTGTAAATCGCTGTGAAGCATGGATGTATGGCCCGGTATATCCTGAAATATACGAGAAATATAAAACGTTTGGCAGTTCTCAAATACAAGTAGATAAAACAGATTTATCTGATCGATTATCTTCTGGTGTCTGCAAGGTAATTGATTTTGTACTTAGCCAATTTGCTATATATAATGGTGTGACTTTAAAGGATTTGAGCCATTCCGAGGAACCGTGGAAAAATGCTCATAAAGGGTATGGAGAGAAAGAACATTGTAGGGAGATTATTACTCATGATGCAATTTCTGAATACTTTAATAAGATGAATGAAAAGTTTGATTTAAGCACGGAGTCAGGAGTAAAGAATTATATAGACGCACTACTATGGCAGAAATGAGAAGGGGAATAAAAAGGGATAACATGTTGTATGAAAAGAAAAAGAATAATGCTACTTTTAAGTTGATAGTTGCCTTTTTCTTTCTGGTGGCTTTTGAACTATGGACCTTCAGGAATATCATTTTCAGCGGTATGCTGCTTGGCAATAACGAAGATGGGATGCTCGCAATTCTTATGACTGAGCACTGGTATAAGGTGCTGTGCGGTTTTGAGAAATGGAATAACTGGATTTCGATGTATCCTGTCAGGAACACGGTTGCGCTAAATGATATGTATATCCTTCATGCCATTTTCTATTGTCCGCTGAGATTTTTCGGGGTGGATAAATATATGGCTTATCAGGCGGCCGTTATTTTGATTCATGCTTGCGGCTCGGTTTGCATGATGCTCTTTTTGAATAAAGCGCTGAAGTTTGATGCTTATTATTCACTGCTTGGAACGGCGTGTTTTTCATATGGGAGCTATTATGTTATAAAGCTGGTGCACAGTCAGCTGGTCAGTCTGGCGGTAGTTCCGCTGATAATGACGGCGGCATATCTGTTTGTTTACTATGTGATTTATTCAGACAAGAAGCGAAGAATTCTGTGGATGTTCATAGGAATTATGGGTGAAGTGCTTCTGTTTTATTCAAGCCCGTATGTGGCAGAGTTTGTGCTGATTACCCTTTCTATATATCTGGTTGCTTTGATTATTATTTCGGATAAAAAGAGTTTATTTGGCGGCGTACTTAATTATATAAAGCACAGTTGGTATGAGCCTTTACTGGGCGTGGCCTGCGGTATACTGTTGATGATTCCGTTTTGCCTTGTATATTTTCCTTGGAGAGGGGAAAATGTGAGATCCTACAAATATGCCTCCGCATTTTTCATTTCATTCAGGGATTTGTTCAATGTATCAAACGGTAATCTTTTGTATGGAAGGCTTATAAGCGAATTGCCTTTTACATTCGGAGAAAACACCGTGGGGCTCACTCCTGTTATGTGGCTTTTGGCAATATGCAGTATCGTTGTTGCATTTAGAAATAAAGACAAGGTTATTTGTGCGCTGGCGATTACGTTTATTGTGCTGATTTTTGTTCCCATGAGAATTAAGGGACACTGCCTTTGGATCCTGTTTTATTCGTTTTTTCCCGGGGCGTCCGGAATGAGAGTTGTTTGCAGACTTTTCCTTATGATTTTGCCGTTACTGGCTGTTTTGGTATCTTATTCGTGTGTGAAAATATCTGAAAAGCTCGGAGAAAATAAGGGAAGCGACAGCATAAGTTCATTATTTGTAATAATTGCCATTTGTATTGTTTTTGAAAATTCGCTAACTTCGGGGGTTCCATCAGCCTGGAACCATGAAAGTGCAATAGTTTCTGAAGCGGAGTTTGATGTTGCGCCGCCGGAGGACTGCGAGAGCTTTTATCTGGTGGATTCCGCCGGGACACCGGAGCAGGCAGAGTTTCCTGCATATTATCAGGGATTCCTGAATGCCTGGAGGATAGCGGATAAGTACGATGTGCCGTCCATAAACGGCTTTGGAAGCTTCACACCTAAGAAATACAAGAAAATATATAATATCTATGCGGAGAATTATATGGAAGAGGTAGCCGCTTGGATAGAGACTAATAATCTGCAGGGTGTTTACAGTTACGACCTTGCAACTAAGGAATGGAAGAGGAACTGAGTTGGTACGTAAAATACTTAAATTGATTTTTCCTTACATATTTCGCGAGCATATTCGCGGAGTGCTCTTTAAGGTAAATTATCCAAAGATAAAAAGGAAAGAATGCGATTTTAATACCTATCCCGCGGGTATAAATCTGATTGGCTATGCACGCGGGGATTTTGGGCTCGGCGAGAGCTGCCGCCTTGTGGCGGAGGCGATAAAGACTTCCGGGATTCCGTTTTCAATTAAGAATCTTTTTCAGAATAAAAATGCGAGCGAGACGAATATGTCATACGCCCAGTATGAATCGGAGGATCTTAAGTACAATGTGAACCTGATTCATGTTAATCCCAACGAGATCGTGAACTTCTCACTGCATTCGAAGAGGAGCGATTTTGACAACAGGTATCAGATTGCCTTCTGGCTCTGGGAGTTGCCTGAGTTCCCGCAGGAGTGGGTGTATCAGATAGATATGTTCGACGAGATCTGGACGCCGTCTGAGTTTGTGTCGGATGCGGTTCGAAGGGTGACCTCCAAGCCGGTACATACTGTGCCTTATGCCATGCGAGAGCCGGCAACGCTGGATAAATGCGATAGGGATTACTTCGGTATACCGGCGGATAAGTTCTTATACCTAATGTCCTACGATGGACTTAGTAATTCCGACCGAAAGAATCCGGATGCCTCAATTGCAGCTTATAAGGCGGCTTTTCCTACTGAGCTCCCTGATGTTGGGCTTATCATCAAGGCGACACATGCAGGCGAAGCGGAGATGGAGCACCTTCGAGAGCTCATGGCGGGTTATGAAAATGTGTACATTTTAACGGACAGCTTCAGTAAGGAGGAATTCAACAGTCTTATTAAGTGCGCTGATGCTCATATTTCACTTCACCGCTCCGAGGGCTTCGGGCTTGTTATGGCGGAGGCGATGTTCCTCGGAACTCCCACGGTTGCTACCAACTGGTCTGCCAATGCGGAGTTCATGTCCGAGGATGCCTGCTGCATGGTTCCCGTGAAGATAATAGAGATTGAGAAGGAGACACCTCCCTATCACAAGGGCAATCACTGGGCGGATCCCGATGTCCACGCAGCTTCTGAATTTATCAGAAGACTTCATGATGATAAGGATTTCTACAATCACAAGAAGACCGCAGCCATGAAGCATATCCGAGAGCGCATGTCTCCCGAGAGAGCCGCGGGAATTCTGCGAGAGAGATTCGCGGAGCTTACCAGGCAGGAGTTAAATAAATAGTTTTACAGCGAAACAAACTGCACCCGATAGGGTATAAGAACGCACGAAGTGATACAAATTATACCTTATCGGGTATAAAAATGTCGGACTTGATTTGACGGAGCTTTTTTACAGATTGCTATTTTGCTTCGTGATTGGTAATTCCGATATGCACCTTAAGAACTTTTCTCTGATAGAGGAAGACCCAGGTTCAAGGAAGTTTATGTTATCTCCCGCTTATGATCTTCTGCCGGTAAATGTGATACTTCCTGCAGATAAAGAACAGATGGCGCTCACTTTAAATGGTAGAAAGCGAAATATAAGAAAAAAAGACTTTTTAGTCCTTGCACAGAGCTATAGAATAAATGACAAGGCTGCTATAAGGCTTATGGAAAGAGTTGTAAAAAGTAAGGACTTGTTTATTGATATGACAAGAGATTCCTATCTGCCATCCGATTATCAGGATTCTTTAATCAATCTGATTGAGGATAGGTGCGAGGTCTTGAATCAATAGATAAACTGTGTGAAGATGGACAATAAGTATCGCGAAATTATCAAAACTTGCCCTTTTCTATAAATTGAATATAATAAGGGGAGCAATACTAAGCCTTCCCCCTGGGGGCGCACGACGTCCGGGGGACGTCGGCTTTGCGCGGACCGGAGCGGAGCGGAGACAGGTGGCGCGTAGCGCCGGATGAGGGGTATTGCAATAACATGTTGATAAGTCAATTTTTAATTTAAGAGGATAAATATATGTGCGGAATAGTAGGATATGTAGGTAAAAAGCAGGCGGCACCCATTCTTCTTGATGGGCTTTCCAAGCTCGAGTACCGTGGATACGACTCAGCAGGACTCGCTGTTCGCGGCGCTGACGGCAAGGTCAAAGTCGTTAAGGCGAAGGGCCGACTCAAGGTTCTTTCAGAGAAGACCAACGATGGAACCTCTCTTGATGGTAGCATCGGTATCGGTCACACAAGGTGGGCTACACACGGTGAGCCTTCAGAGAACAACGCGCATCCCCATGTTTCGGCGAACAAGTTTGAGCATGGAACCACAGTTGAAGAGGCCAACGTTGTCGGCGTTCATAACGGAATTATCGAGAATTATCAGGAGCTTAAAGAAAAGCTCATGCGCCACGACTATGAGTTTTACTCACAGACAGATACCGAAGTTGCCGTAAAGCTCGTTGATTACTACTACAAAAAGTACAACATCGGACCCATCGATGCGATTGCAAAGACCATGGTTCGTGTCCGCGGTTCATACGCCCTTGCCCTCATGTTCAAGGATTATCCTGATGAGGTATGGGTTGCCCGCAAGGATTCACCCATGGTAATCGGTATTGCAGACGGCGCTACTTATGTTGCATCCGATGTTCCCGCAATTTTGAAATACACCAGAAACGTATACTACATCGGCAACCAGGAGATGGCCCGCCTCGGAAAAGGAGAGGCACATTTCTACAACCTCGACGGCGACGAGATCCAGAAGGAAAAGGTTGAGATCAAGTGGGATGCCGAGGCAGCAGAGAAGGGCGGCTATGAGCACTTCATGATGAAGGAGATCCACGAGCAGCCCAAGGCAGTTGAGGATACTCTCAGCTCCGTTATCAAGGGTAAAAAGATCGACCTCACAGAGTGCGGCATCAGCGATGAAAAGATCAAATCCTTAAGACAGATTTTCGTCGTAGCTTGCGGTTCCGCATGGCATGTAGGTATGGCGTCGCAGTACATATTTGAAGATCTTGCCAAAGTTCCCGTTCGCGTGGAGCTCGCTTCAGAATTCAGATACAGGAAGCCGCTTCTTGATAAAAATGACCTGGTAATCGTTATCTCCCAGTCCGGTGAGACTGCTGATACCCTTGCGGCTCTTCGTGAGGCGAAAAACCAGGGCGTTGCAACCCTCGGAATCGTCAATGTTGTTGGCTCTTCAATTGCAAGAGAGGCAGACCATGTCCTCTACACACTTGCAGGACCCGAGATATCAGTTGCCACAACCAAGGCTTACAGTGCACAGCTCGTTGCCTGCTACGCTCTTGCTGTTCACTTCGGATTTGTGAGAGAGCACATCGATAATAAGGCATACGCTAATTATATTGCAGAGATGAAAACCATCCCCGAGAAGATCCAGAAAGTTCTCGAGGATAAAGAAAGACTCCAGTGGTTCGCGGCTAAATACGCAAACGCTAAGGACGTCTTCTTCGTGGGACGTGGCATCGACTACGCTGTATCCCTTGAAGGAAGCCTTAAGATGAAGGAAATCTCCTACATCCACTCAGAGGCTTACGCTGCCGGCGAACTTAAGCACGGCACCATCAGCCTTATCGAGGACGGAATCCTTGTTATCGGCGTCCTCACCCAGAACGACCTCTACGAGAAGACCATCAGCAACATGGTTGAGTGTAAGGCAAGAGGCGCATACCTCATGGGTCTTACAACCTACGGCCATTACGAGATAGAGGATACTGTTAATTTCGCAGCTTATGTTCCCAAGATTGAGGAGCACTTCGCTGCATCCCTCGCAGTTATCCCGCTCCAGCTTCTTGGCTATTACATCAGCGTTGCCAAGGGCCTTGATGTCGACAAGCCCCGCAACCTCGCCAAAAGTGTAACCGTAGAATAAATTGCCTTCCCCTTGGGGGGAAGGTGGCGCGAAGCGCCGGATGAGGGGATAGAAAGGAATAAGAATGAACGTAATTTTATTATCAGGTGGCTCAGGCCAGCGCCTTTGGCCACTTTCAAACGAAGTCAGATCAAAGCAGTTTATCAAAATTTTCAAGGGTAAGGACGGCGAGTACGAGTCCATGGTTCAGCGTGTTTACCAGCAGATCAGATCAATCGATCCCGACGCTAACGTAACCATCGCAACCAGTAAGACTCAGGTTTCTGCCATCAACAACCAGCTCGGAGAGGACGTTGGCATATCTATCGAGCCCTGCAGACGCGACACTTTCCCTGCAATCGCTCTCGCAAGCGCATACCTCCACGATGTGCAGAAGGTATCTCTTGATGAAGCAGTAGTTGTATGCCCTGTTGATCCTTACGTTGACAAGGAATACTTCCTTGCGCTTGAGAAGCTTTCCAAGCTCGCTGAGACCGGCGATGCAAACCTCACACTTATGGGAATCGATCCCACCTATCCTTCAGAGAAGTACGGTTACATCATCCCCGAGAACAAGGACGATGTATCAAAGGTTGTATCTTTCAAGGAGAAACCCGACGTAGAGACAGCCAAGGATTATATCTCAAAAGGCGCTCTCTGGAACGGCGGAATTTTTGCATACAAGCTCTCATACCTTCTTGAGAAGGCTCATGAGATCATCGACTTCAAGGATTATCAGGATCTCTTTGAAAAGTACGAGACCCTCGAGAAGATCTCCTTCGACTACGCTGTTGTTGAGAAGGAATCCAAGATTAGCGTAATGCGTTTCGGAGGGCTCTGGAAGGACCTCGGAACCTGGAACACCCTCACCGAGGCTATGGAAGAGAACGTTATCGGCGAGGCATATCTCAATGAAAATTGCAAAGACGTACATGTAATCAACGACTTGAACATCCCGATAGTTGTTATGGGACTTCAGAGCGCAATTGTTGCTGCATCACCCGACGGAATCCTTGTATCAGACAAGGAGCAGAGCTCATACATCAAGCCCTACGTCGAGAAGATCGAGCAGCCCATCATGTTCGCTGAGAAGTCCTGGGGAAGCTACCGCGTCCTTGATGTTGAGAAGGACTCCATGACCATCAAGGTTACACTTAACCCTGGTCACTCAATGAATTACCACAGCCACGAGAGACGCGACGAAGTATGGAGCATCGTCCGCGGTGTCGGTAAGACCATCATCGACGGCGAAGAGCAGATCGTTCGCCCCGGAGATGTCGTTAACATGAAGGCCGGCCAGAAACACACCATCAAGAACGACAGCAACGAAGAACTTCAGCTCATCGAAGTCCAGCTCGGCACAGACATTACCGTCGACGACAAAATCAAATACGACCTCTAACAAAAAAGCTTCGAAGCCAACCGGCTTTCGAAGCTTTTCTTTCATAGCGGAGTCGGAGGGATTCGAACCCTCGTGCCCAGAAGGACAAACGCATTTCGAGTGCGCCTCATTACGACCACTTTGATACGACTCCATATTTTTTATGAAATCCCGGCTCGTCGTCAGGACAACATAAAGCGTGCATCAGCGCGCTTTTTTATTATACGAGCCCTCTTTTCCTAAGTCAATAAACTATTGTTGATGCGCCTCTAATTGAGTATAATTAGATGATTAGAGTATGAAAAAGCCGAGCAGATTTTATAGGCTTACTAACAGCCTGGGGCATTAAACATACCCCAAAAAGCTGCCCGGACAAATGGGGATTTTAATGGCATACGTAGCTTTATATAGAAAATTCAGACCGCCTGTCTTCGACGACGTCAAAGGACAGGATCATATAGTGACTACGCTGAAAAATCAGATAAAATCCGACAGGATCGGACACGCGTATCTGTTCTGCGGAACCAGAGGAACCGGTAAAACCTCGGTGGCGAAGATTCTCGCAAGAGCAGTCAACTGCGAAAGTCCGAAGGACGGAAGCCCCTGCGGCGAGTGTCCCACCTGCAAAGCGATTGAGTCCGGTGCAGCGATGGGTAATGTCATCGAGATCGATGCTGCATCCAACAACGGCGTAGACAACATCCGCGAGATCATTGACGAGATCTCATATTCACCCACCGTTGGCAAATACAAAGTATATATCATAGACGAGGTCCACATGCTCTCGACCGGCGCTTTCAACGCACTTTTAAAGAGCCTTGAGGAGCCCCCATCCTATGTGATTTTCATTCTTGCGACCACTGAAGTGCAGAAGATCCCGATCACCATTTTGTCGAGATGCCAGCGCTACGATTTTCACAGAATCACGATCGACACCATAGCGGACAGACTCCGCGAGGTAGTGGACAAGGAAGGCGTACAGGTCGAGGACCGCGCGCTTCGTTATATCGCGAAGGCCGCTGACGGCTCCATGCGTGACTCGCTGAGTCTCCTTGATCAGTGCATCGCCTTCAACTACGGCGAGGAGCTCACCTACGACAGGGTGCTCGGTGTACTTGGCGCAGTGGACACCGCTATTTTCGGAAAACTGTTTTCATATCTCATCGTCCAGGATGTGACGGGAGCTCTGAACCTTCTGTCGGATATCGTAATCCAGGGACGTGAGCTGACACAGTTCGTCAGCGATTTTATCTGGTACCTGCGAAACCTCATGCTGGTCAGCACCTCCGACAACATGGAGGACGCGGTGGACATGTCCACTGACAACCTGAATTCGTTAAAAGAGCTGGCGCAAAGCTCCGACATCGACACCATAATGCGATACATCCGCGTGTTCTCGGAACTCTCGCAGAACTTGCGATTTGCCGCCGCAAAACGTATTCTAATAGAGGTGGCACTGATACGCCTCTGTAAACCGCAGATGGACGAGGACACCGACGCGCTCCTCGACAGAATCAGAATTCTCGAGCAAAAGAGCGAGCAGCTTGACGGCGTTCTCGGAGGAATCCAGAGCGGACAGATAGCAGTTAATGTAGCAGGTGGCGACGGAGGTAACGGCCCGGGTTTTAACGGAGCCGGTGGTGCGGGAGCAGGCGGCGCCAGCGCAGGAAGTACAGCCACTTCCAAGGACAGAGCCAAGATGCTCGAAGCCGCAGTTGCAGAGGATGTGAAGAAAGTTGTCAACAACTGGAATCGCATACTTAACCGGATGGGAATGCCCATGAGAGCCTTCATGACCAAGGCACTTCTTAGCCAGGGCGAGGATGGCAAGCTTTTCATAGTCCTCGACACCAAGGAAAAAGCGGCCAAGTACAACGACGGCGAAGGACGCGAGGAACTATCCGCAATCCTTGACGAGTCCATCGGCAAACATGTGGACTTTGAAGTTCGCTTCACGACACGCGACAAACCCGTAAACGAGCAATACGTCAGCCTGAACGACATCCACTTCGACATCGAAATTGAGGACGAAGTCAACATGCCCGTTGTTCCGGAGAGGGAAACAACCTCTGAACAGACTGATGCTAACGAGACAGCTTCTTCATTCAGCAATTCAGATGTTGCCGAGACAGCTTCTTCAGCAGACAATTCTGATGAATCCGGCGGCGATATTATTTCCGGCCTCAGCGAAGACGAGTATTACGCCGCAGCTGCTACGGAGAGCGTAGCATATGATATGCATCAGCAGGCCATGGATGATGAGAGCGCTTTCGAAGAGAAGGATACAGAGGACGACTGACAATATCGGCAAACAAAACCCAACACATTAGGAGGAAATACAAATGGCAAAACGTGGAGGATTTCCGGGAGGAATGCCCGGCAACATGAATAATCTTATGAAACAGGCGCAGCGCATGCAGCGCCAGATGGAGGAGAGCCAGAAGGAGCTCGAGACCAAGGAGTTTAAGGCTAGTGCAGGCGGCGGAGCCGTTGAAGCAACAGTTACAGGTAATAAGAAGCTTACAGCAATCACAATTGCGCAGGACGCAGTTGATCCCGATGACGTTGAGATGCTTCAGGACATGATACTTGCAGCAGTTAATGAGGCAATGGAGCAGGCTGAGAAGGCTCAGGGCGACCTTATGGGCAAAATGACCGGCGGCCTCGGAGGTCTCGGAGGACTTCCGTTCTAATACAGGCTACGCCTCGGAGGAATTTCGTTTTAATGGATCTATACAGCGGACATATCAACAGACTGATCGATGAACTGTCATCCCTTCCCGGGATTGGCGGCAAATCGGCTCAGAGACTGGCTTTTTATATCATAGGACTTCCCAAGGACAGAGTTCAGCGCCTTGCGAATTCCCTCACCGATGCGAGGGAGAACGTGCACTACTGCAGCAAATGCTGCACCCTGACCGACGGAGAGATCTGCCCCATCTGTGCTAATGAAAAGCGCGACCACAGCACAATCATGGTGGTCGAGAACGCCAGAGACCTTGCGGCTTATGAAAAGACAGGAAAATACGAAGGAGTCTACCATGTTCTTCACGGCGCCATTTCACCCATGCTGGGAATCGGCCCCGGAGACATCAAGCTAAAAGAGCTTGTCCAGAGACTCCAGACAGATGAAGTAAAAGAAGTAATTATCGCAACGAATTCAAGCCTTGAAGGTGAGACCACGGGCATGTACATAAGTAAGCTTATAAAGCCCACCGGCATCAAGGTTACAAGAATCGCCAGCGGCGTTCCCGTCGGCGGCGACCTTGAATATATAGATGAAGTCACACTGCTCAGAGCTCTTGAGGGCAGAACCGAACTCTAAAAATTAAGCAGAGATTAACCCTTGCCTTCCCCTTGGGGGGAAGGTGGCACGAAGTGCCGGATGAGGGGCATAAGGGGAAACGGAGGAAAAACATGAGTGTAAAAAGAGAATTTCTTGGGGAAACAAAAGACGGCGCACCTATTTACGGCTATCATATGACAAACAGCCAGGGAATGGAGGTTTGCCTTTTGAACTACGGCGCTACCATCCGCAACATCTTTGTTAAGGACAAGGACGGCGAGAAAAGAGATGTGGTTCTCGGATTCGATGATCCGGAGAAGTACTTCGATAACTCCTGCTTCCTGGGCGTTGTTGTAGGCCCTGTTGCGAACAGAGTTGGCGGCGCAAGCTACGAAATCGACGGAAAGAAATTCGAAATGCCTGTGAACGATGGACCTAACAACCTTCACAGCGATTTTGACAACGGTTTTCATAAGAGAGTCTGGGAAGCCGAGGAGACAGACGACAGCGTTAAGTTCACATTAAAAGCGGATGACGGAGATCTCGGATTTTCCGGAAACAGATTCTTCTCAGTTACTTATACACTGGGTGAGGACAACTCTCTCACACTTCATTACCATGCAACAAGTGATGCTAAGACCATGATCAACGTCACAAACCACTGCTACTTCAACCTTCGCGGACAGGGCTCAGGCAAAATCACGGATCACGTTGCACAGTTCAATTCCAGCAAGACCACAACCGTCGGAGAGGGTCTCATCCCCACAGGCGAGATCGCAGATGTTGAGGGCACACCTTTTGATTTCAGAAAAGAGAAAGTTATAGGTCTTGAGATCGACGCCGACAACGATCAGATAGCTCTTGGCGGCGGCTACGACCACAACTTTATTATCGATGGCGCAGACGGCACCAGAAGAACCTTTGCTACAGTTAAGTGCCCCGACAGCGGTATCACAATGCAGTGCTCAACAACACTCCCTGCATTCCAGTTCTATGCAGGCAACTTCCTTGAAGCCAAGGGAGGAAAAGACGGCGCCGATTACGGCAAAAGAGATGGCTTCTGCTTAGAGACTCAGATTCATCCCGACGCAATCCATCACAGCAACTTCCCGGATGCGGTTTTCGGACCTGAGCGCGAGTATGACTCCATCACAGTCTATCGCTTTATCTAAATACCAGAAAAGAGTAACAAATGGCAGAAGTCAAGGATTTCACCAAATACATAAAGAAACTTCAGCGTAGAAATGGCAAGGGAAAGGATGAGGACGACAATCCCTTTGCCGCGCTAAACGATGATTACGCCTGGGATTCGGATGACGACGCACTGGATTCCGACGACAACGACTACGAAAGCGTCGGACCATCCTATCAGGAAAAAATCCGAAACCACAGAATCGCGGTTTTCATAAGAACCGTAGTTATCATAGCTATAGCGGCTCTCCTGGTGGGAGCATTGTATGTAAGCTGGAGAGATAAGCATTTCACGGAAGCAAACATCATATCTTCGGTAAAACTGACTGATGCATCCGGAGCCAAGGCGTTAAACCTTGGTGGAAACATTCTCACCTACAGTAAGGACGGCATGAGCTGTCTTGACGGAGAGGGGCAGCAGCTCTGGAATCAGACTTATCAGATGCAGAACCCGACCGTTCACACCTGCAAAAACGTAGTGGCAGTCGGCGATTACAACGGTCACAACATCTACGTTGCAAACACCTCAGGAACACTTGGAGAGATCGACACCAACCTTCCCATCAGGGATTTCTGCGTTGCTTCCCAGGGAGTTGTGGCAGCAGTACTCGATGATAAAACCGTCACATGGATTTATCTCTTCGATGCCAGCGGCAACACCCTTGCAAGCTTTAAGACAACCATGCAGGACAGCGGCTACCCCACGGACATTTCGATTTCACCTAGCGGCGAGCTCGTCTGCGTATCTTATCTGAAAGCTGATAGCGGCAAAATCAAGACCAGCGTTGCGTTCTTCAATTTCGGAGAAGTCGGACAAAACCTTTCCGGCAACTACGCCAGCGGATACGAATACCCGGATGTGGTCGTTCCCTACGTACAGTTCATGAACAACTCCAAGATATTTGCTGTAGCTGATGACAGAATCATGTTCTTCTCAGGAAAAGAGATACCGACAAGTCAGACCGAGAGTCTGACAGGTGATGAAGAAATAAGATCGGTATTCTACAGCGAGTCACATGTCGGAATAGTCTTCATGAACAACACAGACCAGGGCGCATACAGACTCCAGATCTACGGCGAGACCGGAGCTCTCGAGACCACCATATATTTCGACACCGAATATGTAGACGTACTCTTCGAGAACGACCAGATCGTCGTATACGGGGAAAATGAGTACATACTATATGATATGAAGGGAACCGAGAAGTTCAGAGGCAACTTCGACCGCGCAGTCAAAGTCATGATCCCTACAACTGTCAGAAGCAAGTTCCTCCTTGTAACCGAGAAGGCCATCGAAACCCTGGAACTAAAATAATAGCCAAACTTATAGCCTTCCCCCTGGGGGCGCACGACGTCCGGGGGACGTCGGCTTTGCGCGGACCGGAGCGGAGCGGAGACAGGTGCCCCGAAGGGGCGGATGAGGGGCTTTGAAAGGACAACATGAACATCTTAGAATTTATCTCAATGCCGCAGGTGATTGTATCACTTGCGGTTTTAATAATACTAATGTGGCGTATAGCCTACGGCTACAAGTACGGCTTCGTCGCAGAACTGATTGAAATAGCCGGCCTCGCCACGGGATTTGTGATATTTTCACTCTCTGCGGGTGCGATCGGCAAACTAATCCATGGGGAAAATCTTCATATACTAAAAACAATAATTCAGCTTGCAATTGTAATTACTATATATAGGGTCATCCAGGGAATAGCAAATGGCACAAAAGGAACCAAGAAAATCCCGATACTTACCAATACTAATAAGGTTATGGGAGCTGCCTTCGGAGCCGTGGAAACATATATGTGGGTAATGCTCATTCAACATATAGTAGGCTATAAAATCGACGATGCAATTTCTTTTACAATTTCAAAATTAATTAGTTGCATTCCTGTTTGAGTGATGCTATAATCAACTTCGCTCACTTCGAGAGAGCAAAAATATAAGAGCTGATAACTACTTATAAAAATTCTTGAAAAAAATTAAAAAAGTTCTTGACAGAGACAGCCACTCATGATAAAGTAAACGAGTTGCGGCTGACAAGCCAAGACAAAGCACTTTGACAATAAAATAGTAATGCAACCCTGAAAATTCCAAAAAGAATATTCAGAGAACAAAACAACCTAACTTAGGTAAAAACGGACAGAACAAAGCCAAGCAATGTTCTGGCCAGAGAGAACTTGATTGCTGAGACCC
>NZ_FOBE01000018.1:0-86570 GCF_900109475.1 Butyrivibrio sp. ob235
GTAGGTGCCGTTTGTGAATGTATCGGCTGCTCTTACTGTAAGTCCTTCGCCGATTTCTCCCTTATCAACAATATCCTCTACAGCTGCACCTGTATTTGCCTTATAGGTAAGGGTGTCTTCCCAGATTGCATAAAGGACGTCATCCTCATCCGTGAGTGTATATGTATTACCAGGCTCATATGTTGTTCCCTGTCCATCAGCCTGTGTATTCCACTCTTTGAATTTGTAGGTGCCGTTTGTGAATGTATCGGCTGCTCTTACTGTAAGTTCTTCGCCGATTTCTCCCTTATCAACAATATCCTCAACTGTTGCACCTGTATTTGCCTTATAGGTAAGGGTATCCTCCCACATAGCAAAGAGCTCATCAACATCCTCAGTAAGTGTATAAGATGAACCCGGCTGGTATGTCGTACCGGTTCCATCAGGCTTAGTATTCCAGCCAAGGAATGTATACTCACCATTTTCGAAGCTGTTGGCCGCAACAGTAAGAGTTGATTCAGGATCTCCTGTTTGTTCAACCGTCTCATCATCCTCTGTGTTAGAATGATAAGTCAGCTTATCTTCCCAAACTGCAAACAGTGCCTGATAAGGCATTGCCTCATTAGCAGCAACCTTTGTTGCCGCCTTGCCTTCATAAGTGAATGCGCCGTTTTCATATGGTATGAATAGACTCAGCCCGCTCTTTTTCCAATTGGCTGAATTATTCATAAATCTAGATGCCTCTTCGTCAGTATTACCCATGTTTACCTTTGCCCAGCCCTTGAATTCATACTTGGACTTGTAGGAAGAGGTATCAGGAACTGTCTTAATTTCAACTGCTTCATTGATCTGCAGTGTGCTCTTATCTGTGGTTTCTCCGGCGTCAACCTTATCAATTGTGAATGCAGCTGTATTATCGTTTGCATACCACGGTATGTAGGTAGGTGTAGCTTCTTCTTTAAGCTTGTACTCAGCACGAAGCTGGATTACATAAGAATTCTTGCCTCCTCCAAGCGAAGTAACCTTAGCATATGCTGCTTTTATATCATATGATCCACCGGGGAATACATCCTGCACATCCTCGTATTTATCCCCTGAAATGTATTTCTGAACTACCCAGTTCGAGAAAACATATCCTTCAGGAGCCTTTACTGCCGGCACTGCTATCGCACGTGAATTATCAACGTATAATCCTTTATCCTCAGCAGTTCCTGTTCCTGTTCCGGGATGTCCCTTGCCATCAATATCAGGATCGGTCAGGCTGTAAACAACGTTAATTCCTTCCGCACCGTCGAGAACCTCTCTCCACTCAGCATAGATATCGAACTGTTTGGTAATCCAAAATCTATTCGCATCCTCAGATAACTTATCAGTATACGGAGTGGTAACCGTATCTTCATTCAGGACATATACGTCTCCATTGAATACTGAATCCGGCTTAAAGTCAGGAGTTGTATACCAGCCAACAAAACGGTATCCTGCTTTTCTTCCTGTAGGTGAACTGATTTTTGCGCCGTAATCTACACGGAAATCCATGGCCTGATTATTACCCCAATCTGCACCTTCCATATTGGGATGCAGGAATGCACGGTACTGGATCTGACGCCATTTTGCAAATACTGTTACACCTCCCATAGGCATTGTGGTGTTAAAGTTGTATTTAGAATTACATGCCTTATCCATGTACCAGCCTTCAAATACATATCCAGGCTCGGGGCAATCTACTGTTATATTATATCCACTAATATCAGCACCAAATTTGATATCATCTCTTTCAGTTAATTGAACGCCGCTATTATTCTGTATTTCACCGTCTGAACCATTAGCATATTTACCATCCATATAGTTGATAGCAAATGCTTTAGGCTGATAATAATAGTTTATAGTACCTGTTTTGGGACGCTCAGTTACACTATACCCATCACGTTTTACATATTCATATCCGTCTATTGGCGGAGCATGCTGAGAGTCAATACCACTCTGATTAGATCTTACTGTAACCTTCTTGCTGGGTTCAGCGGGATATTCTCCATTTGCATCCGCAAAATAGAGATTATAGGTCCAGTTATAAGGATCGCTGTCATAACGGGCTACTACATAGTTGCCATCCTTGGAAGTAAGATCTGCAAGAACGCACTCATCCATTATTCCAATAACACCTTTGACAGTATTTCCACCATTACCGCTACTGGTATAGGACTTAGCTCCTTTGCGAAGAAGCCAGCTTACAAAAGTTTGTCCGCTAGGTTGTACTTCTTCGTATGTAGGCCACAGGCCCGAGATATCATCACCATAATAGGCAGTGATAGGATAATAGTAGTACTGTCCGTCAGCTGTACCGGGTGCAGTACCTTTAATCTTGGTAATACCATTTAAGGGTAGGTTCCAGGCTCCGCCATACGCACCGTTACCTGCATATTGTGATCCCGTGTAAGTATTATTACCGGTCTTCCTTGTTAAATACATCTTAAGTGTATACTGAACACGATCAAAGTATACATTTGCTACGCCGGTACCCTCGGCGGTTATTGTTGCATCTTCAACATTCTTAAGTGTAAATCCGACAAACTCAGGATGCTTAATATTGGGAAGATTTTCTGCATCGGCAGATTTAACTCCGCCATACTGTTCTTTGGCTATCACTGCATATTTAACATCTCCAATTGTCTTTTCTTCGATAGCCTTTTCATCTTCTTTTATCTTCTTTCCAACGCGTCCTTTTCCTACAGCAGACCCTGCAAAATCATAGCCGTTTTTGGCCGCATTCTGCTTCCAGATAAGAATTGTATAGGGCGCTTCGTTATTAGGAGTCCATTTTGCATAGATGGTTGTTTTCTCAGTAAGCGGGTTACCAAATGTAAATTCATTTCCGTCTGTGCATGCTTTGTCTTTGAACCAACCGCCAAAAGAATAACCCTTTCTGGTCATCTCCTCATCCGGTCTGGATTTTCTTGTAACCTCATCTGCTTTAACAAATATCGGTGCGCAGTAAGTAGCTCCTTTTCCGTTCTCATCAAAAACAAGCCAATGTCCTGAAGGAGCATCTACAGAGAAGGCTACATCACCTTTTATTGTTATGTCCGTGGGATTAGGGAAAGGCTTATCAGTTTCTACTCCCCCTCTGTCTACAATATTCCCATTGCCTTCAGCAACAAGCCAGCCTTCAAACTTATGCTCATCATCAGGCACAGTATATGCCATATTTACAGTGTAAGGTCTGATTGAAGCATCTCCTGTAGCATCAGCACGTACATTAACTGCATGCTCTCCAAGTACAACTTCGTTTTCAAGATATTTTACCTTGTACTGCTTAAGAAACATTGCATAGTATTCCAGTACTGTTCCGCCTTCTTCATCAGCATCGATTGCAGGTGGAAGCATACCGTTAACTGTATCCCTTATTTCTTGAATAGTAAGTCCGGTTGCATCAGGTTCATAATTCTTGTCAGTTGTCCATCCTGCAAAATTAACGCCGGCTGCTAATTGACCAACTCCAGGATCATAGAGAACCTGCTCCATCTTGTCATTCTTCTTAACATACATTGAAGCAATCTCTTCATCACCATTCTTGAAAACAACCTTTACACGGCAGTTATCATCATCTTTTCCGACAACTACATATACTGAGAAATCGCTGGAATTAAATTCAGCTGTATCGCCGTTCATACTCGCATCAGAAACAACATTCGCATCTCCGTCATCAGAAATGTGAACTACCTGAGCTTCATCGGATTCTGTGATCACTTTACTGTGAAGCTGTACCTTGATAGGCTTTTCGGGCTCGATATCCTTATCCTTGTAGTAGAAAGTGATATCAACAGCTGCTGTGCTGTCAGCCTCAACGCCTGCTGCCTGTGCAGCTGCATCAAGAATAGCCTGATCATATACAGCAGTAACCTTCATTATGGTGCCTTCAGGAAAAGCTCCTTCTCCGGCTTCAACGTGAACGCTGATATCTCCGGCCTCATCATCAAAGGTTACAGCCGGCATATCAACTTCGGGCTCAGCCTCTACCGCAAGCTTTTCGAAGTTAGCTGTGAAAACAGCACCCTCAACGGTCTGCTCTGCTGAAGGAACAAAAGTTGCTTCCTCTCCTACTACTGTAGCGGCAGCATCTGTCCAGTTTGCAAACTTATAGCCTTCATCAGCTATAGCTGTAGATCCGGCAGCAGCCTCTGTAACTGTCTCAGTTTCTACAGATACTTTACCGCCTTCAGCTGCAACATAGCTTATCACGATACCCTGAGGTGTCTCAGCTGCAGGTGCTTCAGCTTCTCCAGCCTCGGCAGGTGCCTCTTCAGGCACTACTGCTTCGCCGTTTTCCTCTGCTGGTGTCTCTGCTGAAGGTGTCTCCTCAGCGGGAGTATCTGCTGCAGGAGTTTCCTCTTCGGGAATCTCTGTAGGCTGTACTTCCTCTGTGGGCTGTGCATCAGGATTCTCCACATTTTCAGCAGGCTCTTCTACCTGAGCTTCTTCTGCCGGTGCCTCTGCTTGAGGCTCCTCTACCTGTGGTTCTTCCTGTACAGGTTCCTCTGCCGGTGGTTCCTCTACTTGAGGCTCCTCTACCTGTGGCTCCTCTACCTGTGGCTCCTCTACCACCTCCGGTGCCGGCTCTTCAGCCTCCTGCACATTCTGTTGTTCTGCGCCCTGGGGTTCCCAGAGCCCGTTTTCGTCTGATAGACCTTGCTCGATTGCATCTACGTCTGAATTAGCGCGAGCGCCAATGCTGTTGTAGTCTGACCCAAAGGTCGTAAGAAGGACTACAAGAGCCATAAATGCAGCAAGTTTACGTGCGATATTCTTACGCATGACTTTTTCTCCCCTCGATAAAAAAGTTAACTAGTGCAATATATATTATTATATGAAATTTTCTTTCAAAATAAACTACCAAATATGAAATAATCAATTCATAATTCGTACTTGACAAGTTGAGAATTTCGTGAAAATAGGTCTATATTATTTCTATTGTATACAAAAGAGCTGCCATAAGCAGCTCTTAAAGAACAATTTGTGCTATTTTCAGATAATTATTTTAATTTGTTTTTGAAAAAATATTGCAAGAAAATGATTGACATTTTTTCAGGACTTTTGTCAGCCATTACTTCTTATTCCAAATATATCCGATTGCAGCTCCGACAATTCCACCCACAATATGTGCTGTGTTAGAGATATTATCGTTTATGAAAACCCCGTCTATTATCTGCTGTCCTATAAATATGATTGCAACAAGAATGAAAGTAAGCGGGATTTCTCCGCCTTTGAAGCCTGTGAAGGAAGTCATTACGATGAATGCAAATACAATTCCGCTAGCTCCGCATAGTGCAACAGTAGGGAAAAACATTGAATTTACGATTCCCGTTATAAGAGCGGTAACAAGTATAACAACAACAAGTTTTGCTGATCCGTACTTTTCCTCAAGCGCAGGTCCAAGCAGAAGTATATAGGACATGTTGCCGATGAAATGCTCCCAGCCGGAGTGTCCCAGCGTATAAGTGAAGAATCTGAGATAGGTGAGCGGCGATCGAAGATCCGATCTGTAGGTTGTGAAAAATGTCTGTGTGCTGGCTCCATGCGTTACTATTCCCAGAAGAAGGACTGCAAAACTAAGCAGTGCAAAGCCAAGTACAACAGGTGCGTTAAATGTTATCTTTAGTTTTTTCATTTTCCCAAATCCCCTTAAGTAAGCAATGATTTTATGTAATCATATCACATTTTTCTCCAAAATATCAGATAAACCAAGGCCGGTACTAGACAAGATACCCTGTTTTTTCTTAGAATAAATATGCTGTGCTGCGGCGCAAGCATATTTTATTTTAGCGAGGTTTTTATGAATATTAATCCTATGGCAATTATGGAATTGCAGCAGAAATTTAACACCTTCAAGGCTGAGCACCCACGCGTATTCCCTTTTTTCAATGCGGTAAAGGACTCATCCCTTCAGGAGGGCACCATTTTTGATATGAAAATCACAACTCCGGACGGAGCTTCAAAACAGTGTAATATCAAGCTTACACAGAATGATATCGATCTTTTCAGAACCATGATGGATATGGGAAGGCAGCAATAATATGAAAGCAGTCATTTTTGATATGGACGGAACCATCCTCGACAGTCTTGATGATTTAAGAGACAGCGTGAATCATGCTCTTCGTGAGAACGGTCTTCCCGAGCGTTCAACAAAGGAGGTTCGCGCTTTTCTCGGAAAAGGTATGGTATACCTTGTAAATAAATGTGTTCCCGAGGGCACGGATCCTGAGACCGAGAGCAGGGTTCTTGCCATGCACAAGGAGTACTACCCTCTTCACTGCGCGGAGAAGACGAAGCCCTATCCCGGAATCTGCGAGCTACTTAGGTCTCTAAAGGATGCTGGAATTAAAACCGCGGTAGTATCCAACAAAACCGATGAAAATGTACACAGGTTGGCAAAGAGTTATTTTGACGGTCTTTTCACAGTGGCTGTAGGCGCAAGAGAAGGTGTTCCGAGAAAGCCCTCACCGGAGCTTGTGGATATCGCGCTCTCTGAGCTTGGTGTGTCAAAATCGGAAGCCGTGTATGTCGGAGACTCTGATATTGATGTTGCCACCGCAAAGAATTCAGAGCTTTCAATGGTTACTGTTTTGTGGGGATTTCGCGATAAGCCTGAGCTTATAGAAGCAGGTGCGGAGCTCTTTGCAAAAGACACAGAGGAACTTAAGGAGATTTTACTTCATGAGTAAACATGGAATGGTAAAAGCTGTCGGTACTCACTTCGAATATGAGGACGGCATAATTTTCTATCCTTTCGGTACAACTATCTATGCCTTCGCGCATCAAACTTCGGAAATAATCGAGCATACCTTTGAGAGCCTTTCCGGCTCTCCTTTTAATAAGGTCAGAATGTGCGTTTTTCCCAAGGACTATACCTATAATAAAAATGAGCCGGAGTTCTATCCGTTCCATAAGACTGATTCCGGGTGTTGGGATGTAGATTCACCCGATGAGAGATTCTGGAATCATCTGGAAAGCATTATCAAGCATCTCGATGACATGGAGATTCAGTGCGATCTCATTCTTTTTCATCCCTACGACAGATGGGGATTCTCGCAGTTTTCACAGGAAGATAATCTAAAATATCTGCAGCTTTGCATAGACAGGCTGGGACATCTTGATAATATCTGGTGGAGCCTTGCGAATGAGTATGATCTTCTGCTTCATAGAAAGAGCATGGCGGATTGGTATGAGATTGAGGAGTATCTAGCATCTCATGATAAGAGGCATCATCTTATTTCCAACCATAACTGTTTTGTTCCCTGGGATACTTCGAGAGCGAATATTACACACGGTTCCTACCAGACCAAGCGTTTTCCCGATATTGGAGGTCTCGTTAGGAAGTTCGGAAAACCGATTATGGTTGACGAGTGCTGTTATGAGGGAAATATTCCCGATTTCTGGGGTTCTATTTCCGGCGAAGAGATGACTGCCAGATTCTGGATGAGCATCGTAAGCGGGGCTTACTGTACTCACGGAGAGACTTTTCTTGATCCCGACGATGTGCTGTGGTGGTCGAAGGGCGGCCGCTTAAAAGGAACATCTCCCGAGCGTATTGCTTTTCTTAAAGAAATTGTTGAAAGTCTTCCGGGACCGGTTGAACCTACGGCGGGCGGTATTCCTTACTTCTCTGAGCTCTCCGATGAGGAGCGCCGCGAAAAAGAAAAGGATCCCGGGTTTGTCAGTTTCATGAATGCCATAGAACTGATGACTCCCGAGAACCGTCATATGCATTTCTACGCAGAGCACTGCTACAGCGGCAGATGCGCTGATAACTCTGCTATCATCAATTATTATTATCTCAGGTGCTGTGCCAGGGATACTCTGGTTTTGCCCGCAGATAAAAAGTACAAAGTCGAAGTAATCGACACCTGGAACATGACCAGGGAAGTTGTCCTCGAGAATGCATCAGGAAAGGTTACTGTTGCTCTGCCCGGCAAGCCCTATATGGCTGTGATTGCACACTAGGGAAATAACACTTCCCAGAATCAGTACTGCTCCGGCTATCGGATAAATGATCAGAAGCTTGTTTGTTGTTCCGTATATGGCAAGAACCCCGGCGAACACGCTTCCTACGCTTAATGTTGCAATAGCAGAATTCCATAAATTGATGAATATCGGGCTCGCCGTTTTTCCAAGTGTATGCATGATCATGTAGGGTAAAACGCCCATTATAAGCGGTACCGCGAATGCATATATCATGAAATACGAATATACTCCATGGCTGTACATTTCATAAATTGCTCCAAACAGAGCCAAAAAGATCGTACCTGCGAGGTTTCCAAATAAACTTCTTCTTATGCTACGAAATGAATACAATGTCGCTTACCTCTCTTTCCTTTATCTTTCCGCTTGTGGTCGGATTATTAACAACCTGACCGTTGAAATACATTGTTGATGATCCTCCCCCATCCAGATTGTAAGCTGTTTCCACACCAAGCTTTTCCATGAAGGTTGCCAGCTCATATAGGCTCAAGCCTTCACTTTCCGAAGTTCTTCCGTCCGATACAACAAAAACAAAATGATTTTCATCGATCACTCCGATGGCAGTTCTGGGATTGCTGCTCATTTCTCTGTCAACTTTGGTGTTGGTACTTACAGCTATTTCGCTGTCCTCCACCAGTGCCGGTCCGAAAGAAAACGCCTGCCATACTCCCTTTTCCAAAAGTTCATCTGCCGTATATTCGCTGTCCTTTACTACCTCCATCGATCCGTTCGCATATATGCATAGAACATCAGAGCCATTAACGCTATCCCTGTAAACCACGCCGTTTCTGATCACATATCCGCTTTCACGAGCACCGTAATAATCTCCGTTTACAGCGAGAATTGCGCCATTTTTCTCTGCAATATCGGAGGTGGTATCGGTTACATTTTTTCCGTAAGTATCCTCAGCAAAGGCTGTCTTAAGATACTCGGCGGATGTCAGAGTCACGTCTGCCACATATATTTTCGTGTCATATTCATCGTAAGTAGTGAGCTCTATGGTCACATTCTCATCTTTATAAGATGTCTCTCCTGTGTATTCTGATGTGGTTGTTGATTCACTATTGTTGGCGGATTCGTTATCGCTTGGGGCATTGCTGTCTTCAGTTGATTCACTATCGTCAGGCGCTTTTCTGTCCTTGAATTTTTCCGGGAATCCGGAATCTTTGGACCATCCTCCCGGATGCTTATTTCTTGAATGTTTTCTTTTTTCGGACCCGTCTGTGGTGTCCTGATCTGTATTGTCCTGTTTTATGCTGTCACTAATCCCTGAACTGACTTCCATTCCTGAAAACATTGCTGTATTTATATCAGTTGCATTAGTGTTGTAACTCCTTGCCAACACAAAAGTATCCAGTGATATATATGTGGTAAAGGCTGTAAGGGCGATAGTGTACAAAACAGCCCATGCGTGTTTTTTCATTTTCTTTCCTTCCTCAATGTATTTTTCATAATAGCTTTTTCAGCTTATTTTCTTTATTGGGTATTATTGCAAATGAACCTAAATGCAACCTAAAGGTTTAAAAAGGATGCTATGATTTTTTAGTATATGATTAGATAGAACCTTTCCTGATTTGAAGGCTTGACTGAATAAAGCTTTGCGATATTAATGAGGAATGGCCGGGCTCCTCGAGAAGCCCGGCCAACTAATATGAAGAAAGAGTGTGTGTATGCTATTTCCAAAAGGATTGCTCCTCTCGATGATTACACTATATACCTCTAACCTAAATTGAAACTAAATGCTAAAATAAAAAATTCAGCCTGAAACTGATTATCTTAATCAGTCATGAAATATATCACGGATTAGTTAGCATCTGTTGTCTCATCTGCAGCATCAGTTGAAGTTTCAGTTTCATCTACGGTTTCAGTTCCGTCTGTGGTCTCTGCTGTAGCTTCTGTTCCATCAACTGTCTCTGCTGCAGGTACTACATCCTCTGAAATCTCTGTTGCAGCCGCATCTGCTGTAGGATGTTTAGCAGCATAAACTCTCCATCCTACCAGAGAACATACAGCAAGCAGAAGCACCAGACTTACACACTTTGCAATCTTTACATTTCTCTTATGTTTTGCGATTCTTGCCTTTCTCCCCTTCTTCTCGATTTTGTAAGCATCAACTTTTTCCTGACTCATTTTTGTTTCCTCCAAATTGATAATTGATGTGGTATGGATAAACACTGTGTTTGATTGCGACTTTATTATCCACATATTTTTGATGCTAGCACACAAATGTGTCTTAATTTTGAACCACAATGTTTTTTGTTGTGATTAACATCTTATATACTTAGCATTTCCACATTATGTCCATAGGATTTATTCATCTTCTGTGAAAACCACTTTTTTAATTCTTTCACAGATTATTTTTCTGCCAAAATCTGTGTTATGGGCTTCTACTCTTTATTCACAGATATTTTTCCTTTATCCACCCAGTTTTGTGTCAGATATTTCTGTGTTCCTTACGCAATACTAATTTTCACAGATAAATTTAACTATAAAAATTCAAAATCATCTATGATATTACACATATTATTTTTTTCACAGATTTGACCAATTTTTTTATCTGTGTTCTAGCACAAAATTTCTATTACGCAGATTAATCCGATTTACACATCTGTGGTTTTGCACAAAACTCCTATTCCACAGAAAAAGGACTCCAGCTGTAAGTCCATTCCTAATTTCTTCGCGAATTGACTTACGACAAGCCTATAAATAATGCTATATCCATCAAATCTCTTCCACATAATTAACATACTCCAGCTCCTGGAGTCTTCTGATGATCTCCCTGTGGGAGCGTCTTCTGGAGCTGTCGATATCGATCAGAAGTGCAACATCAGAGGATTGAAGTGTCTTCTCCTTGCTCTTGGTCATACTGCTGATTGAGAGATCCTCTTCAGACAGATACTTGGAGAGCTTAGTGACTGAGCCTTTATTCACTTCAATATACATGCTCATGTACTTACTATATTCTTCAACAACATTGCTGAGATTCATAAGCACTACGTTGGCGATCATGACCAGCACAAAGCAAGTGATGCCGATAACGATATATCCTGCACCAATAGCCATTCCCATGCAGGAAGTAACCCACAGAGAAGCAGCTGTGGTAAGTCCCTTTATCTGTTTCTTACCTGTGACGAGGATAGTACCTGCGCCGAGGAAACCGATACCGCTTACTACGCCGGCGGGAATTCGGCTGACATCAGCCCCAAGCCCCGGCAACATTGCAAGATATATATTCAGGGATGTCGCAACCGCTGAGCCAAGACTCACAAGAGCGAACGTCTTGATACCTGCAGTATGGCGCTTTACCACACGCTCCCAGCCGATGAGGCAACCGAAAAGAGTTGCTATCACAAGTCTAAGTGCGACCGCAAGATCGGCACTGCTTTCAAAAAATTCGAGCGTTCCCATTCAGCGCCCTCCTTTTCTTCGTGTTCTTTTTAAAGCGCATATAATGTATTTTCTTCAAAGTTCAGATAAACCTTGTCGCCTACACCATAAATCTTCTTGTTCTTCGGGTTGTACTCCTGGATTTTAACAAGTTCATCACCAATCTTGATATGATAATCCTGATAAGCACCCATGAAACATGAATACTCAACTTCGCCCATTATAGAACCGTTGTCGCCAAGGGTTGCTCCCTCGGGACGAAGAACGATGCTGCACTCAGCTCCGTTTCCAAGACTTCCTGTTGAGCACTTAACCTCTTCACCATTTATTTCGACAATATCCTGTGACTTGACAATAGCCTTAAGGAAGTTTGCTTCGCCAATGAAATCTGCGACAAACTTGTTGTTCGGATAGTAGTATGCTTCCTGAGGTGTGGAAATCTGCTCCACAAGACCACCCTTCATGATAATGACCTTATCGGAGATAGCCATAGCCTCACTCTGATCATGTGTTACATAGATAGCTGTGATTCCTGCTTCCTGCTGGATTCTTCTGATCTCTGTTCTCATGGAAACACGAAGCTTTGCATCAAGGTTTGACAACGGCTCATCGAAAAGGAGCACGCCGGGCTCGATTACAAGAGCTCTTGCAAGAGCAACTCTCTGCTGCTGTCCACCTGAAAGCTGGTTAGTCATTCTGTTTTCCATGCCCTCAAGTCCTACGAGTCCGAGAATGTCAGTAACCTTTTTCCTGATAGTCTCCTTATCCATCTTACGAAGCTTAAGTCCGTATGCAACATTATCAAAAATGTTGTAGTGAGGAAGAAGCGCATAGCTCTGGAAAACCATAGCCGTATCACGCTTGTTGGGAGTGAGCGCATTTATCGGCTCATTTCCAAGGTAAATCTCTCCCTCGTCCGGGCTCTCAAAGCCGGCGATCATACGAAGAGTTGTTGTTTTTCCGCATCCTGAAGGTCCAAGAAGTGTTACGAAACTTCCGGGTTCGATCTCGATATTTGCATCCTTAACTGCATAGAAATCTTTACCGGTCTTGGGATCCTTGTAAATCTTTGAAATATGTTCAAGGCGTACGCCCTTTTTCTCTTTTGACATAATTTTTCTCCTCCCGTCAATCTGTAGTCTTAATCTGACGACTTGTTCCGAAGTGTTTAATCACAAGGTTCATAACAAGAACCGCGCTGTAGGTGATAAGGATCAGGATTGATGCAAAAGCGCAGGCAATTCCGTAGGATCCCTTCTCTGCGAACTCGTTGATCTGAACCGTAATAAGAAGATACGAAGGTGTAACCAAAAGGATGATTGCACTGATCGCTGTGATACTTCTTACGAAGGATGTTACAAATCCCGAAAGGAAGCTGTCCTTGATAAGCGGAAGTGTGACTGTCATAAACACTTTGAAGCTGTCGGCACCCATATCATAAGCGGATTCCTCAATGCTCTTATCAATCTGTCTGAGGGCGGAGATACCGCTTCTGGTTCCTGTAGGAAGGCTTCGAACGATAAATACGATTACGAGAATCGCACCTGTTCCGTACAGTCCCTGAAGGATTCCTGTTCCGAAGATACCGCCTGAAAATCCTCTGATATATCCGATACCGAGTACAGTTCCGGGAACTGCCATAGCCAACATTGAAACCGCCTCGATAAAGCCCTTTGCCTTGAACTTTCTCTTAACAACAAGATAAGAGATGATCATGGACAGAAGTGCCGTGATAGGCGCCGATATGAAGGAAAGAATGAAGCTGTCCTTAAATGCTTTTAGTCCCTTGTACTTTGTGAACACCTGGCCGAACCACTTGAAGGTCAGATGAAAATCGTATCCCCAGGTCTTGAACATAGCGCCAAAGGGAACGCAGATATACATGATTATTACGAAAATCGCGAGCGCTGAGCACAGGATTGTAAGAGGGATTGTAACGCTCTTATCTGTGATGAGCATACGCTCTCTGGACGCTTTTCCTGAAAGAGTAGCTGTGCTCTTGGCTTCGAGATAATACTTCTGGATGATAAACATCACGAGTGTGATTGCAAGAAGTACAACCGCCATGGCAGCCGCGCCCTGCTTATCATACGCACCTGTAATCTGAAGGTAAATTGTTGTCGCAAGTGTATCGTAGGAACCACCGATAATCATGGGGTTAGCAAAGTCCGCAATAGACTCTATGAAGGTTACAAGGAAGGCATTTCCAAGTCCCGGAAGAATAAGCGGGAAAGTAACCGTCATGAATACCTTGAAACGGGAAGCGCCCATGTCTCTGGCAGCCTCCTCAAGTGAAGGATCGATATTTTTCAAAAGTCCCTTGAGCATCATGTAGCACACAGGAAAAAATGTAAGTGTCTGGACTATGGCGATGCCCCAGAATCCATACACGCTGTTGTCATAGATATGTAAGATAAAACGTGTAATGATACCTGCTTTTCCGAAAAGCATGATCATCGAAAGTGAAAGCACGAACGGCGGTGAAACCACCGGAAGCATGGAAACGACTTTGAAAAGACCTTCCATGAATTTTGTTCTGAGTTTTACATAAACCTCAACATAAGCAAATAAAAGGCCTATGAGAGCTGACGCGATACCTACCAAAAATCCAACCTTAAGTGTGTTGGTGATCGCGCGTCTGAAATTTGAGAGTCCCATAACTCTCTTAAATGTATCAAGCGTTAACCCCGATTCAGATACAAAGCTGTCAACAAGCAGTATAGCCAGCGGGTAAAGAATAAATACTGTAAGAAAAACCACCAAAAGAATAATGGTAGAAACCATGATGGGATCCGCCATGAGCTTTTTCCTGTCAAGGCTGGCACTTTGACTCTTTGCCATTTTTCAACTCCTCCTCTAAAAATTTAGGGCGGATGAAATAAACATCCGCCCATAATAGTTATATTATTCGGTCTGGAAACGATCGTCTGCTGCGCTTCCGAGTGCGGTCATAACTTCCTCAATGTAAGTTTCTGTATTCTCTTTTGCATCTTCGAAGTCATAATCCATAACGTTCTCGGGATCAAGTCCAAACTCTGCTGCTACTTCGGGCTGCTTTGCATTGTCGATAACAAGGAACTGGTAAGAACCGTTCTGTGCTGCTAGCTCAACGCAATCAGGGCTGAGTGCATACTCGATCCAAAGCTTAGCTGCATTTGGATGTGCGCATCCCTTGAAAATAGCTGTTGCACCGATCTCGAAGGATGTTCCTGTTGAAGGAATTACGAGGTCAATATTGCCATAACCGTTGTCAACGATCTGTGTGATACCATCGTGAAGGAAACCGATACCTACGATACACTCACCTGTTCCAACGTTCTTGGAAGGGCCTGAACCTGACTTTGTGTAAACTTCGATGTTCTTATCGAGGTCAACGAGGTACTGGATACCTTCATCATGTCCGTACTTCTGGATCATTGTGTTGATAACAAGCTTAGCTGTTCCTGCTGTGTTGTAGTTTGAAAGCCATACAAGTCCCTTGTACTTCTCATCAAGAAGATCCTGCCAGTCCTTAGGCTCGTCGATGCCCATTCTCTCGAGCTCGTCTCTGTTCACCATGAAACCAAGGATTCCCTTGTAGATTCCATACCAGTAACCATCCTTGTCGCGATACTTATCACCGATAAGATGAGAAGCATTCTGTGCTTCATATGCCTCAAGAAGTCCCTCGCCTGCTGCTACGTTATAGGGATCGGTTGTGCCGCCGAACCAAACGTCACCTGAAGGATTTCCGTTCTCTTCTTCGATCTTACTCTGAACTTCACCGGTAGAAAGGCGCTGATACTGAACTTTTATGCCATACATTTTTTCGAAGTTCTCACAAGCTGCTGCAAGGTACTCTTCCTCGCATGAACCGTAAACGATGAGCTCTCCCTCAGCCTTAGCTGCCTCAATAAGAGCATCCATTCCGCCGGCCTCTGTAGCCTCACCTGCATCCTCAGTTGCCTCTTCAGCTTCTGTTGTCTCCTCTGCTGCGGGCTCTTCTGTAGCTGTCTCAGCCGGTGCAGCCTCCTCAGTCTTTGTCTCAGCAGCGGGTGCCTCTGTAGATCCTCCGTTAGATCCGCCACAGCCAACTACGCTGAGTGTCATAAGTCCTGCTAAAACCAATGCTAACTTTTTTCTCATTTTCCTCTCCTTTCAAAATGTTAAATACATTTGATAAGAAGATGATACCGAAGGAAATCGTTTTTCTATACCTAAAATTCTGTTTAATTATCCAATATTTTGAACTTCACTTCACAAAGTCAGACGGAGAACTTCCGGCATACTTCTTAAAGACGGTGCTGAAGTACTTGTAGTCGCTGAAGCCGGTAAGTTCAGAGACTTCATACACTTTGTAGGTGCCGGTTTCAAGGAGTTTTACTGCCTGGCTTACGCGGTAGCGGTTTAGGAAATCAAGATAGGTCTGGCCGGTGGCCTCTTTGAATTTGCGCGAAAGATAGCTTGAAGACACTCCCAGTTCCTCTGAAAACATGTCCAGACTGATCTTCTCAGAATAGCGCTCACGCGTCCTCTCAATTATCTGCTGAATATAGTCATTATCCTTGTCCGACTTGATGAAGGCCACATCGAGGTCATCTCCGGACTTCTTTCTCTCCGAAAGCTGCTTTATCTGCTTATCCTTCTCAATCTCGGAAGTTACCTTCGCAACATTTTTCCTCAGTTCTTCCTCATCCACGGGCTTCATCAGATACGCTGATACTCCAAGGTCAATCGCCTGCTTTGCGTATTCAAAATCGGCATAGCTGGTCATTATGATAGCCTTGAAGTCAGAGATTTCCTGCCCTTTTCTGATCATCTCAATGCCGTCCATAACAGGCATCATTATGTCTGCAAGAACTATATCCGGTGAAAGTTCCTCAATCTTCTCAAGGCCTTCCTTGCCGTTAGCGGCTTCGCCTGCTATGGTGCAGCCCATGCCTGTCCAGTCCATGGTGTAGGCTATGCCCTTTCTTATGATATCTTCGTCTTCTACAATAAGTACTCTGTACATTCTTACCCTCATCCGGCGCTGTGCGCCACCTGTCTCCGCTCCGGTCCGCGCAAAGCCGACGTCCCCCGGACGTCGTGCGCCTCTCGGGAGGAGGCTTTAAGTATGCTTCGGAATAATCATCCTCACGCACGTGCCTTCGTCCTTCTTACTTGTAACATCCAGGCCGTAGTTGCCCTTATAAAGCAGCCTGATCCTGCGGTGAATATTATACAGCCCATAATGGTTGGTGCGGTTTTCATCCTCTTTAAGATAATTCTGAATTACCCACAGCTGCTCCTCATCAATTCCGGCGCCATCGTCTTCGCAGATAAAGACAAGCTCATCCTGCATCTGATAGCCGCGGATATTCACCGTCAGCTTTTCACGGTCACCGAAGCCGTACTTGATAGCATTTTCAAGAAGAGGCTGCAGCATCAGCTTCGGAATGAGGCAGTCCATGATGTCCTCACTGACCTCGATATTATAGGCAAAACGCTTGTTGAAACGTATCTGCAATATATTCAGGTAAAACTGCAGATTATCAAGATCCTCCCTGACCGTAACTTCCTCTCGCATATCACGGATGCAGTATCGCAAAATCCCCGACAAAGACACAATCATCTTATCAGCTGCCGCGGGATCGATCTTAGCCATGAATCTTATATTATCAAGAGTATTAAATAAAAAGTGCGGATTAAACTGGCTCTCCAGCTGTTTAACCTGCGCGAAAGCCGCATTTTGTGCTAGTTCGTTGTTCCTCTCTATCTGCTCGCGAAGTCCCTTAAGCATGTCGTTGAAGTCGTTACCGATGGTCATGAACTCCTTGCTGCTGCCTATTCTGAGGCTCACATCAAGATTGCCGTTCTGAACCTCTTCAAGAGCGTTCTCGATTTTCCTGATGTCACGGGTGTATTCCTCTGAGCTCTTTGCCGTACTTCTGACTGTAACAAACGCAATTGCCAGAAATACAATCGCCAAAATCACGATAAGCACGATAATCAACTGAACACTCCAACCCATGTCGGTTATGGTATATACCCCAAATCCCTTGTCGGTTACCGACTTATGCACATAGAACAGTCCGCCGTCGACCATGATAAATCCTGTGTTTTGCGCAATCCTCGAATCTATCTGCCCGTAGCTGTCTCGCAGTTTATTCGTGTTTGCCGCGTAAATCCAACCGTTTTTATCTGTAATGAGCACATATCTGCTCTGAATCTCCGACGCCACGCTGAGCACATCCGAGGGCACGATATAGACGATCATGAACCTGAGTTTCTCGCCGCGATACACGCCTTTTCCTATGCACAGCTTCTTATCGTACAGAATCGACGCGGTCTTACCCCTCGCCTTCTTCAAAGCCTTCAAAATGCCCCAGTTTGAGCTTGTTCCATCCGTCAAAAACTGCGGAACACTACTCTTACTCTTAAACAGCACCTTCTGATCCTTTGAGAGGATAATAAGATCTCCGATATCCTCAAATTCCGAGGTCCTGTCATACAAAATTCCGAAAACCTCATTCCTCGAAACTGTCAGATGATTATTTTCAAGGGATTCTCCCACATCATCCAACATCTGATAATAGATGTTGGTCATCCTAGTGAGCTTTTCATTGACAGCCTCATTCTCTCCGCGATTCGAGATCGCCATAATCAAGGCAAAGGAAAATACAAAGAGAATCAAAGCCATTACGGAAACAAGCGCTACGGGCACAACCGAAAATCTGATGAAGGTTTTTCTTATGTTTTCCTGAAAAGATGCGGGAGCCTTATTCATCGCTATCCTCCCCGAAAAGTGCAAGGAATTTGGAATTCCACTCATCCTTTTTGCTGATTACTTCATCCCTGTCGACGTCGATTGCGGTAATCTCATTATCGGGAATAACAAGCTCCGATGCAGAGACATCGCGCCTCACGGATCTTCTTCCGAGATTACCCGCCATAAATTCCTGGGTTCCCGCACTTGTCATGAAGTCGACAAACTTCTCCGCCTTAAGTATATTCGTAGAATTCTTGCTGATATAGATTCCGTCAGGCGTCGAAACGACACCCTCCTCCATGTAGATTATCCTTATATGCTTCCCTTTTCCGAGCATAGTAACCGCAGCTTCTTCAAAAGTAAGGCCTGCCACATATTTTCCTGCAGCAACGCCCTCGTAAACTTCAGAAGAACTTCCAAGCAAAATACCATTCAGCTGATCGATGAATTTTTCCACATAATCCCAGCCGGCTTCCGGATTACCATCCCCCATCGCATAGAGAATGTTAACCAGGTGTTCGAAGGCAGAAGATGACTTACCGGGATTCGCATAAGCGATCTTACCCTTGAGATTCTCGGCAAGAAGGTCCTCATAGCCCTCAATCTGCGTGTTTCCTATAATATCTTCGTTCACGATGATCACACTGGGAACGTTGGAAAAACAGGTGATCCTCCCGTCAATATCCTTGAAATCATCCTTGAACATAGCCCTGTTCACGCTTTTGTACGGGTAAAAGAACTCACTGTACGCACCGACGGACAAAAGTGATCCTCCCCACAAAACATCGATATTTTCATCATCCACCATGCTTCGAATAGCCTCGGAAGTACCACAGCTGCGAAGGTCCACCTCTATCCCCGTCTCATTTTCGAACTCCTGAATAAGAGGAATCATGAAATCCGTCGGATGCGGTGAAACAACAACGAGCTTATCGCTGCTTTCTGTATTCTTTTTATTTAGATTAAGCAAAATTCCGCCCAAAAGAGCCACTACGAGCAGAACTGCAATTATCGCCCAAATCGGCAAGCCTTCACGCTGTTTCATACAACCGTTATCCTTTGTTCTAAAACAATTAAAACTAATAGTTTTGGAAATATAATACACTGATTATATCATGTGGAAAATTATTTTCGGGAGCGTGCAATTTGATCGCGGCGGGGGTTGAAAATTCACCTTAGAAGTCATTAAAATAAATAAGTTGGGTTTGCCTCATCCGGCGCTTCGCGCCACCTGTCTACGCTCCGCTCCGGTCCGCGCAAAGCCGACGTCCCCCGGACGTCGTGCGCCTCCAGGGGAGAAGGCACAACAAATAAGGAGAAATTAACATGACCATAGAAGCATATATTAATCCGGATTTTACTTTGATAAAAAAGCTCATATTCTTTCTTTTGGCACTGGTGGGAATAATCATCTGTGACTTCCTGATCCTCGGCGGAACGGAAATAGTCACATCCAGCAGGGACCGCGAGGAGCGAAAAACCCTAATCAGCGAGCGTTTTCACAACTCGGTTCAGCTCCTGTACGAGATGATCATCTCCGCGACCTCAGTCATGTCCTTTGCCTGCGCCTATGTGGTCCTAAACCACGTATACAGCCTGATTCAGGGCACCACACAGACAGGATTCCTCGGACAGTTCATGTATATCTGGGAAAACTGGAAAGATTTCGTACTTCTGCTTCTTATCTGCTTGTCCTGCGTTTTAAATACTATTTTGGATAAACTCATCATCCCTTTAAAAAGGATTTCCAGAGATGACATCGCCTGTGTCAGAATGCTCGGCATGTTTTATGTGATAATTATCTTGATGTTTCTTAATGTCATCGGCGACGAAAGTGAGTACAGCCCTGTTATGATGTACTATCTCGGTCTTATGATAGGTCGTTTCGTGTACTTCGACGCTTCCTTCAAGGATTTCCTGCATGCCATGAGAAACATATTCATGAAGCTCCCGCTTCTGATGCTGGGACTTACGCTGTCGGGGCTCCTTTGTTTCTTTGGATTCGAGGCAGGTTACCTGCTTGAGCGCAATTACTACATAGTGGGAGCTTTTTACACCCATCTGTTCCTGCTTGCGGCTGTTTTCGTTTTCCATCACAGCCATATTCTGTATTTAGTTATAAAAAAACGCTAAAAAAATATAAATCCAAATAAATATTAGTACTATGCAGATTTTTATATGATAATATATTAAATGGAAAAATGATTTTTTCTGATTATCAGCGTAACTTTTGTGAGGGCATATGATAGCTGGCAAGAAGATAATAGCTCTATGCACATATAGAATATACGACTCTCAGGTCTTCAGTTTTACAGCAGAACTCAATGAGCTCTTGAAGGCAGCTGACAGCCGTCTGTTTATCTATGCCATGAATGCCGAAATAGGCAATGTCGGCAATACCCATCTCGCAGAAGCATCTGTTTTTGACCTTATTCCTTATGACAAAGTCGATGCCATTATTATCATGGATGAAAAGATCAAATGTCGTGAGCTCGTCGAACGAATCATCGACAAGGCTAACAGTCATGAGGTTCCCGCCATCATCGTTGACGGCGAATATGATAATGTTTCCCATGTAAAATTTGATTATGCCAAGGGTTTTGAAGCCATAGTAAGGCACATAATTGAGTTCCACAAGCCTAAACATCCTCATTTTATGGCCGGAAAACCGGACAGCGAATTCTCAAATGAGAGGCTTGAAGTTTTCAAAAAAGTCATTGAGGAAAATGGTTTCACCTTTGATAACAGCATGGTAAGCTATGGGGATTTCTGGTCGATTCCTTCAAGAGCTGCTGCCAAGGAGCTGCTTAAAAGGGATGTCATTCCGGACGCTGTTATCTGTGCCAACGATATCATGGCGATAAATGTCTGTGATGTCTTTAGTTCTCACGGAATTAATACTCCCGATCAGGTTCTGATATCCGGATTTGACGGACTGGATGAGGCCTTTTTATCCTCTCCCGGAATCACGACCGCTATCTGTGACAGTGCAACTCTTGCAAATACCGTCATGAAAGTTATAAACGGCGTTCTTCGCGGCGAAAAAAACATTACCGAGTGGATAACTCCCAGTTTCATGGCCAACGAGTCCTGCGGTTGTCCCCGCTGCCAGATTAACTGGATGTCCACTGTTCAGAGCTTTAACAACAGATTTTACCATCATCAGGATGATGTATATATCATGCAGGATCTCACTTCCAATATCATGGCAAGTGACAAGATGGCCGACTGCATTTGGCACCTTTCCAATTCAGTTACGAACTCCATCACCCAAAATATGTGCCTTATTGTGGAAGATGCCTGCTTTAACATCGAGAACAATTATTTCCTCGAAGACATGGAAAGGACCACCAGGAGCGTCATCTATAACTCCTACAGCGACACTGACGAGATTTTCCCGTACAACGAAGAGGATATCATCCCCAATCTCGAGGATATCATGGAGAGGGGCTATCCCATTATCTTCAATGTTCTTGAGTATATGGGAAAAGATATCGGTTTTGTATGCTATTCCTTCAACCGGTACGATCTGATAGATTATTCAAGAACTCCGAGCCTTACAAACTGTCTCGGAATGGGTTTTGGTGGTTATGTAACCATCCGCTACCAGAAATATCTGCGCGATAAGATTCAGAGGATGTATCAAAATGATGCCCTCACCGGTCTCTACAACAGACTGGCATTTCTTTCAAAACTTGAAGAGCTCAAGGATGCGCCTCAGAATTCCGGCCAGAAGCTCACAATCATCATGACCGACTTAAACGGCCTCAAAGAGATAAACGACAATCTCGGTCACGCTGCAGGCGACCGTGCAATAGCTACGGTTGCTAAGGTGCTTAAATCCGTATGTCCCAAAGGTTCTCTTTGTGTCAGATTCGGCGGTGATGAAATGCTTGCCCTGGTGCCCGGCGAGTGCAACAGCTGCGACATTATAGCGAAGATGGAGAAAAAACTTAAGGAAGAAAGCGAAAAGCTTGGCTACACCGTATCTTCAAGCTATGGAGCATACTCGACTATATTTGATGAGTTCCTCGACCTCGATAAGATCATTGCCATGGCCGATGAACAGATGTACAAGATGAAAAAAAGAAATAAACAGAATAAGAAAAATAACACTCCCGAGAATTGATCCATTCTCGGGAGTTTTTTTACTTTACATTTATAAGGATGGTTGTCGAAACGCCGTTATAGGCTTTTACCGTTATTATTGCTTTTCCTTTTTTCCTGGCCGTAACAAGCCCTGTCGATGAAACCTTTGCTATCTTCTTGTTGCTGCTCTTATATTTGTATTTCTCGCAGTGAGACCCTTTATTTACTTTGGGATTAAGCTGATATGTCTTGCCCTTTTTAAGAGTTTTCTTCTTGGCAAGCTTAACCTTACTCGGAGCTTTCTTTATGTTTGCAGTAAGCACTACATTAACTACTCCGCCGCCTCTGTCCCATGACGCAGTGACTGTCGCCTTTCCTTTCTTGATTCCCTTGATCTTACCGGACTGCGTTACCTTAGCCACAGACTTTTTACTGGACTTATAGGTTCCGGCAATCTGATTGCTGCAGTCATTGGTGAATAATGAAAACGCTCCGGTCCTTACGCTTTTTGATTCACCTGCTCCCATTACATAAGCGTTCGTCTCACAGGTTCCGTTACAGATAGATTCATCATCTACATATATTCCGAAAGGACAATCCATAGTGAGCTTGTTTCCTGACATATTCTGTACATTTCCGCCATTTTTAACAGCTATGCTCGCATATTTTTCACTGCCAAAATGATTTGAACTCAGCATGGATGCTTCTCCGCCACCCTGAACCTGAATTCCGTACCAGTTGTCGGTAAGCGTGTTATCGTTGATATTAACACCTTTCGCATAGAGGGTGTAGATATCAGCAAAAATATCATCCTGTTTAAAGTAGTTCCAGTCCTTATATCCTGAAATAGTATTACCTGTGACTGTAAATCCGCTTACGGGATAAAGACCTGCCGGATAATTCTCGCCCGCAGTAGCACTGTAATAACCGGAAAGGAGGATTCCTGCCCAAATGCCACTGTTTCTGTCAGCTCCGCCAATGGAAATCTGATTGCCGGAAATAGTCGTGTTTGAATTATATGAAAGACTACCCGGATTATCATCTTCATCGGTTGGATAATTCGTGTACCAGGAGTAGGTGGTTGTATCGATTCCTCTGCCCACATTAGTGATTACGTTATTGGCGATATTGGAATCCTTCCACATCGTACACATTATTGCGGTATTTATTATGTTATCAAAAGTGCAATTATTTACATTGATATTTGTGTAGTAAAAAGGTCCTGCAATCGCACCGTGGCTTCCAAAGCCTCTGTACAGGTTTGAAAAGATGCAACCGGAAACCTCTACATTTGTGCAAGGATAGTCATCGTTGGCAGGATCAACATCATAGGTCATCATTCCTTCTGTCTGTACATCGATCTGGAAAGCCTCAAGCTCATTATCCCCATGCAAAGTATCTTTAAAAGTACAGTTTTTAACCTTTACATCCTTACAGGCCGCTATTTCCAGCATGTGGGGAGATGCTCCGCCCTGGAATGTCACTCCACTGATCTCGAGTCCTGTTATATGTGCGAGTTTTACCATTGAATGCTCAACACATGCACTATTTGCTACAAGAGTTCCACCGTTTATGGCGATATTGCAATAATCGTCATACTTTCCTTTTATTTCAGCATTTTCTAACTTGCGCGTTGTGAACATCAACCCGTCACGCTGGTTAATGATGGTTACCCCATTTAAAATAAGGGTTGTATTATTTCCAAGCCTCAAAGATGCCTTATCATCACTGTATTGATAATAGGTCCCTGCCGGAACTATGATCTTATAGAACTTTGTCCTGTCTGTTTTGGTAACTGCCCAGGCTTTTCCCAACGCATCCTGCACAACGCGGTAAAAATCAGATTCCAGATCTGCCTTCATAGACGTAAGATCAATAGTTGAAACATCACCATCAACAGTTGTTACCGGATCAAACTCATATTTCTGTAAGACATTCACCAGTGCAAATACAGAGAATGAATCCGTATCAAAATCCAATGTAATATTCTGATAGTATTCCTTGTCTTTAGAGGCTCCCAGGACAACCGTCTGAGGAAGTACGTTGTCTTTCAAAGTCTGGGTATCGGGATCAATCATATCCTCGGAAACATAGGTCTCAACATCTGTATCTGAAGGAATCTCAACGCCTGAGTTTTCCTTAGTCTCTTCGTTATCAAGCTGCTTAGACTCTTCATCGTGAATATGGATCATCTTCAGGTCGGCACAGCCTTCATACTCTTCCTGCCTGATCATCGCTCCTTCCGAGAGCTTCAAAGAGATATGTACACTACCTTCTTCAGGTTGTATCTCTGTCCCGTCTTTGTCAAACAGCCTTATATCGAAAACATCTGCGATTATTGCTTCTCCGGTGGCCGCTCTGTCTATCTCGTTAACGATATTCTCATCTGCCTGAACAAGCTTAACCTCAGCCTTTGTTCCATCCGGAACCACGTTTTCCTCAGCACTGAATACAAACCGGTATCCATCTGCCTCGGTCTCATAGTGAAAAGCTCCGCTAACCAAGGGCTCCTTATCTTCGGAAGTCTCATCAGCCGCAGCAGCATCTCCATCGGAAACAGCGGGATTTACCTCGTTTTCCGCCAAGGGATCCTGCTCCTCTGTTGCCTGATCTTCTGCTGATTCATTGCTTGATTCTTCGGCATTGCTGCCTTCTTCCATCTTTTCGGCATTCTCGCCGTTTAAATCGCTATTTTCAGCTTCAGCTGTATCTCCGGCATTCCCGCTCTCTTCGCCGCTCTCACGACCATTTGTCTCCTCATCCGGACTCTGACCGTTTTCAGCATTTCCTCCGCTTGTCTCTCCTTCACCGTTTTCCGAAAGAGTTTCTGCCTCCTGTGTTTGCAGGCTCTCATTCTCTATCGCCAGTGTCCCTTCCGACACTGCCAGGGCATGCTCCCCTGTAAAACTAACCGTCACTGCAACCATGCTCACTATCGCAAGCATTTTTATAACTTTACTTCTTTTCATTACCCGTCCTCACTAAAAAAATAATCACTTTTTCTATTTTAGCCGATAAGCCACGAACATGCAAAATAACACATTTAGAAAAATAAAATAAATCTTAAATGCTTAAACAAAATTTCATAAATAGTTAATTTCAATCCAGCCCATTCATGCATTAGAATAATATTATTGATACTTCTCTACAAAAAAATCATCTTCTACGAGAGGAGGAATATAATGAAGAAAATAAGTGCAATAATACTACCAATGATGCTGGCAGCATTTATGCTGATTGGCTCGCCGGCCATAATTTCCAAGGCGGATGGAACAAGTTATCCCGTAACCGACGGAGAAGAACTCAGATTGTTGTCCTATAATATCGCCCAGGGTGTTTCAGCTCCCGGTACAATTACGCTCCAAAACGATATTACCGTTACAAAAAACATATGGCTTGCAAGTGATGTGACCCTTGATTTAAATGGTCATACTCTTACCGGCAATACCAACGGTTCTATCCTATTTACAGATGCAACCTATGGTGAAAATAAAGGTGGTTTTGAAAAGTATAAAAACATCACTATCAAAAATGGTAACATTAAGAAAGCTGACTCTGTAGCAACCGGAATGGTAATCATCGGTCATGCAACAAACGTTGTGGTTGATCATGTCAACTTCAGCGGCGCTGTAGATTGCCACATGCTTGAGCTTGGTGCTTGCAAGAAGGCTACAATTACAAATTGCACCTTCAAGGATGGCAAGTATTCAACAGCAGAAGATAAGGGCGCCTATGAGGCTCTTTCACTCGATATAGCAAGCGAAGGAAACTTCTCGGTTAAGCCTTTTGATGATACTGCGTGCGAGGATGTTGCTGTTTCAGCTTGTATTTTTGAGGGCGTACCGCGTGCATTCGGAGCACACAGAATACAGGCAGGTCACTTCTTCAACAACATTTCCGTAAAAGGCTGCACCTTTAAAAATATTCTCGGTACTGCTATTGAAACAATAGGATGGACCAACTCTATAGTTGATGGCAACACTCTCGACGGCGTTGGTTTTGGTGTTGACTGCAGACCTTCCGACAAGCAGGTTGGCGGCAATCCCGGCTCCTATGATGCAAATATAACCATTTCAAACAATACAATTACACTTAAGACTTCAAAGGGGAAGACACCTTGCGGTATTCGTATATCAGGCATTCTTAATTCCAAGACTTTACTTGGTGGTTATAAAGTTACAGACAATAAGGTACTTGGCCCTCATGCATACGCAGTTTATGCAGGATATGTTAAGAACAGTACCATATCCGGAACAACCACTGAAGGCGCATCCATCAATGGTATAAGAGTTGAATATTGCGACGGCGTTACAGTTTCCGGCAATACTATCTCAAAAACCAAGGGAACAAAGTCCCCTCACGGCATCGCTCTTATCAGTAACAATAATGACCTGGTAAAAGAAAATACCATAACAAATCCCGGTGCAGTTGGAATCTTTATACAGGGCTCCCAAAATGGTCAGATTATCGGCAATACGATTAAAAAGGCCAAGACCTATGGAATAACCGTATGTAAAAATGCCGTAGTATCTCTGATTGCTGAAAATACTATCGTTAAGCCTAAGAAAAACGGTATCGATGTACAGGGGAAGAAGAGTCAGATTCTTACAACCCGCGGCAACAAGATTACCAAACCCGGCAACAGACCTTATGGCGGTAACGGAAAATATCTTGCAGCAGATGAAGGTATTTTAACTCTGAAAAAAGGTAAGAGCTCCACTATCTCAACCTATGGTCAGAAGGGTAAGACAAAATACAGTACAGAGGATAAATCCATCGCTACTGTAGACAGCAAAGGAAAGATTGTTACCAAGGGTAAAGGTACAACTACTGTAACAGCAAAGAAGGGCAAATATTCCGCTCAGGTTACGATTACAGTAAAGTAAGACTATCATAATTATGACAAAATAATAAATCCCCGATAGAATTTCATCTAAATGATTTTCTATCGGGGATTTTGCTTTATTCTTTTATTTTCTCACCGTGGAGTCTGCCGTTTATATATCGTATCGGGAAGGTCGCTTTCATGCCTACCTTATATGCGAAGGAATACTTCATCCTCTCATATTTTTTCATAAGTCTCTGATACTTGTCTTTGTGCGTTAAAATTGTGTTATCGTACGCTCCGATCTTGTACTGGAGATAATCAAAGAGATATCCTTCGTAGCCCTCCTGCCTTATGGATCTGTATTTTTCTTCCTTATCAGGCTCATATATATATCCGGGCTCAAGTTCATCCACTCCAAGGTTCTGAAGGGCCTTATCCCGCATATAATCGAATATAGCCTTATAATTATCTATCTTATTGAATTCACACTGCTTCCTGAGGCTGTAAAGGTATCCTGTAAGTGCCTTATTCACAAAACCTCGCTTAACCTTTTCATAAATACCCTGTTCCACAAGATAATCCTTTGCCTTTTCATAAGCATTGAATATATAAAGCGGTGAAACCTCAGTAGCCCTTGTGGTGCTTGATGCTTCGTTAATTCTGTAATGGATAAACTTCTCGTTTACGATTGTTATGCTCTTAGCAGCATATAGTGAAACCAGTGAAAAATATGCATCATTGACCTTAGGCTGGCTCTGACATCTGATGTTGTTCTCCATGAGGAAATCTCTTCTGTAAAGCTTATTCCAAAGTGGAAGTGCCGTCACCAGAATAAAATGATCCGGGTCACTTTCGTAGTTAAAAGGAACTTCAGCAGGAATCCACTCTTCATTGAGTTTCCTTGTGGTTTCCATTATTCTCTTGGTAGCACCGTCATAGTTATTACCGTTGCAGAGACAGATATCTGCCTGATCCATCTCTGACTGCCTGTACATCCTCTCAATTGCATCAAGCTCGAAGAAATCATCTGCATCCCAGAAGATAATATATTTACCCTTTGCAGCTTCAAGTCCTCTGTTTCTCGCATCTCCCGCATTTGAATGCTTCTGCTCAATGAGGCTGATCCTCTTGTCCTTCTCCATGTACTTTCGGATTTTACTTACAGTATCATCCGTTGATTCATCATCAACAATGATAATCTCAGTATTTCTAAAGGTCTGCTTTGTCACTGATTTAAGGCACTCGTCAAGGAATTCGGATGCGTTGTATGAAGGAATGACGATCGATACTTCCGGGTCTAATCCGGCTTTCTTATATTTCTGTATGTCATTTCCGAAGAAATCCATTATCACTCGTCTTGTGGCATTACCATCACAGGATGACATGAACTTCTTTCTGAACTCACGGACCGCATTTTTGTCGAATCTCTCATCGATATGCTTAATGTAATCGATCATCTCATCGTTGGTAGAAACAACTGGACCCGGTGTCAGCTCATCATAATCATAGTAGAAGCCTCTCCAGTCAAAATACTCATCCAAATCAAATGCAAAGAATATCATAGGTCTCTCAAAGATCGAGTATTCGAATATAAGCGATGAGTAGTCCGAAATGCAGATATCCGATACGCAGATCAAATCCTCTATCGAAAGAGAATCTGTCACATCAAATGCAAAGTCGGCATACTCAGCCGGAATCTCCGGTCTGTCATGTGTGATGGGATGATGTTTAAAAAGAAGCACATACTCATCATGAAAATTCTCATAAAACTTCCCGATATCAAGCTCCGAAGGAGAAAACGCCCATTTTGTCCTTCCTCTGAAAGTAGGTGCGTATAAGAGAATCTTTTTACCTTTACTTGCGGGAACTACTTTTAATACATTTTCCTTAGCCTGATCCATGAATTTTTCATCATAGAATACATCCGTGCGGCTAAGTCCCAGAGGTTTGATACATTCGGGCTTATCTTCCTTGCCCATTGCCTCGACATATGCCCATACTATCTCAGGGCTGCTTACTGTTACCAGATCATAGTCCGGATGTCCGGGATATCTGTCTGCTGTCTTACCGGAATCACCAAAGATCTTGTCCCTGGTGCTTCTGCCGAACTTCTTGAAAGCTCCGCAGCCATGCCAGGTATTCATGATATGCTGGCCTTCCCTCTTCTCAAGTCCTCCGGCGATGTCCGAACCCTCATTTAAGATAATATACTTGGAAGTTGCAGCATCTTTAAGAAAAGCAAATATTCTCTTGTATTTGTCCTTACCTCTTGCAAAACCCTGTCTAATGTAGTGGACATTGACATTAAGGTCATAATTCTCGGTAAGCTCTTTATGAAGAAGCTGAAAATTGTTTGAAAGCTCAGGAAGTCTGAGTTCCATAAAGGTTACTTTATTATCTTCAATGGGTGCCTTGGAGCACTTCCTGGAATAAATCTTGAAAATAATCTTTCTTGTTACAAATCTGAATATGCTTCCATAAAGTTTTTTAAAAAATTTCATCACATGTATTCCTTAAGATATTTTTTGTTTATTACTTCAGGGCAGTTCTTCTGAAGAATATTTATGGCTGCATAAACTGCAGATGTCTTCTCGCCTTCTTCAAGTATTGCTTCAAGTCTTGCAGCTTCTTTGTTATTCTCAGCCTCAAGCCTTGCCTGAACCTTTATCTGATGTTCGGCCGCCATCCTGTGAATGTCGCTCTCATCCCGGGGCAAAACCTTACTCTCAAGGAATTCCTCATAGGCATCAAGATATAGGTCTTTCTCATTGGTAAATGCAATTTGATTACCATGATCAAGCCACAATATTTTATTGCAAAGCTCTCGAACCTGACCTACCGAATGAGAGACAAGAATGCCGGTAACATCAGACTCAAGTATCTCCATCATCTTTTCCTTACTCTTTTTTCTGAAAGCTCCGTCGCCTACACTAAGTACCTCATCCAGAATAATAATCTCCGGCTGGCACATACTGGCGATTGCAAAAGCCAGTCTGCTCTTCATTCCGCTTGAAAGTTGCTTAAAGGTATAATCTTCAAACTTCTCAAGCTCAGCAAACTTAATGATATCATCGTACTTCTCATCTATGTAATCCTTGGTATAACCAAGCATCGCACCTCTAAGGTATGTGTTTTCTTTAATTGTCATCTCAGGATCAAAACCGCTGGCCAGCTCAAGGAAAGCTGCAATCCTTCCCTTAGTCTTTACCTTTCCTTCGGCAGGCTGCATAATTCCGGTGATCGCCTTAAGAATTGTACTCTTACCCGCGCCGTTAGTCCCGATGATTCCGAGCATATCTCCTTTTTCGAGTGAAAAGGTCACATTCTTGTCGGCATAAAACTCTTTTACTTTAAAATTGCCCTTGAGTCTTCTTACGACATACTCTTTAAGTCCTATTGACTTAAAATCGCCGGTCTTATAGATGACGCTGACATTTTTACATTCTATTACTGACATATTCTACTTCTCCAAAAACTTACAGATAGTATATAAACTCATTGTTATACTTCTTATATACCCATGAACCAAGTGCCAGATAAAACAGCGCATAGAACAGACACAATAAGTGAAACTCAAGAGAAGGCACTGTCATATCTATAACAATGGTTCTGAAATACTTGATCATTACATACACCGGATTGAGCAAAAACATCTTCTGAATATGCGGGCTAAATCTGTCAACAGGATAAAATATCGCAGACAGATATGTCAGAAGTGTAAGGAATACATCATATAAGTATCTGATATCCCTAAAGAACACGTAAAGTGCCGACAGGATCATTCCTATTCCGATGTTCATCACAGTCAGGCATATGATCGGATAGATCAGAAGAATCATCCTCGGCGTAAATGTAATTCTGTCCAAAATACAGAATAGGAAATAAACCACCAACGTCAGCGCAAAATTCACAAGCGCGGAAATATTTTTTGATAGCAGGAATAAATACTTAGGAAGATTTATCTTTTCAATAATCTTGGAATTCTTCATAAGAGAGTCCATACCGTTTTTGGTAGCTTCCTTATAGAATGCCATGACCAGGTTACCACTGAAAAGATATGTAGTATAATGCGGCATATCCCTGCTGAAAAATTTGGTAAATACAATCTTCATTACAAGAAGTGTAAGAAGAGGCGACAGTACGCTCCACGCCATTCCTAGAGATGTTCTCTTATATTTCTGGGAAAAGTCTCTCTTCACCAGTTCGCTGAACAGGAACTTATACTGTCTAATATTTCTTATACATTTTTTTGTTAACTTACTAATCATTTGTTTCGCCTTTTGTACTTTTCTATATCATTCCCGAAAAACTCATGGACAATTCTCTCTGTCGCATGTCCGTCACATGAACACATGAATTTCTCCCTAAACCCCCGAATCTTTTCTTTATACTTAGATTTTTCAAAATCTGTCATAAGATCTGTGATTGCATCCGCAAGCTCCTCATTTGTCCTGCAGACAGGTCCGGGAGTCAGCTCATCATAGTCGTAGTAAAAGCCTCTGTTGTCAAAATAATCATCAAGGTCAAATGCAAAAAAGGCCATTGGTCTTTCAAAGATTGAATACTCATATATCAGCGACGAGTAATCTGAGATGCAGATATCTGCAACGCAGATAACCTCCTCTGTCGTAAGAAGCTTACTTACATCGAAAGCAAAATCTTTGTACTCATCTGGAATCATCAGCTTGTTATGAACAATCGGATGATTTTTTATAAGAAGAACATACTCATTGGCAAATCTCTCATACATCATACCGATATCAAGTTCTTCAGGGGTACGCGCTGTTTTTGTCTCCCCTCTGAAGGTTGGAGCATATAACATAACCTTTTTCCCGGCTGATTTAGGGACTTCTTTCTTAAGCTTGTCATAGGCTTTGTCTATAAACTCTTTTCGATAAAAAGCATCTGTCCTGCTGACACCTGTAGGCTTTATGCAGTCCTTCCTGCTCTCCTTGCCCATAGCTTCAATGTAAGCCCATGTTACCTCCGGGCTACTCACAGTCACTATATCATAGTCAGGATGCCCCGGATAAAGACGGGCTTCTATTCCCGAATCCCCGAAACCTTTATCTTTCGTACTTAGTCCGAATTTCTTAAAGGCTCCGCACCCATGCCAGGTACACAGCATATGCGCACCCTTACGTTTTCTCATTCCGCCGTATATATCGGATGCCTCATTATATATTATATACTTCGCCGTAGCAGCGTCCTTAAGGAAAGCAAAAATACTCTTATATTTACTAAGGTTACTGTCAAACCCATGCTTTATAAAATGTGTCCTAAGCTCCAGATTATATCCTCTAGTCAGATAATCGTAAATTTCAGTAAAACTGTTTGAAAGCTCCGGAAGCCTTAGTTCCACAAAAACAACCTTATTTTCCTTAAGCGGTTTTAATGTGTTCAGATTATAGTAGAGCGGAAAAACAATTTTCCTGGTGCAGAATCTGAACAGCTTATGACAAACTAACTTAATCGCCGGCATATTTGTAATCTCCAAAACTCCTATCTGCTGACAATATATTCTCCAACCCTGTTCGCAGAAGCGGTATCAACCACTTCGCCCTTTTCATAATCATACACCACTATATTAATACCATCCCTGTTAAGAGAATAGTTTGTCCCGTTTAATACAATCTTACTGTCATCACCAGAATTAAGACCATAGCTACTGATCTCATATTCAGTACCGTCAGCGAGCTTACCGGTAACTCCTTCGATGCCTTCGCCTGCTGCATCATCCTGTATCTGTTCAAAGACAACTCTGCCCTTATCAATAACTGCTGCATATCCCATCTGTTCTGCTGATGCAAATTTGTCGGTCTCCGCAAGTCCAAGGGCCTTCAGACTTTCTTTCGTAGGTTCATCATATAGCTCCAGTCCCGTTGCCCTTACAGACAGGAATATCGCAATATTCTCCTTGGTCTTCAAATAGTCAAAATACTCTGCAATATCATAATGTTCCAGATATTCAAGACTGGTTATGCTCTCTCCGACTCTGACTTTACCATTATCTCCGAAAGAATTGACCTGAAGCTGAATTCTGTCACTTGTAAAGGCTGACAGGTCGAGTTCTGCAGAGTACGATACGTCTTCCGTATCCAGGATCAGCTGAGTGAACCTTAGAGAGCTCTGGTCAGCGGGATCAAAATACTTAATTGTAGAATTATCCTTTCTATCCCATTTTCTCACACCCTTAATCTGTGTAATCCTGATGGTCATTTTCTTACTCTCGGGATCGTAGCTTGTCATCCTTAGATCCATATCAGGATCAACCATCTGAGTATTATATCCGTCAGTACTGATAACTCTGTTTTTGCTGTTATCAAAGATAAAATAATTAAATCCGTCAAGTCGTCTGGTATAATCAACTCCATCCAATATTATATGGCTTATACGTCCAGAATAATAACCACCACTGTTTATCTTATAAGCAGTTCCATCAGATAAAGTTCCCTTATATGTAAGATATCCGCGGCTCAGCTTTTCTGTAACGGTTCCTTTGTCAATTATTCCATAATAACTCTGCTTATTAAGCTCATTAAAATCAGTTTCAAAGCCAATCTCATTCATCGCATCCATTATGTACTGCTTAAGCTTACTGGACGCAGCGGACTGACCTGCACACAGAATAGTCATATCTCTTCCGGCATCCTGATATTCCTTAATCTTATGCAGGAAGCTGAGATATGTTCTGGACAGGAGATAGATATCTGTTTCTACATCTATAACAGTGTATTCTCCACCCTCAGTTCCATGAACAATAACTTTCAGATGGCCGTAATTATCATCAAGTAACGCCTTGTCTATATTCGTGGAATATGTGGTAAATCCATCGAAATCCATGATGTATTTCTTGCTTTCGGATTCCTTATCGGAAAACAGCTCAACCTCAACGGATTCAATACCCTCTCCAACTCCCAGGATATCTCTTACCTTTACATTATACTCATTATCATTATCAGTCTTAGTAACATCTATCGACGCATCCCGAATACGCTCGAAGGGCACGAAATTAGAATCACCTGTATCCATCAGCTTGTCAAGGAAAACGGATTTCTCCTGCAAATACAGATTAAAGGAATTCTTACCAAACTCTTCAAGCAAAGTATCCTCTGATGAAAACAGATTCGTACCAAGTCCCAGTCTGTTTCCGGGTATTGTGGCTCCCATAGCCGCCAATGTAGTAGGAAACATGTCAAAAGTTGAATACTCTCTCCTTTTGTCTGTTTCCGGTGTAACAGCCGAATTTATATAGGTTGTATATACTTTTCTCTGATATGAAACGTCCACATCATCGCAGTAATTAAGATCCATTGTAGGATGATCACCAACGATAACTATCGTAGTATCTTTATAAAAATCCTGCTGCTTAGCCCATTCCACAAATTCAGCTATTCTCTTGCTGGAGCAGGCAAACACGTTGGAATACTGATCATCAAACTTATTCTCACAATCCTGACATACATATCCGTCCTCAAAATGAGTATCAACAGTAAGTAGTGTCAGGTTGAAGGGATCCTCTCCCTTTGACAAATCACCGAGCTCCTCCTTGGCATACTCGAAGAGCTTGGCATCCTCATAACCCCAGAATACATAGTAATCTTTCGGGAATTTGCCCTTTTCCTGCATATAATAATAGTCTTTACTCTCAAAGCTTCCGTGATCATTGAAAAATGTATCTCTTCCGCCAAATACAACAGGTGACCCCAACATAAATACCTGCTTGTATCCGTTGTTCTCCAAAACATCTCCCAGCGTTACGATTTCGGGGAAAAAGCTCTCCATCGTAACCATTCCGTTTCTGCTAAGAGAAGTCTTAAGGGGAAGTCCGGCTGACTGTGCAAAAATAGCTGCCATGGTCCAGGTGGTATCGTAAAGTGCCACTCCACCGTTAAGGGTAGGATCTTTACCTGAAAAGTCCTCATTTTCCTCTGCAAGGGCTGTCAGCTCCGGAATCACATTCTGATCAAAGGCTCCGCCGTTTTCCTTATCTGCAAAAGTCACCTCACCTGACTCCATGTAAATATATATGAGGTTCCTCTTTTTCTCAGGGAGCTCTATATCCACATCCTCGGGATTAACATAGTGTTCCTCAATAAATGTGCCGGGAAACAGCTGTCCCTTAATATAGGCAACTATTCCGAGATTTCTGCAGGTAATCACAAACATAAAAATAAACAGTCCTACACAGAGCACTGCTGAAACCGGCATAATATATTTCTTTTTATCACTGTTTTTTAATATAACAAATCTAAATAGCAGTACTATCGCCACAACTACGATTGTGGGAACCACACTAAACAGAATGTACTGAAACACCATACCGTTTCCGGTACCTTCAAGTGATGCGGTAAGCTGGAAGAGTACCTCTTCAAAGGTCAGCTCTCCCCATGTGGTGAGCATCCACCTAAGACTAAATCCCAGTAACGTAGCAAAAAAAATCAATATCCACAAAATGCCTTTAACAACTATTCTTAATCGGCTATTCTCTTTTTTCATTATAAAATCCTCAAAAAATCCTCATTTTACAGCTTAGTTATTTTATCAATATTTGAATTACAAAACAAGTCAGCCAAAAAATAATGCAAAGTGAGCATTTCTACACTATAATATTCTCACGTGATAAAAGCGGGGAATGTATCTATTAGGTGACTATTGTATGAAAAAAGTTAAATCGACCATAAGAAAAGCATATCATTTTGCGCTCGGCATTTATGCCGGGCATCTTAGATATAATCAGGAAAGGTCTTTGCAAAAACAGCTGACAGGCTCTTCAAATAATTTTTCTTTAGCCAATAAAACCATAGCGCTTGTAATGTTACCTGGTTCTGATACCTCGAAGGCTTCTTTGGACAGAATATCATCCGCCTTGTCAGGTAAAAGCAACTGTATTTTCATTAATTTGCCACACAAGGATGTCACATTTAAGGAAATTAACATAGCTATCCTGAATTCCGAGGCAGATTACGTTTTCCTTCTTAATAATGTTTATAAAGTTTCTGCCTATTTTGATGTAGTTTTAGTTTCCGAATTAGAGAAAAACCCTCAAACGGGTATCGTGGGAATTCCATCCTACTACTCTCCCATTTCGGGCAGAAGCCGTGCAAATCTCATCAAGCAGGAGGGGCTCTATACCGAAAAGCGATCAGGAAAGAAATACTCTTTGCCTCATTATAGTATAAAAGCCCGGAATTCATTTAAGCCCAACTGGTTGTCGGAGGAAGCCTCATCCTCTGAAGTCATTCCTTCAACTGACTTTGTGGCAATGTCTATTAAAACCTTTAAAGAAATCGGTGGTTTCTCAGATTTCTACAATACAAATTACATGACTTTTCCTTTGGCAGACCTGTGTCTTAATTCAAATGCCATAGGTCATGATAATAAGCTCTTAAGAGAGGCTATTTGCGCCGCAAACTTTGTGAACGACATCAGCACAGATGACAAGCGTCAAAACAGAGAAGTTTTCAGAGGACGCTGGTTTAAATATCTCTCAAGCGGAGCAGACATAAAAGCAAGTAAATCGCCACTGGATCCATTAAGCATCGATATTTGCGGTCCCATGCCTGACAATGACAGTGCAAAAAGCTGGGGTGATTATCATTATGCCCTCGCACTAAAGAAAGCCTTTGAAAAAATGGGCTACAAGGCCAATATTGTATCAAGGGAACACTGGTATGATAAATCGGATTCCAGGTTTGTCCTTGTACTCAGAGGTCTTCGTCCCTACTTCAAAAGTCCCGTGAACTACGATCAGGTACTTATGTACTGGACCATATCACATCCTGCTGAAATCACACCCGGCGAGCTGAAGCAGGCAGATTATGTATTCTATCCTTCAAAGCTTATGCAGGATCACTTTGAGAGTTCCGTGAGCGTGCCTTCCAGCATACTTCCGCAATGTACTGATCCTGATATCATGAACGCTGAAGGAACATGCTCTATGACTCCTGAATTGCTCTTCATAGGCAACAGCCGACATGTTTTTCGCAGGATTTTAAAGGATCTGCTTCCCACAGAACATGAGCTTCAGGTATACGGCCGTGAATGGGATGAGTATCCTATTGTAAAAGAGCATCTGGTTGCAGAATATTATGATAATTCCAAGATAGCCGACGCATATCACAATGCTGCCATTCTTCTTAATGACCACTGGGATGATATGCTTGAATTCGGAATAATATCAAACAGAATCTTCGACGCCCTTTCATCAGGTGCATTTGTAATAAGTGATGACGTTGCCGGAATCCATGAATTACTTGGTGACAGCGTAGTGACTTACAAAGATCCTGATGATTTGAAAAATAAGATAGACTATTATCTTGAACATAAAGATGAACGCGATGAGATAGCTTCAAAAGGCCATGATATCGTTGTAAACAACCACACCTTCGATAACAGAGCAGCTGATATAATAGAAAAGATGGGTCAGTTTTGACCCATCTTTTTATTCTCATTTTTCTTATTATCAGCCTTTTCCCTGATTAGTTCAGTGTTCTGAGAACATCTATTGTTCTTGTAAGGCCTTTTTTCATATCATATTCTGCTTTCCATCCTAGATTTTTCAGCTTTGCTGAATCAAGCATAGCTTTTGTGGCCTTGGAGTAGCCTGCTGCTTCGGTAGCATCCGGAAGCTCAAAAATGACCTTTGTTCCTACATAATCCGCAATAACATTAGCCATGTCCTTAAGAGTGATATCCGAATCAGGATCGGCAATATTATAAGCTTCTCCGTTTTCACCATATAACAGGCAATACAGAAGACCAGTGACTGCATCAGCAACATAGCTGTATGAATAAAGCTGATTCCCCTCTGATTTAAGGATAATATCCTCTTTATCCACACCTTTCTTAATGAACTGTGATATTGCTTTTGTGTCTGTCTTAAGCATTGAAGGTCCGTAGGTCCTTGAAAGTCTGGGAATGACAACATCAAGTTCTTTCTGCTTCATATATGCCTGGCAAAGAGCCTCTCCGGCTCTTTTACTCTCGGGATAGCCTGCTCTTAACGTGTTGCAGTCAATATATCCCAGGTAACCCTCTTCAAATCTCTCGGTGTCTCCCTTGTTTTCACCATAAATCTCAACCGAAGAGGCAAAGACAAAGCGCTCAGCCTTTTTATCAGCAGCAAAATCAAGCATATTCCTAAGTCCGATTATATTAGTGATAATCGTTCCTATGGGATCGGTAGAATACTGAAGAGGATGCGTATTACTTGCTAAATGAAGAACGAAGTCCGCAGTCTCTGAAAGCAGCTCCTCTGAAAGATCATCGTTAACATCCTGAACAATTGCTTTGAAAAGCTCAGTATCTCCGGAAAGTCCGAAGCGATCATAAATTCTCTGCTTGTTTCTTCCAAGTGCAATAATTTTTGTGTTGCTGCCAAATTCCTTATTTCTGTAATTGAGAACGTCTATCAGAAAGCTTCCTACAAGGCCGGTTGCTCCGGAGAGAAGCACTGTTTTCCCGGAGAGTTTATCCCAGGAAAGGTCAAGAGCCCCCACACGTTTGATATCTTCCTGATAGAGATTGTTTTCCAATAAAGTCATGTTAGTCCTATTCCCCTCATTTCCTTCTCCCTTAGGAGAAGGAAATGAGGATTGTGCCTTCTTTTTATTTAAGCCAGTTGTCTTTATCTGCCTTGAGGTAGGCTTTGAACATCTCAAGGTCGTCCTTTGTTGTAAGCTTGATGTTTTTGTCGGATCCTGCCGCGAAATATAGCTTTTCGCCAAGATCAACCATCATTGTATTGGTGTATGCACTTCCCTTAATGCCGATTCCTTTTTCAAAAGCCTCATGGTATGCCCAATCCAGTTTCCCGAATTTATATGCCTGAGGTGTTGACACACGGCGAAGTGTTTCTCTGGGGATGTACTTCATGGTTGTACCTTCATCCTCCTCATTTACAACGAAAATCTGCTCGTTATATGGAAGAGATGTAACCGCATTACCATGCTTCTTGCAGACAACGATTACATCCGAAAGTACCATCTCATCCACAAGAGGTCTGATTCCGTCATGAATAATGATGATATCATCATCTTCTGCTTTTCCTTCAAGATTGAAAACGCCGTTTCTGATGGACTCCTGACCGCTTTCGCCGCCCGGCACAATCCATTTTAATTTAGTGATATTAAACTGCTTGGCATAAGCCCATACCATATCCTGCCATCCATCGATGCAGACAAGCTCGATGGCGTCGATCTGAGGATGTTTCTGAAATCCCTCCAGTGTATACATCAGTACAGGTTTATCGTATACATTTATAAACTGTTTCGGTATATCCTGCTGCATGCGATGTCCTGAACCACCTGCAATAATAAGTGCTATGTTTGCCATTTTTCAACCTCCTGCTCCAAAATCAAGTTCCACTGCCGAATGTATCTCTCTGTCTTCCACCGGTGGAATCTCCATATATTCCGGCCCGTAAAGGATCTCCATATATCGTTCAGTTCCCTTAGGAATTCTGACTTTCACTCCTTCAAAAACTGCCTCGCGGGATTCACACATATCTTCCCGCCTATACATTTCTCCGAAATAGTGCTTCCGTCCGCTCGGTATACAAACAAGCTCAGAATCACCTAAACCACAGTAAGAATACCAATATCCTACCCTTTTTGCAACTTTGTCGAGACTTATGAATTTAAAGAAACTTCCTATCCTCTTCTTCTTCAAAAAGGCGCCTTTAAGCACTTCATTAACTGAGAGATATGGCTCAAGTGCCTTCCAATCTTCTGCCGTCTTCCTGCAGGTAAGTACATACCCCATAATCAGGCACAGCGTACCATGAATCTTTCGTTTTAGGGGACTGTCATAGGTATTTTCCAGAACAAAGATATCTATAAATATCCCGGTATCTTCCATCGTCAGCTCATTAAACGCCTTGTATACCGTGCCCTTCTTCTTGATCTGTACATGGCTCATGCCATATCCCCTGCCAAATTCGGGACCGCATAGCACGTATTTATCTCCGAGTCTTTTATCAAATACCTTTTTAAGATGCTCGAAATCTTTTCTCGGCATATTGATGTCTATATCATCATCCCAGGGTATGAAACCCTTATGTCGTATAGATCCCAGAACCGAACCTCCGCTCAGGGTATAGAATATTTTTTCATTCTCAAATACTTCTATAAAATCCTTAAGCATATCCAGCAGTGTACTTTGCAGCTTTTTCAGTTGTTCTTCACTAAGTTCAAAAGTGCCTGGAGCTCCCCGAAAGCCTGTTTTAAAAAAATGACGCCTGTCCTTTGCACCTATTGCCTTGTTACTTCCCATTTTCCAGTTCCTTTTTAATGTCATCCCACATGACTATATCCGAATAGAACCCATCCACTCCCAGTGCTATGAATTCTTTCATCTTTTCAGGATCGTTTATAGTATGTGTAAACAGAATGCCATTGTTTTCATCTATCATGGAAACAAATTCCTCATCGATAAGGCTTTTCTTTACTGTCCACGCTACGAAATCATGCTTTAAGGCTGCATGTCTGATAGCTCTTGGACTTCTTTCCGCCTCATCCGTCCTGTATAGCGTAAATATTATATTCCTGAAGCCGATCTTCTCTACAATCCCGGCTTCCTTCTCGTGATAGACCTGAATAATAAAACGATCCAATAAATCCGGGCAAGTTTCGGCAATCAGTTTAGCACCATCTACATTATAATCATGTTTAATATCAGTAACGATGTATAAATTTTCATGCTCTCTCAAAAAATCCACAAGCTGTTCAAGATCCAGAGGTGTAAATTCTCCTTCAACCTTGCAAGTGAGAGCTTTTTCCAGCGAAACAGCTTCGGAAAGCGGCTCTCCGTTATCGTAAAGCTGCTTCCATTCGTGCGCACAGACAAGTTTCCCGTCCGTTGTATTCAAAAAATCAAGCTCGCAGAACCTGTTTCCCATATCATAGCAATTATTAAGAGCTTCCACGCAGCTTGTGTAGTTTACTGTTTCGCCATCGGTCTTTTCAATAAAACCCGCTGCATGAACTATATGGCCCTCATCTATCAGGGCATTTCGAACTGCTTCTATCTCATCTCTGTCTTCCTTTGAAAGTCTGTGCTGCGCAGTGACAGTCTCAACAAATTCTGTAACAGCAGGCACTGCTGCTACAAAAGCCAGAAGCAGAACCATCCCTAAAAAGACAGGCACTATCTTTCTAAAAGTAATTGATCCTCTCTTTTTATACAGAAAAGTAGCCAGGATCACAATAAAACAAAGCAGGATAACCACAAATAGGCGAATTCCCACTCCCATGGTGAAATAGTTTGTCAGAACATACAACACAGACAGCATACCGCCGGATAATGACGATATGCCAACAGATAGCATCAATAAAAAACCAAATGCGCCAACACATGCTAAAATATTATTCACTATATATTTCTCACTTGTCCCCTAAGGTCAGAAACTGTGACCGTATTTTTTATGAAACAACTTTGCTGCAAGGAAAGCTCCGCCCTTTTTAAGCCAGTTGACTGTCTCAATATGTACGCAGGGAAGCTCCTGTATCTGATATCGCGGTATAACTCCCGACGTAATCTGGTAATCGAGCCACACGTTAAATATCAGTTCTGCGATTCTGCCGATATATCTTCCCTGATAGGCTCCGAGATTTTCCTCCGGATATCTTTTCTCAACCTCGGGAAGAATGGCGAACAACCACTCACAGTATCTGTCCAGCACATCCTTGCGCATGATCATCATGTTAAACATATGCCCGGAGGTCTGTGTCATTACTCTCTCAAATGACTCCATATACTCCGGAAAGAGATCCTTTATCACCTTTCCCGTCTCATCCAGCTGCTCCACATAATGTGTGTGCGCATAATGCGACTGAAGTGTCTCTATATAATATCTTCTTTTCTTCGGGACAATAATACAGCTCTTTTCCAGAAGCCTCTTAACTTCCTCGCCACCTATGATTCTGTTGAACGGATCATCCTCACCTCTTGATTCCGGTGACGCAAAATATCTTCTGTAATGGACAAGCCCTATATAATCTGCCTTAAGATTCTTCCACGCCCAATAAAGTCCGGTCAGCTCACAATAACTGCTGTTTTTCTCGGAAATATTGTCGCCCGTGTTGTCCTTAATATACGGAGTATTTGCAGCCTTCTTCAAGGCAGCGCCTACCTGTATAGGCAAGTAAACAGGATCGTCAGGCATTCTGTATTTTTTTGTCGTCGCGATTATAATCTTGATATCGGGCATTCGCCTGTACCTTTTCCTTCAATCAATATCTAAATGCTTATTTTACCGCACTTTGCCGTCTTTGTCCACGAGCACCCACCCCGGCCAATATTCATGCATCAGTTCCGGAGTCACCGGTTGGTTATTACGCATTACAAGAGTTCTTACAGGTATTTTGTCTTTTCTTCGGTTGAGTCTTGCTCCCCAGAAAGAAAATGTGGAATTAGCACAGATATTTCCCCTGCAGTGACTCATAAGCTGAATATCCAGAAGAGAATACTTCCCTGTGTTATGGTCTACTATCGTATATCTACCAGGATCGGCATACTTTTCTCTGGCATATTCCGGATCGTTCGTAAAAATATAGAAATGCGTGTCAGGATCAATTGCTTTAAAATATTCCATCGCACTGTCATAGTACGCATCTGTAGCTATATTTCCAAAAAGCGCCGCATTCTCCGGATCAAGGTAATCACCTCTTCTTATGTGAACACTTACGCTGGGAACCATTTCCATCTCATTCATAAGATTCATATTTTTAATATTGATCTCTTCATCAGGATGTGTGGGGAATACGAAAAGCTCCTGCAACTCACCCATAATATCGTCATAGTATTTCTGGCAGGCAAAATAACCCTCGATATACTTATCCTTTAATTCGAATATTTCCGGATGATACATGCAGCTCTCGGTAAATCGACTTCCCATTCCGGGAACGAGCTTCTCCACCACCTTCCTTGCCACACTTCTGTCCGTAAATCTTGCCCGCTCACTTTCGCTGCATACAGGAAGTGGCAATCCGGTAAAGTACTCAAGCTCAAGCTTTCTCTTTGCCAGAACCCCGCTCTGCTTATCCTCATCAAACCATTTTGTATCGAGTTTTATATTCCTATCAGCACCGGCTTTGAGCAGCTTTCTATACATGGCGTATTGCTGCATCTGATTTCCAAGGCCGCCTGCTATCTGTATTATCAGCATTATCTGACAAGCTCCTTTATATAACGCACGTTATTAGCAGCTCTGCTGCTATACTCCGGCATTATTTCACTTAGTTTTCCTCTGATATTATCTTCGTTTTCGACTATGAATTTAAACGCCTCTACGAGATCCGTCTCCGTCTTCAGCTTCTGTACGGGTACCACATAGTTTTCTTCCGTCCCGAAGAGATCTCTTGCTATTCCTCTTGATTTTACCGAATATCCGAGCACCAGGGTTGGTACACAGGTAGAATAAGCGGCGATAGTGGAATGTGTCCTTGCACCTATAAAAAATCTGCAGGCGCTGATTATTCCCTTAAGTTTCTGAGCAGACGCATCCTCTGCAAGGATAACCCTTCCGGTATCTTTGAACTCCTCATAGAGCTCTTTAAGCGGTTTTCTGTCATCATTGCTGCTCCAAACCACATGAGGAATAAGAGCTACTTTTGCTCCGTCCATTTCAGATAACACATGTTTTATTAAATTTCTGTAGTTTTCCATGGTTATTCCGGGGCGGGATTCTTTCCCCTGAACCATCGGGCTGACATTGAGACCTATCGTATTGCCTTCCTCAAAGCCTTCGGGAAGAGTTCCCTTTTCCACCGGAAGCATAAATGCAGGGTCCGGACAAAGCTTAACCTTTTCTTCCGGTATTCCGCCCTGTATCATCCCCTCGTAAGAAATTGATTCCCTTACTGTTATGAGATCAAATTTCATCAGGTCGTCCTTTAGCCCCAAAACTGTATCGGGTTCTATCGAACATCCCATGAGCACTGACTGCATTCCCTTTTCCAGGAAGGCTTCGTGTGCAAGCTTAAGATCATTAACCATCTCGGGGTAGCAGTAATTATCTCCACCAATGGACACAGCTATTGGTCTTATATAATCTCCTGCTGTCTTAAGCACATTTTTAAACTGATAACGCCAAAAAGATACTGCATCACCCGTTATTTTTCTATAGACATAATACATAACATGAGGTATAAAATCCTCAGCTATATGTTTTTCCTCAATTATGCTGCACTCACCACCGGATACCCTTTCTCCGAGCCCGTAGCGCATGTCCTGCTCCCTGTTATTGGTAACAATAATAGGAGCTATCCCCTTTTTACCCTCATTTACCTTATTCAAAGCAAAAAGTGTGGCATCCGCTATGGCTTCGCAGCCGTGGTTGCCGCTTCCGGCGTGCATATAAAAAATCAGTTGTCTGTCCATCAGTCCCTCATCCGTATAATCAATTTTCTTCCCAAATGTCAGGATCCACACCGGTTACTGTTTTAAAGCCATAATAATTTGCTATAAGTTCATTAATCCAGTATCTGTCATCATCAATGTCACCGGCGACATCACTTTCGTAAGCAGCTGTATATTTGTTCTCAAACTGAGGATAAAGCATTGGAACCGTTACATTCTCTTCGCCCTTTGCTGCCATTTCCTCAAGGTATTCGTACCTTTCACGCTCCACTCTGTATATCCATACAAGCTTTGCGCCGCATTCTATATAGGTAAATACCATATAGACCAGCATCGCTCCCACAATTCCAAGTTTAAGGGTCTTAAAAATCACATATCTTGCCGACTCCGGGTCAGGCATGCCGGGATCAATATTCGCATAACCCTGAACCAGCGCAACCGTAAGGAATATTCCCGGAGCAAAGAAAACTCTCTCCTGCGGCGTTGCAGTGAGCACCAGGCAATAGGACGTTGCGAAGAATATGAATGTAAACAGAAACATCTCCTTCATATCCTCAAACTTTTTACCCTGAACCCACAGGAATATAAGAAGAATAACCAGTGCAATTAAAAGCAGCATGAATTCTTCCTTAAGAGTAGTTGTAATGTTAAGGAACCTTATAGGTATCGCCGAAAGTCCTTCGTGCTTTTCCTCCATATACTGCATTCTGATCCTGTTGCCGGGAGCAAACAGCATAAGGGCAAATCCTGTGATCGTACCGATAACTGCAGATATTGTCCATACGAAGACCTTCTTGTAATAGCATATGAGAATTATCATTAAAAGGAGGAGTCCTCCGCTCGTATTCTCATTGCACCATCCGGCAAATAATCCCAAAACAAAGAAACCTAAGGTTAATTTTAAACCGGTAGCATTCTCCCCCGACATACTTCTTCTATAGGTCTTTCGAAATGCCGTTACCATAGCCATAACTATTGTTGTTGTAAAAAGATAGTTGCAGGCACCGTCTTCCCAAAGTACTGTCTGACCGAAAGACACGCCAAAAATCCAGACAAGAAGTACTCCCAACAAATAATTCTTAACGTTATATCGTATTTTGCTATCGGTATTCAGATAAATCAGCACAGTGAGTAGCGTGAACACACCCGCAGCTATGATATTGAAGAATGTTCTGCCTCCAAGAGTATGCATATCGATAAACATAATGGCTCTCAGCATAAAATGCGCGACGCTTCGGCCAATCCAGGTCATATACTGGTTATATTCCTGCGCAAAAAGGTCGAAGAAACTCCCTGCCCTGCTAACCTCCCTGCTATATGGAAGGTCATCCATAAGCATCGGAGTCAGCGACTCATAGATAAAGATTGTCACAAAGCACAATATTACTGAGAATATAAACAGTCTTTTTCTGGTGTTTTCCTCTTTAATCATCTTTTCTTCCATTGTCCGTAAAGTTTCATATAAAGGTCAGGGCTTACCGAAAACAGAACTGTCTTGACCTTATAGCCTGATGAAAGTGCTCTGAAGGCTCCCGGAACCGCTTTCGCTGCAGTGATCATCCCTTTAGCCCTACCTATCACTTCCTCCCTCATGGCAAGAATCATAGCCCTACCACTATTTTCGCTCATATTGAGGATTTTAGCAAATTTTCCTACAACCAAAAGTGCAGCCATTATCTTGATCACGGAGAGCCTTCTGACAGACTCTAAGGACACACCGGGATTCATGCTCTCCATAAGCTTGTCAGCCCGCTCCCAGCAGGTAATCTGATCCAGATAGGAAGGCGTAAAACGCTTCAGCATAGCCCCGTCGTCATTGTAATTATAGTGATATCCGCCGCCTTCAATAGCTCTGATACCGGGCCTGTCTCCGATACCTATCAGGAATTCCATAAGAAAGAGCATATCCTCTCCTATGGTAAGTCCCTCAGGGAATCGAATCTCACGTCCTCCCACTGTCAGAGCCTCTCTACTGAAAAGCTTTCCCCATACATGGGTATCTTCACATAAGAGGCCGTCCTCAAGATACCTTCGTCCGGTAATAATATCATCTGTTACCATTTTACCATCCATAATAACAAGAGATATTCTATCTTCGGATGCAGTATCATCGCCTCCTGTTACAGCCACCAGCAGATTATCAAAATATGTATCCTCCACGCTGTCATCAGCATCAACAAAAGCGATATACCTTCCGCAGGAATTCTCAAGTCCGATATTCCTAGCTTTTGATACACCGCCGTTTTTTACATGAATGGTTTTTATAAAATTATACTCTGATGAGAGTCTGTCACAGATCTCACCTGTTTTGTCAGTTGATCCGTCATCAACTATAACAACCTCAAAGAGGCTGCTGTCTGCATCATTTGCTATACCAAAAAAGGCTCTGACAGTATCTGATACCACCTGATTGCACACTGACTTCACACAGTTCTCTATAAGCTCCTGTGCATTATAAGCAGGTATAATGACGCTGATAAGTGGTCCGCCCCCATTAGTACTCATAAGAATGCCCCCGCCGTTACTCTGTCAAAGCTCCTGATTATCATCTTTATCAGAAGAACCACCGGTGCAATCGGGTGTTTCATTCCAAAATAAAGAAGCTTATTGGATTTCTCCGATACAGTAACGGGTGTATTTTTTATAATGCCCCTGATGGGCTCTGTATCAAAAATTTCTCTTACGCGCCCGGTTACTCCGGGAATATCTGCCCTGAGCAAATTTTTCATAACAAAGAACAGGAGTCTCACATATTCTCTGTCCATCTGTTCTTTCCCGTTGGATACGCCCTTGTCCTTCATAATTCCGGAAAAGGTATCGTAATCCTGCCTGATATTATCAAGCAGCCGCTCGTCATACCCATGCGCCATAGAAGTACCGATTGTTCTATAGTGATAGAAGAATCCATCATGAATTACAAGTCTATCTACATCGAGAAGGCACGGAAGCATTATATTTACGTCTTCCGCCATACGGATATCATAATTTAAATATTTCATGTTATTTAAAATAAGATCCCTTGTTATAAGCTTCATGCATCTGGACATAATAACCGGTCTGTTCTCTTCTCCAAGAAGCTTTGTCCTTACTTCTCGAAGTTCTGCCCCGGAATATGTACCAACAGGCATTCCATTGGACGCTTTACGCTTCTCGTTCTTTTTCTCAATAATATAATTACTACTGATGATCTCAGTAACGCCCTCATTTGGCTTAGCAAATTCAAGAAGCGATTCAACCATGTCCGTATCTACCCAGTCATCGCCGTCGATAAACATAACATAATGACCGGTAGCTTCCTTGACACCTGCACTCCACGCAGACACCAATCCGCCGTTTTTCTTATGAATAACGCGGATTCTCTCATCCTTTGCGGCATAATCATCGCACATGACTTCACTTCCATCACTTGCTCCGTCATCTACGAGAATTATCTCTATGTCGCGGTAGGTCTGGTTTATAACACTTTCAATACAGTCCTTAAAGTATTCCTTTATGTTATAGACAGGAATAATGACACTGACTAATTTTTCCGGCATACAACACCCTCGTTAATGTGCGCCTCTTCCAAAAAGTACAACACCGACAGTCTTAATAAGAATCCTCAGGTCAAGTCCCAGTGACCAGTTGTCTATATACTGAAGATCAAGCTTAACTACATCATCAAAATCTTCTATATCGCTTCGTCCACTGACCTGCCAAAGGCCTGTAAGTCCGGGCGTCATACTGATTCTTCTACGATAATACTGGTTGTACTGATTGAACTCATCTTCGGTCGGAGGCCTTGTTCCCACAAGGCTCATATCGCCCTTGAATATGTTCCAGAACTGCGGAAGCTCATCGATACTTGTCTTTCTGATAAAAGCACCCACCTTGGTAATTCTGGGGTCGTCCTTCATCTTGAACATAAGACCGTTCATTTCATTCTGTGCTTCCAGCTTCTTCTTAACCTCCTCGGCATCTGTTCTCATGCTTCGGAATTTATAAATCTTGAATCTACGTCCGTTTCTTCCGATTCTGATCTGTGAGAAGAAGATCGGACCGGGATCATCAATGAAAATTGCAAGCGCAACAAAAGGTGTAACAACTGCGGTTATCAGAAGTCCCACAAAGGCTCCCACAATATCCATAAGGCGCTTGATCATGAGCGCTCTGTATCTCTCTGTTCCGTGAATATATGAAATAACTGAATAAGTTCCGATATTGCCAACCGAAGTACTTCCTGCGATATTGGGAAGTTCTACGCAGTAATGAACCGTAACACCCATATCACCAAAGGCAGCTATAGTCTCATTGAGAGCCTTCTGGCTGATATTGGGGGTATAGATAAATATCTCATCTACCGCAAGAGAGGTTACTACATCAATGAGGTTCTCTCTGTTAGCGATAATCTTAACTCCTCTAATCTCATCGCCTTCCATATCCTCATCAAGGCAAACAGCACCTTCTATTGAATAGTTGAACTCAAGTCTGTGCTGAAGATGTCTGATGGTAGGCATCATGATCTCTTTTTCGGAAACAACAAGAAGCTTTATTGCCGCATCACCGCTCTGCCAGTACTGCTTCAGTATAAGCTTCACAATCTGATGAAGCGCAAGCATAAGTACTGAATTGATTATAATGAAATACAGCATAACAAGTCGGGAAAACGGCTGTGCCAACTGGAGAGCATAAGCAATGGCAATTGTTCCGAGAATAAGAACAAACTCGGATTTAAATACCACCGTACCCTCTTTCCAAACTGTACGCTTTAAAAATCCCCTGCTGGAATCTATGGCAAAGGTATAGATTGTACATACCAATACCATAACGATACATACATAGAAGTGAAGCGCCTTATCCTCCATGTCCCTGAAGTTCAGGAAACGGATATAAGTAGCAAGCACAAAAGAAACAACTATGGATACAATATCAACTATCCATAGTATGTAATTGATCAGATACTTTGTTTTTCCCTGCACGATTTTCCTCCCATATATCGCCTAGAAGATATACACCGGCTATGGGAAGCAGATAATTCCTTCCTATAAACGAAGAAACAAAACTAGCTTCAACCAGAGTAAATAAGCTGACAGAGATTATCATTATCATCACCCCGTAATCCCTGTTTAGATATAAGCGATATATTAAATATAAAATAACAAGTAAGATCAGTATCGCCGGTATGATTCCATACCAGTAAAAAAACCTTACCCACCCCATATCAAAAAAAGCATTACCGCTAAATTTGTCACCGAAAAGACTCCAGGTCTGAAGCGCCCCCTTGTGAGGCTTTGTGTCATAATACAATGACTGTATACGTCCTGTAAGAATCCGGTCAAGCTTGTAATAAAACGGATACTTCTTCTTTCTGGCATATTTGCTGATTGCTGCTGCCCAAACCGAAAAAGCCACGCAGGCACCGATAACCACTGCCCCTGACACATAGAGTATCTTTGTGTCCTTCAGTGGCCCAAACTGATAAACAATAAATGCCAGAACTATGGTAAAAACTGTAAGCGCCGTGCCCGTTCTTGATCCGGTAATAAAATACAAAAGCACATTAAGGACAAGCGCAATTGCCATTATAACATTTCTTTTGAACTTAGCAAATTCCCTTATCAGATAAATCAAAAGAACAGTTATCGAAAAAATCACACTCTGCAGCGTGTTTGGATGACCGAAGCCAAAAGCATATCTAACCTCGGAGCCGGCATCACGCCCGAAATCCTGGGCTATTTTCACGTCTCCGGCAATGCCCAGAGCCGATGCGGCTGCAATGATAAGGCTTCCCACCACAGTCACCCCAAAGATATAGCGAAGCATAATTTTGAGGTCAGCATCCTTGCAGGCTATAACAAATAATGAAAATCGAAGAAGATCATTATTCCCTGTAATTTTATAGCTCACCACGCTTATTGCAACCGTTATAGCGATAATAACCCATTGTTTAAACGAATATTTCGTAAGAAGCACCGCTGCAACCGTCAGAACAAAGCTAACGCGAAAGATCATCTTCGGACTGGAAAGCGGCAGCGTGCTTCTCTCATAGATCATAAGAAGAAGCTCTATGGTCAGTGCCGCATATAAACATATATTACGTAGCTTTATGATAAACGATCTTTCCATCAAGACTGGTCTCCACGATCTTTTCATCGCTAACCTCATAGATCATGTCGCACTTTTCAATGGTGTTAAGTCTATGGGCGATTATTATCATTGTCTTCTTGCCGTGGAAGCTGTTGATAGCCTCCATAACTGCTGCCTCTGTCTCATTATCGAGAGCACTTGTAGCCTCGTCAAACACAAGGATCTCCGGATTGTGATACAGCGCTCTTGCGATACCTATACGCTGTCTCTGTCCACCTGAAAGTCTCACACCTCTGTCACCTATCTTGGTATCAAGACCCTCGGGCAGAGATTTAATAAACTCAGCAAGCTGTGCTTCCTCGCAGACCTTCCAGATTCTCTCCTCATCTATCTCCTCCGCATCGATACCGAAGGCGATGTTGTCTCTTATAGACTCATCAATAAGGTAAATACTCTGTGGAATATATCCTATCTGAGCAAGCCAAGACTCGTAATTACTGAAAATATTCTGTCCGTCACAGAGTATCTCACCCTTCTGTGCATGCAAAAGTCCGAGAAGTATATCCACAACAGTGGACTTTCCTGCTCCGGAGGAACCCATGATACCAACAGACTTTCCTTTAGGTATCACCATATCCGCTCCGGTGAAAATATTCTTGTCGGAATCGGGATAAGCAAAGGTAATTCCCTTAAGCTCAATCTTGTCATTAAGAGAAAGCGCAGGTCCTGCTATGGCGCTTCTCTCAGCAGCCATCTTCTTATCTGCCTTCATGGACTCGGTAAGATTATTAAACACAAAGTCCAGGGCAGGCATTTCATAAGCAATCTCTGTTACATAAGTATTTATGCGTGTAGCGCTGGGAATGAGCCTGACCGCAGCAACAGCAAATACTGTAAGATGAGCCGCCAAAACCTTTGTATCTCCACCGTTTGATATAAACCAGATCATAAATCCGAAAATTGAAACCATAAACACTGTCTCAATAAGGGATCTCGGCGTATTATTCAGGAATGTATATCTTATGTCCGTATCTGCACCAATCTTACCGGACTCATAATAATTTCTGATAAAGAAGTCCTCTCGGTTCAGCACCTTAACTTCCTTTAAGCCATAGATTGCCTGGATTCGCCACTTGGCAATTCTTGATGCAATAGTCTGATTTTTTCTTCCTATGTCATTCATCCTGGGCTTTAAGACTCTGGTAATGATCATAGTCATACCACCAAGCACTACGATGATAAGAAGTGCCATTTTCCAGTTTTTATAAATAAGGAAAACACCAAGGCATGTTGAAACAACCAGCTCGGTACAAAGATTGAGCAGCGCCAGCATCAGTGAAAAGGTCTTGGGAATGTCTCCGTCAGTTATTCGAAATACAGTCGGAATATCAGCACCAAGATAATCCTCGTAAGGTCTGTTCAAAAATTCCCTCATTACGCGGGAGATCATGTCATTACGTGTCTTGGAGATGAAGCTGTTCTGAACGTATACCAATATCAGAAGATATATGTTTTTAACTATGTATATTGCGATCAGAAGTGCCAGTATCGCACATATAAGCTTGGCGTTGGTATCAAGGCCAAGAAGCTGCGGCATTTTGTTAACGATCGGAATACCCTCAATCTTTTTATATACTTCCTCGGGATCAAGAATAACCTCCGCAACAGGAGCAAGCATTCCTACTCCCAGAGTCTCGAAAAGTCCGCCGATAATTATCATGATTCCCAGAACTACCAGCATTCTCTTCTGCTTTTTATCAAAAATGTAATTTATTTTGGAAAGGAGATTAAGACTCTCGGCCTTATTCTCCTTCGGATTACTCAAACTCATAAACTATCCTTTATCGTCTATTCCTTCACCCTCAGATTTTTGTCATCCTGGAAGTATAAATATCATCCATGGGCTTGGTATTGAGCCACTTTGAGGGCACAATAACCGTCTTCTCCGGTGAATCGTTCATCCACGCACTCCACCAGCTGTAACTTGAATTGGCAAGGATGTGATGCTTGCAAAGGCTCATAAGCAGAAGATCTGCAGCATCGTCGTTTTCCTCTTTTGTGTCGACTATACGGAACTTTTTACCTGACACATTCTGTTCGCACCACTCTTTATCACTGGTGAAGACAAAGAAAATAGCATCCGGATGCTCACTGACCATGCGATCAATGGCTCTCTTGTAATAGTCATTGTCACAGATTCCGCCAAAGGTCTCCACTGTTCCGGGAAGAAGATAGTCTCCTCTTCTCACATGGATGCTGACAGACTCCGTCTCACGTATCTGTCTGTAAAGTTCCCAGCTGTCCGCCGAAGTAAACACATCATCGGGCTTAATCACAAATTCCCTGCGAAGCTGAGCGAGTACTTCTTTATCCGGGAAATATTTATCACTCTGAAAATATCCGTTGAGATATGCAGTCTCAAACTCAAATACCTTGGGATCAAAGAGTCCTGTCTCTTCAATATATTCATGTGATTTTCTGCCAAAGAGCTTTCTTCTTATTCTGCTGAAAATATCAAGATGCGAATCCGTAATATCCACAACTTCTGCATCAGAAGCCTTCGTATAAGTTATTCCGTACATTTTTTCAAGTACCGGGTCTCTCTGGGGGTCATCCCTGAACCCGTATACATCATCGATTTTGACTTCTTTCCCCAATGCCTTCAGCTGAAGATAAAGGGCGTACTGAAACATCTGGTTACCCAGACCGCCCATCATTCTGATTATTATCATACTTCCCCCTGCGTCTTTTTATTATGTATTATTATCATCTAAGATAGAAATGATCGTAAGTCCAGCGATGCTCCAAAAACTTTTGCATGCGCTTTTTTTCCTTCGGGTCAGCAATCCTGCACCCGTATATTTTGTCAAAGGAATCTTTGCATTTCTCGATTTCCGCTGTTATATCCGGAAGATACTTACTTTTATCACCAAGTTTGTCACGCTTGGCCTCAGAATAGTAATCGAGAAGCTGCTTATATTTCAGATAATCCTGTGACCAGGCCAGATCTTCCCTGCCTATGCTGCACAGATAGTTCCTCGCATCCCGTAGTGACGGAAGCCACTCTGAAAAAATGCAGAAAAATCCCGCCTGTGTTCTTAAACCTTCTTTTCTGTCTATTATATAATGATAAAGCGGCGTGTCAATGAACACAGCCTCTTCCACATCTCCGAGAACCTGAAGTGTAAACAGTTTATCTTCGTAAAACATCACTCCCGGGAACCGTCTCTCTTCCAGAATGCTTCTGTGATAAAGCTTGTTCCATACCATACTTCTGACAGGAAGTTCATCTGATTCCTCAATAAGTCCGGTGATAAGTTCGTCCCTCGGAATTATCCTGAGTCTGTTTGCACGCATGTCCTCAGTAAGCTGATATCGTTTTACAGGATCCTCTTCCTTGTTCTCATAATACTTACAGATAGCCAGCGGACACTGTGTCTCAAGGATTGCACTGACCATGTATTCATAAATGTATTTCTCAACATAGTCATCGCCGTCAAGAAACGCAATGAAGTCTCCGAAAGCCATATCAAGCAGATAATTCCTTGCGGTTCCCGGGCCTTGATTGCTCTGATGCACCACCCTTATCCTGGAATCCTGCGTCTTATAATAGTCGCAGATATTGCCGGTTCTGTCCCTGGATCCGTCATCCAGAATCAGAATATCCAGGTTGGAATACGTCTGCGCAAGTACGGACTCTATGCATCTTGAAATATACTTCTCGACATCATAGCAGGATATGGCAACCGTAACGAGAGGCTGCCTCTCCGGTTCTATTCCCTTGTAATAAAAATGGCTGATATCCTTCATAACTGCTCCGTCATTTGATCAGTGAGTTGTAATCAAACTCACTCAACAGTACGCTCTCGGCTGCCACGTATTCTATGACATTATCCTTCGTAATTCTGTCGGATACCGAGAACATGTCAGTGTTTTCATAGCCGTTCTCATATTTTATTATAGTATCCATCACCATACAATTCACATCATAATCGTAATGCGCCTGATCCCTGTATCTGTCAAGGTCAGCGGTGATGTCCGTATGAGTAGTAAAACTGTAAATATGTATGTTGTCACATTCGAGCATAAGCTCTATTGCTCTCTCTTTATATATTAACAGATTATCGAGCTCTCCATCCTCCTTAACTGCTCCCCAGTATGCCATCGAATAAGGCGGGAAGAAATATAAAAATGTAGTCTCGGGGTGCTTTCTGGCAAGCGCAACGACGTTCTGCTCTATATTTTCCTCGAGCATCTTCATATCTTCATCGGATGGAAGATAATACTTTTCGGGCTCCTTAAATTTCTTTCTCCCAAGAAGAACTTGGTCTTTTCCGTAAATATTTTCCCCGTCGGTAAAGCTGTATTCGTCAAAATTCGTATATCCGGGGTTTTTTCCCTGAAAATATCCAAGTATGGCAGGTATTGTATATCTTACGATTACATCCTTATTCAAAAGATATTTCACATCATCCCAGATAATATCGTTTGTAAGCCAGTAGGGATATTCACCCATATCATCTCTTAGCTCATCCTTGTCTCTTACAAGAAGCGTGTAGTCAAGAGGCCTTAAAACATAACGCGGGTTATGTCCGCTCCTATAAGCCACCTCCAGGTTGTCATTTATCTCCTTATAGGTAGCTCCCGAATAGGGCACCTTAATGGTCTTAAAGCCAAGTCCCTCTTCCAACTGCGATGCCTTGAAATTCTCTGCCATTGAGGTCCCGGTTATTATGGCGTCGTAGTCGAAGTGCTTTGTTATACCATCGTTTTGCGATCTCTCATCATAAAGCTTATAAAAGAATTTGGGATTCGGTGCTCTGTAATGGAAAAACGGGTCCACAAAAAACACCAGTCCCGCTATCAGGATCAGTGAAACCACAGACAATATTAAGATGGAGAAAAACCATTTTTTGCTTTTCATAACAAAGTTCTGCTCCGATTAAAAGTTGAAATATAAAAATGTAGAGATTGAACTCATGGAAACTATGCAAACCATGAGAATCACCCATGTAAATACGAGAGAAACCGCATCTGTCTTGTACTTTCTCTCATAATTGTTTTTGCAGCAAAGGCATATCAGAAGAGCCGCAATCATCGAAAGGGCGCATCCCGTAAGAAGTACCACGTTATCAGCATCAGGCAGATGAAGCGCAGACAATACATATCTGAATCTCGGGATTCTGAAGCCCTCGATAAGCTCAGATCTCACATCGAGATTGAGCACAAAGAGTCTTCTTAAAATCTGAAGCCACTGCTCTACGCTGTCAGCTCTGAAAAGAAGCCACAACACATTTAATATACCAAATGTTATTATCCAGCTAACGGTCTTTATTATTCCGGCAAAAGCCTTACCCGCCGGGAGTTTTGCGGCATTATCGCAAACCGACTTGTATATTCCGTGCGTAAGCTTGTTGATGCACTGAAACAATCCGTGGAATACACCCCACAGAATAAATGTCCAGTTCGCACCGTGCCAGATTCCGCTCACCAGAAAAACAACAAGTGTATTTATATAAGTTCGAAGCTTCCCCTTCCGGTTACCGCCAAGCGGAATATAAATATAATTCGTAAGGAATCTTGTAAGTGTCATGTGCCAGCGCTTCCAGAAACCTGCGATGGATATTGCCTTGTAGGGTGAATTGAAGTTCATCGGAATATCCAGGTTGAACATCGCACCAAGTCCCGTTGCCATATCGCTGTAACCGCTGAAATCAAAGTAAATCTGGAAGGTGTAGGATAACATAACAATAATTATCTCGGGAATTGTCAGAGCACCCTCTCCCACCGGAATAAGAGCTGCCTGCGAAAAGCCAAAGTCCACAGCTTTTCCGAAGGTGTCCGCAATCAGCATCTTTTTGGCAAGTCCCCTTGAAAACAGCATAATTCCGCGGCATAAGTTTTCATAGTTAATCCTGTGCTTTTTTTCATCTCTGAACTGCGGAATGAGCTCGGAATGGAGTACTATAGGACCTGCCACCAACTGAGGGAAATATGCCACAAACAGCGCATATTCGAGAAACGAATAGTCGCCGGTTTCACCCTTGTAGGAATCCACGATAAAGGATATCTGCTGAAAGGTAAAAAAGCTGATTCCAAGCGGCAATACTATATGCCTGAGATTAAAACCGGTTCCGAAAACGCTATTAACATTTTCGATAAAGAAATCGTAGTACTTAAAATAAAAAATCAGTCCTACATTAAAAAGAACGCCTGCTATCAAACATGGCCTTCTGTATTTACTCATGGCTCTGGACAGCAGATAGTTTACGACAATACTGCTGCAGATAATTGCAAGATAGTAGGGATTAAAATATCCGTAAAACCAAAGCGACATCAACAGAAGTGATGTCATCGCCATCTTTTTCTTCCCCATATCATGGAAAAGAAAATATAAAATAAGAGACAGCGGCAAAAAGCACAGTATGAAAATATATGAGTTAAACTGCATCCGCTATCTCCTTTAATATCAATATTTTTTATGAAAAAATCTCTTACATCAATTCTTCAAAATATTTACGCCACATCTCATTTATTACCTGCGGGTTGTACTTATCCCTGACTTCAAGGGCAGATGCCGCCATCTTTCTGGCAATCGTAGGATCCTCCATTATACGCTCCAACGAATGGAAAATATTCATCGCCATGTTTACATCGCTCTCCATGGGAATCAGTATCCCGTTCCTACCGTTAACTATGAGATCTGCCGGGCCTCCGCAGGGACAGTCCGTAGAAATACAGCAAAGTCCGAGGGCCATCGCCTCTATTAGTGCATTGGGCATACCCTCAGTTCTGGATGTCAGCACAAATATCTCTGCCTCCGCGATTCTGTCGGCAATCCTGTCAACACTACCCATGAAGGTTACCTTACCGTCAGCGCCTTTACCGGTCTCATCAAGAATTCCAAGGCTCCTGCAGAGTCTCTCCAAGAGGTCTCTTGTAGGTCCGTCGCCATAGAGAACCAGCCTGTAGTCCGGATATTTCTTTACAGCATAGGAAAAAGCATTTATAAGTATCTTCTGGTTCTTGTTTTCATCAAGTCTTCCTACTGATACTATTACCTTTTTACGCTCATCAAAGGGAACGATGTCATGTCCTATGAATTCTTCATTGACTGCATTTGGAAGGACTTTACATTTCGTCTTTATCAGTGAACCGAAATAATCCATCGCCCCATTGGTCTGAACCACAACTCCCGCAGCCCCCGGAAACAAAGTCTTCATAGCAAGATTAAGGCCGGTTCCCGCATATTCCTCCGAAGGTGTTGCCCTCACCGAAACCACCACGGGTATATCAAGTCCCAGCGCTGATTGTATCGCCATAACATTGTTTTTTCCAAGAAATGACAGTATCAGATCGGGCTTTATTCTCTCCCAGGTATTTGTCAGCTTCTGAATTCTCCTATGAAAATTCTGCAGTCTGTTTCCCTGCTCGTAGGGCATCAGAGCGGTAAATACACGTCCGATTCCCATCGGAACACCGCCCGTAAGGTCAACATACCTCTCCGTTTCATCGGGACTTAAAACCTTAACAGCATTCTTGTCATCCTCGTCCTCAAGAACTTTCCATCCGGCATCGGGGAGCTCGTACTCGTCATCGGACAGATAGGTGGTCGCAAGCGTAACCTTATAACCTATGCTGTAAAAATACTCGGCAAGGTTACACATAACGCGCTCGGCACCGCCCTTGTTCAGCGATCCTATATACATAGCAATATGCTTTTTTCTCAGCTTACCGCCACCTGTCATAAGTACCTCTCATACCACTTTTGGAAACTCAGAAAACTCCAGGAAAGTCTGGAGAAGTTGGCGCCCGTCGAAGCACCGCCATCACCTTTTTCAAGATAATTTCTGATAAAAGAAGACGTGTATTCGGGATTAAATACCCCCTGTTTTTTAAGATAACTCTCGTTACTTAAATCAATGAGACTATCTCTCAAGGGGCCTCTAAGCCAGGCATCCATCGGAACTCCAAAGCCCTTCTTAGGCCTGTCCAGCAGTTCCTTCGGTATATAGTCATAAGCAATATCTTTAAGGATATGCTTCTTATCTCCGTTCATATATTTAAAACCATGCGGTATGGAAAAACTGTATTCCATAACAGCTGTATCCATAATAGGACATCTGCACTCAAGCGAATATTTCATCGAAGCTCTGTCCATCTTCACAAGAATATCACTGGGAAGATAGGTGTCCATATCAAGAAGCATGCGCCTTACCTGCCAGTCATCCACCTCATAGGAGGACTCCACGGGATACTGACACGGAAAAAGTCCGCTCTCTCCGAATCTGCGGTTTACATACTGCTCATAGGTAAGCTTTTGATCCGGTTCCTCAATTCCCGTAACAAGGGCATGAGCCGCGGGAATATATGCAGGAGAAGATATCTGAGTCTTGGTCTCGGGGTCACGGTTATTTGCAACCGCCTGCACTTTTATCGGAAGCTTAGTAAGAAGCTTATCTTTTCCTACCGGAATCTGTCCTACGCCGCTCACAACTCCGCCCAGGAGGTCAAGCTCCCTGGCTTTCGCCACATGCTCATATACATTATATCCGCAGAAAAACTCGTCTCCGCCATCTCCCGACAGAGCAACTGTCACCTTCTGCCTTGCAAGCTTACACACAAGCATGGTCGGTATCTGTGACTCATCCGCAAAGGGCTCATCATAGTAATCCGGAATACTGTCCACAAGCTCGAGCATCTCTGCCTCATCGATATACAGCTCTGTGTGATCTGTTCCAAGATGCTCCGCCACCTTCTTTGCAAACTCGGCTTCGTTATACTCCGGAACATTAAAGCCGATACTGAAAGTCTTCACCGGTGAATCACTGTGTTCCTGAGCAAGCGCTGTTATAAGCGAAGAATCATAGCCACCTGACAAAAATGCTCCAAGAGGAACATCCGCTATCATTCGGTCAGCCACAGACTTTTGAAGGCGTTTTTTAAGTCCTGCCTTCGCCTCGCTGTAATCTTCTATCATGGAAGCCGATCCCTTTTTATAGGCTTCCTTAATGCTCCAGTATCCGGTCTTTGTAACCTCACCGTTTTTGAAAACCAGCATCTGTCCGGGTTCAACCTGCCATACATTCTCAAAAATGCTCTCAGGGGCATTTATATATTGCTGATACAGATATCGCGGAATTATCGACTTTCTGATATCCCCCTTAAAGCCCGGGCACTTCATAATGGGCTTAAGCTCCGAGCCAAATACAATATTTCCGGCTTCATACCAGTAATACAAAGGCTTTTTACCAATCCTGTCCCTGATAAGAAGCAGCTCATCCGTCTCCCTGTCATAGAGAGCAATCGCAAACATACCATGTATATGCTGCGGCAAATCCTTGCCCCACTTAAGGTATCCTGCGAGAATAACCTCTGTATCACAGGTTGATTTAAAAGGATAGCCCTTAAGTTCTTCCTTCAGCTCCAGGAAATTGTAAATCTCCCCATTAAAAACAACTGATATTCTATCATCCGCAGAGGTCATCGGCTGATGTCCCAAGGGCGACAAATCGTTTATCGAGAGTCTTCTCTGGGCAAAGCCTATGGTGTAGCCATCTTTCCCCGGGTAGAGCTCCACGCCGTTATCATTGGGGCCTCTGTGAATCATGGTATCGTTCATGATACGCAGCTCATCTTCTGTTATTCTATTTTTGGAAAAAAATCCGCATATTCCGCACATGAACCGGTACCTTATCAAAATCTTCCAGTTAAATAAAAGCTCTGCAAATGCTCTGCCTGAGTCCGTACATCGAAACCGGCCTCTCTGATCATAGCTGTCAAAGGCTCTGATGAGGCCTCTCTGTCCCCGATAGGAAGCGCATTTTCATCCTCTCCTTCGGAGTAATCCCTGAGCATAAGGTCATTTAGAATCTTCCTCGCCCACATAGCCGGAGGTTCCTCAATACTCATCCTGCTTGCAAGAGGAGTTATATCAACTTCAGGTGTTATTGAATCAGAGACAAGACACTGAAGTCCTGCTGCCTGTGCCTCAACAACAGTTCCCGGAAGTCCCTCGTACCTCGAAGGGAAGAGAAAATAATCCATCGCCTGATAGTACTCATTGGCATTGGACTTATTACCACAAAATATCACGTGTTTTTCTATATGAAGATCTACCGCCAGCTGTTTCATGGTATCCATCAGAGAGCCCTCTCCCAGCATGAGAAGCCTTATCCTCATTCCATGGAGCATACTGAAGGAATTGGCATCATCATGGTTAAGGATTCGCAGAAATTCGGCAAATACCTTAAGCAAATACTCATGATTTTTGGCATAATGGAATCTCCCCACGTGCCCGATTATGATGGCATTGGAGAGTCCCAGCTCTTTTCTTATCTTATCTCTTACTTCCTGATTATAAACAAATCTCTTGAGATCAATAGCATTTGGAATAATCCTTACAAGACCCTCATCAGTCATGGTATCGCCAAATACCGACCTTGCAGCGTTCTCCGTGCAGGCAAATCTCAGATCACAGGTATCCTCTTTTGCAAGAGGTGCCCTGATTATTTTTGTCACAACGCCCTTTAATCCGGGATCAACACCGGCACTTCTCGCATGTGCTATGGTAGTTCCTATCCCACAGCTCTTGGCGATCGGGAGATAAATGGCAGCCGTACTTGTCATATGGCCCTGCACCATCTTCCATTCTCCCCTGTGCTGCATGAAGAACATCCTTATGGCATTCTTGTAATCCCTTGCATTTGTCCCATGAAATCTGGGAACCGCATAGATATTTCCGCCCAGCTTTTTTACAGTATCATCAAAATAATCCGGCTTTCTCACCAGCATAAGTTCGTCTGATGTGGGGCACTTCTTACCGGTGGGATCAGCATCCGCATGCACCAAAAAATCAAACTGTACACGCTCTCTGTCGATATGCCTGTACAGATCCATGATGCGGCTCTCCGCTCCGCCAAGTCCCAGTGTTCCAAAAACATGTAATATTCTTATCGGTTGCGCCATCTTTACCACCTTTTATGCACGGCGATATATTTAAAGCGTGCCATTAGATATTCTTTAATTCCCTGTAAATCAGAAGCCTCCGCAGGCTCCTCCAAAAGCCACTCATCCCAGCTCACTACTTTTCCGCTGGCAAATACCTTCTCATAGTAGGCAAAATCGTCACCATTTAAGGTATTGGTATGAATAACAAAGGTTGTGTATCCCTCGGATTCATCCTTAAGCACCGCATCCTTCTTAAATGAAATCGGATAGAAAGTCATATCGAATCTTCTGTATGCTCTCTTTCCAAAACCATCTGTTATTCTTCTGAATCCGTTTTCAGCAAGAGCAGTCATAGTATTCTTATCGTAGCTGTGGCTCGGTGCCATGAAAAAGTCGGTAGCTATACCATGTCCACCAAGGATACGCTTTCCCTCGGCTATCATATCAATCTGTTTCTCCAGATCAATGCCGGCAAACTCGGACTGCTTGTTAAGGGGCAGCATTCCACCCTTCTTGGTGGTATACACATGATGTAGCCCGTGCATGGCAATTATCCAGCCCTCGGACTGAAGATTCCTTACAAGATGCCAGAAAGGATAGTCCTCCTCGCGAATCTTATCATCGGGAAGCTCCTCTCTGCCCTTTGGCTTCTTATTATCCTCCTCAGGCTCATCACGAAAGGCATCCAGCTTTGGATCCCGGTTTTCCGGAACAACGCCAATAAGAGGCTTGATATGATACTCATCAAGAAGCCTCTTAAAACGCCTAAATTTCCCCATATCCATACCCGGAGAAAAATCATCAAGTCTGATTACAATCTTCATACAATAACGCCGCCACGCTGCGGTGGCGGCATATCCCCCATTTGTTTTTGCTTATAACTGCCTCGTCATCAAAGTCTCCAATATGAGAACTCTGAAGGATCGAAGCTGTTCTTGTCATAGATACCCTTTATATCAAGGAATACTCTTCTCTTGTGCTCGGGATTGTACCACTTCTTGATATCCTCAGTGGTAATTCCGAGGAAGTCCTCATGAGCAACCGCAACGATAACCGCATCCATATCCTTGAAATCGTCCATTGTATTGAAAGAGATTCCATAGAGACGCTTAGCCTCGTCGCTGTCAGCCTGCGGATCTACCACGATAGGTGAGATTCCGTATTCCTGAAGTTCATTGTAAATATCGATAACCTTGGTATTACGTGTATCAGGACAGTTCTCCTTGAAGGTAAAACCAAGAATACCTACTCTTGCATGTCTAACATTGAGATCCTGGGCAATAAGATTCTTAACACAGGACTCCGCAATATATTTTCCCATATCATCGTTGATACGACGACCTGAAAGAATGATCTGGCTGTGGTAGCCGAGCTCCTCTGCCTTGTAGGTCAGGTAGTAAGGATCTACACCTATGCAGTGACCGCCTACGAGACCGGGCTTGAAGTTAAGGAAGTTCCACTTCGTACCTGCTGCCTCAAGAACACTCTTGGTGTCGATTCCCATACGATGGAAGATCATTGAAAGCTCGTTCATGAAAGCAATATTGATATCTCTCTGGCTGTTCTCGATAACCTTTGCAGCCTCTGCAACCTTAATGGTCTCTGCCTCGTGAACACCTGCAAGAGCTACAAGCTTGTAAACGTTTGCAACCTCCTCGAGGGTCTCCTTATCCATACCGGATACGATTTTCACTATAGTCTCAAGTCTGTGAACCTTGTCACCGGGATTGATACGCTCGGGTGAGTAGCCAACCTTAAAATCAACGCCACACTTAAGTCCTGACTCCTTCTCAAGAATCGGAACGCACACATCCTCTGTAACTCCGGGATAAACCGTTGACTCATATACAACGATTGAGCCCTTTGTCAGGTACTTTCCAAGTGTTCTGCTGGCACTCTCAACGGGTGTAAGATCAGGTGTGTGATCATCATTAACCGGTGTCGGAACCGCTACGATGTGAAATCTGCACTCGCGAAGCTTCTCGGGATCGGCAGTAAAGTCAACCTCTGTCTTCTTAATCGCATCGTCCCCGACCTCTCTGGTGGGATCGATTCCCTTTTTGTAAAGTGCTACCTTTTCAGCATTGAAATCGTAGCCTACAACCTTTATCTTCTTAGCAAATGCTACCGCAATGGGCATTCCTACATAACCAAGTCCTACAAGTGAAAGCTTCTCCTCGCCTGCAAGGAGTTTTTCGTACAAACTCATTTTTCTTTCTCCTAAAAATATATTTACTCTACTATTATACTATGTCTGTCAAACTCACAGGCTCTCAAGTTCCGCCCTATAAGCGTCTGTGACAATTCTTCTGTCAAAATTCTGTTCAATGTACAATCTTCCGGCCCGGCCCATTTTTACCCTGTCCTTTTCGGAAAGTGCAAGAATCCGCTCAATCGCTGCAACAAGCGCCTCTGTACTCTTTGGTTCAAAAGCAAAACCGCTGTTTTCGCCATCGAGAGCTTCTATGCACCCATGTATATTGCTGCAAAGGATCGGTCTTCCGCAGGCTGCTGCCTCCAGAAGCACATTCGACATGCCCTCATGATAAGAAGGATGCACGATTATGTGGCTCTTATCCATAATGGGTTCTACCGTGTCGAGATGTCCGTGATAGGTTAGGCTGCCCTTTTTCACAAGTTCAGCTATCATAGGCTCGTAGATCTGCCTCTCATCCTCCTCGTACTCGCCGACAAGGTCGAAGAACACGTTCTCATGCTTCTTCGAAATGATATCCGCAGCCTCTAAAAATTCTGCTATTCCCTTGTCCTTCATCACCCTGATGACCGCAAGAATGTGTATTCCGTCATTCTCCAGCGGATAGGCTCTGAAGGGATGCTCATCAAGATTAACGCCGGATCCTGGGAGAAGACCGCTGTTATGAAGCGCAACACCTCTGTCCTGCATGAACTTTCTGTTTCTCTCATTCTGGAAAAAGACCTTCTTTGCACCTTTTGTGGCACTCCTGTAAAGAGTTATCAGGACTTTACTCATAAAACCGCCGTTTTCAATAGCCATCCCAAGTCCCGTAATATTGGTGATATATGGGATCTTCTGAAATCTTGCGGCAAGCCCGCCGTATAAGTTCGGCTTTATCGTGTAGGTAAGCACCACATCAGGCTTAAGCTCCCTCATAAGGGAATTATATCTGTTAAAAAGGTCTATATCATGAATCGGATTACTGCCATGTCTCTCCAGGTGAGTATCAATAAGCCTGGTGCAGTATTTTTCCAGTTTCTTACAGTTCTCATCATAAGGAACGGATATAAGAACAATATGCCCAGCATCCAGAAATGACTTAAGAAGCTCTTTCCTGAAAAGGTATAACCCATTTGCATAATTTGTAAGAATCAGTATCGTCATATTTTTATGATCCTTCAATAATGGTTCTTAATTTATCTCCTGCATGTTGCCCTCGAGATTGGAGAGCTTTTCTATTACAACGCTGTCATACATGAGCATGCAGACGTCCTCTTCGTACTGACCGATAATCGATTCGTTCGCCTTCTTCTCCACAACATTTGTATAAATAAGTGAAGGGAAGTCAACACCCGCGCCGTAAGCATGGAGATAAGCCCCGCCGAATCTGGGATTAATCTCCGAGAGATAATACTGACCATCCTTGTAAAAAAGATCCATATCCAGAGGTCCGTTAAACTTGAACACCTTCATGGCCTTTTTAACAAACTCAAAGAGGGCCTCATCCTTAAAGGAGATGGTTTTGTTGGCTCCTCCAATGGTAGTTGATATCTTCTTTTTGGAAAAAATCGCAACCGGCTCATGGGTTAAGGTGTCAACATAAATATCCGCATCCATGTCCTTTCCGTCCATAAACTCCTGAATAATGAGCTCGGGACTTCTGGCTGTAAGCTCCTCAAGAAGCTCTATGCTCTCTACCTTCCTCGCGCCAACGCTTCCGCTTCCGCATCTGGGCTTAATAAAAACAGGAAGGCTGATCTCACCCTTGTCGTAGCTCTCCTTGAACTCAGCAAAGGTTCCGAAGGTAAGTACTGTCGGAACACCGTTTTCCTTAAGATACTTAAACATCTCGAATTTATTGAAGCAAAGATCCGCGGTCTCCTTGTAAGGAGCAAGGACAGTAACTCCAAGCTCCTCAAATTTCTCTCTGTTATCGGCGAGAATAGAAATCTCGGGATCGATGAGAGTTGTTATTGCATCTATTTTTTCCTTTTTACATATCTCGAGAATGATCGGAATATAGTTTTCATCCGTAATAAGCGGCACTCTGTAAGCCGTATCGGCAAAGGCCGGAGCCGGTGCATAGGGACTGTTATCCGTAACAACGATCCTTAGCTTATCTCCGAGTGTCTGTCTGAAATCTTTTAAAAGTTCGCAACGCCTTCCGACGCTTGTAAATAAAATATTCATTTTTACTCTTCTTTCTTGGGCGGAGTGCCGGTGAAGGCCTCCATAGTTGCATCAGTGGCGCTGTTGATATCATCGTGTTTGAATACAACAGCCACTGTCATAAAGACAATCTTAAGATCCATCAAAAATGAAAGATGGTCGACGTAGTAGACATCCTTCTCAAAGCGGTCCTCCCAGCTAAGAAGGTTTCTTCCGTTGACCTGCGCCCATCCCGTAAGACCGGGGCGAACGTCATGCCTTCTCTTTTGTTCTTCATTATATAAAGGAAGATATTTAACGAGAAGAGGTCTTGGACCGACAAAACTCATATCCCCTTTTAAAATATTGATGAACTCCGGGAGTTCATCAAGGCTTGTGGCACGGAGCTTTTTACCAAACTCCGGAAGCCTGTCCTCATCGGGAAGAAGGTTGCCGTTCTCGTCCCTCTTGTCTGTCATTGTTCTGAATTTGTACAGATTGAAGACCTTCTCATCCTTACCCGGGCGCGGCTGTTTGAAAATAACCGGGCTTCCCAGCTTAACGCGTACTAAAATCGCGAGTATCAGGTATAGCCATGAAAAGCAGACCAACACCAGAAGTGAGAGAATGATATCTATGAGCCTTTTTATGAAAAGACTGTAGATACCCTGTCTTCCTTTCTTAACTGAATTTGTCATCTTATTCCTATTCTTGAAAAAATATAGTTAACCTTGTTTTAAATAATTGCAAAACGCATGATTTTTTCGCATTTTCCGATTTGCAAATCACTACTCCAATAATGTATTATAACCTATAGGTAATGTATTTCAAATACACGTTTTGTAGGGAGATTTCAATTATGAAATTGGACTTCAGGAGAGGCAGCATCAGACTTGTAGTAGTTCTTTTGGCTGCTTTTTTGATGGCACTTAACATACAGACCTTCGTAAACGCAGGTGGTCTCTACCCGGGCGGAGCCCAGGGACTCACCATTATAATTCAGCGTATCGCGCTTAAGTATTTTAATACGAAAATTCCGTATACGCCCATCAACGTAGTGCTCAACATCATTCCCATCTATATTGGTTTTCGTTATATCGGCAAAAAATTTACATTATATTCAATGATCATGGTGCTCACAAACGGTTTCTTCGTAGATATGATTCCGGAGCTTTACATCACCAATGATCCGCTCCTTATCGCCATTTTCGGCGGCATCTTCGCAGGTGTGTCACTTTCCATCTGCCTCATGGTTGATGCCACCAGCGGCGGTACCGACTTTATCTCAATCTTTTTATCTCAGAGAAAAGGTATTGATGCCTTCCCCATAATCCTTGCGGGAAACTGTGTGATCCTTACAGTCGCAGGCTTTCTCTTTGGTTGGGACAAGGCTCTGTATTCCATCATTTTCCAGTATGTTGCCACTCAGGTTCTTCACGTTATGTACAGAACCTACCAGCAGCAAACTCTTTTCATTATCACGGACAAGCCCGCCGAGGTATGCGAGCTGATCTATAAGATTGCCAACCACGGTGCCACGCTTATGCACGGCGAGGGTTCCTTCGAGCACAACAACAAAATGGTTGTCTACTCCGTTGTAAGTGCCTCTGACACAAGAAAGCTCATCCCCGCCATCAAAGATCTGGACCCCGGCGCCTTTATCAACTCAATCCGCACCGACAGAGTTCAGGGCAACTTCTACTTCAAACCCAGGGATTAAATAACGTAAGGCCCGGGGATAGAGTGTCTGCGATTTCTATCGATTATGCGTTTTTTGCAACGAGATAGGAATCGCAGATGCTCTACTCTCCGGGCCGTATTACTCATCAATGAGAGGCTTTTTCAAGGGCCTCGTCTATGTGGGCGGCGAAGTTCTCGCGGCCAACTCTTTCTACGAAGCCATCCTTCTCCATTGTTCTCATGGGCTGCTCGTTAACATGTGAGAAAATGAGACGAACACCCTTCTTCTTGCAGTTTTCATAAAGCATCTCGAGTGAACGCATCGCTGTCGCATCAAGGGCAGGTACACTTCTCATTCTGATAACAAGACTCTTTGTGAAATCCTTAGTGGTGATTTCCGCAAGAGCATCTGCATCTCCGAAGAACATAGGACCTGAAATCTCGTAAACACGAACGTGCTTAGGAACAACTCTGAGGTCAATACTGTCAGGATCCTCTGCGTTAACGTCAGCGTCGTCCGGATCAATATAAGTCCATCCACGAACCGTTGACTCCTCACTCATTCTCTTCATGAAGAGCAGGCAAGCAAGAACCATACCAACTTCGATAGCTACAACAAGATCAAATACTACTGTGAGGACAAAGGTTGTAACAAGGACAATAATGTCGCTCTTGGGAGCTGTCTTACACAGATGTGTGAAAGGTCTCCACTGACACATATTGTAGGCTACCTGGAACAAAATAGCTGCAATTGTGGGCATCGGAATAAGCGCTGCGAGGGGCATAAGCACCACAAGAACGAGTAAAAGAACTATTGAGTGAACAATACCTGCGATAGGAGTTCTACCACCGTTCTTGATATTTGCAGCTGTTCTTGCGATAGCACCTGTTGCGGGAATTCCTCCGAAGAGAACGGATCCGATGTTACCGCAGCCCTGTGCTATAAGCTCCATGTTTGATCTGTGATGTGAGCCTATCATACCGTCTGCAACCACAGCGGAAAGCAGTGATTCAATTGCTGCAAGAATTGCAATTGTAAAGCCATTTGAGAAAGATCCTCTGATAAGTCCCCAGCTGATGGTCGGTGTGTGGAACTTAGGAAGACCTGCGTGAATTGTGTAAAGATCTCCGATGGTATTAACCTTAAGTCCAAGGAATTTTACCATAACAATTCCGGCGATTACGGCTATAAGTGATGCGGGAATCTTTTCAAAAAATCTGGGCCATATTATAAGGATTGCAAGGCAAACCACTCCGACTATAACAGCCTGATAATTGATGGTTGCGATATTCTTAACGATAGCTTCCAGCTTCTCGATAGTTTCGATTGTCACGGTTCCCTTGGGATATGTAAGCCCCAGGAAATCCTTGATCTGTCCGATAAGGATTGTCACTGCTATTCCCGCGGTAAAACCGGTTGTAATTGTATAGGGAATGAATTTGATAAGACTTCCGAGTTTTAACAGTCCCATCAGAATAAGGAGAATTCCGGCTATGATGGTTGCCATCATAAGGCCTTCCATTCCGTCCTTGGCAACTATTCCCGCAACGATTGTCGCGAAAGCTGCGGTGGGACCTGCTATCTGAACCCTGCTGCCTCCGAGGAAGGAAATAATGAATCCCGCAACGATCGCGGTGTAAAGACCTTCCTCAGGGCCTACTCCTGAAGCAAGCGCCAGGGCTATTGACAACGGAAGTGCAATAATAGCTACGATGATACCTGATATTACATCAGTGGTGAATTGCTTTTTCGTGTATTTCTTAATCACGGAAAAAAGCATTGGTTTAATTTTGTCCTTCTTCATAATAAACCTCCTAAAAAAAGCGACAAAATTATAACACATAATAATATAGTAAAGAATTGACTATTTGTAGAATTCTAACAGATTATTGATCTCTGTCTTGTACGCTTTTACCACAGAAGCCGGCGCGGATATTTTTACGGAAGTCCCAAGACCGAATATCCACCCGAAAAACTGGTCACTGACAGCAACCTCAACCCTCGCATCTGACCATCCCTTTTTCTTGGAAGGCTTAATCGTGATATTCTTCCCGAACCTGTCGATAATAACGCCGACCATCTCATCCTTGACAGTAAGAGTAACCATTGTTCCCTCACCGCCGAACATTCCGAACGCTCTGTTCGTATAGGCTGCAAGGTCAAAGGCCTTAAAATGCTCTTTTCCCTCTCTTCTCTCATCAAGGATCTCAATCTTATCCATCTTATCTACTCGGTAGTGCTTGATCTTTCCGGACTCGGAGTCAAAAGCGATAAGATAATAATTCTCATCATTCCAGGTTAGACGCCAAGGGCTGATCACATAGGGCTCAGCTTTCCTCGGAACAAGCTTCTTTTCCGTATCCCAGGTCATGTATTTAAAGCTGATCTTCTTATTCTCGGAAATCGCACTGTGAATCTCATCAACCGTATAATATATGCTCTCGTTCATGGTCTTCACTCTGCCCTGCACGGCAAGCTGTCTCTCCAGCTGGGTTGCCTCATAGGTGCTGGCAAGAGTCGTCAGCTTCTTAATAAGAGCATTTGATTTTTTCTCCGTAATGAATTTGAAAGAGCCAATCGCATCCACAAGGAGTTTAAGCTCTGCAAGCTCAAATCTTCTGCTTCCGATGTGATAGACAAAGTATTTGCCGCTCTTTTCGCCAACAACATCAAGGCCGATATCATTAAGAGCCTCTATATCGGTGTAAATGCTCTTTCTGTCAGCGCTCACCTCATACCTGTCCAGTTCCTCAAGGATATCCGGCATGGTGAGACCATGTTCATCATCCGTCTGCTCCAACAGAATTTTTGCGAGATAATAAAGTTTAAGTTTCTGATTTGTTCCCTTTGGCATAATCGATAAACTCCTCCCATTCTCTGCATATTTTGTCAGGCTGAACCCTGTCTGTTATCTTCATGGCATTGCGCGAAAGCTTGTCTGAAAGCTCATTATCGGAAAGTACCCTGTCCATCGCTGCTGCCAGTGCTTCCTCATCCCTGACGGGCACAAGAATTCCGGATCTCCTGCTGTCTATCAAAAGTCTCGATCCTCCGCAGGGGCAATCGGTTGATATTGATGGAATCCCCATCGCCATAGCCTCTATAAGCGAATTTGGCATTCCCTCGAAGTCCGATGAAAGCACAAAAAGCGCTGCATCCATAATCTTTTCCTTTAGTTTACTTGTCGGCTCTATTACCGAAACCCTTTCTTTTAAGCCTTTTTCATTGATAAAAGCTGTTATTTCATCAAGAAGCTCCGACTCCTGAAAATCTCCGTATATTTCCAGAGTGTAATCAGGATACTTATCAGCTATCTTGCTAAAAGCCTTCAATAATAACAGCTGATTCTTTTGAGCGGATATCCGTCCGACGTTCACGATTCTCTTGGATCTCTCACCCGCAGCCGGTACCATATCGCTTGTTATATTAAGATACTCTTCATCCAGCGGATTAAATATAATCCTCGATCTCTTCTGAAGCCCCTTTGAGAAAAAGCTCATGGCATCAGGCGTCTGAAAAACGCAGCCTGCTGCCTTTTTTTCCATATACTTCGTGGCTATAAAATGCCCCTTATAATCCTCCACAGGATTATTTCTTACAGAAACTATAAGCGGTGTCTTCATTCCGAACAGACTGAAGGCCGCCCTGAAGTTAGCCTTAGCGCAAAAGGATATAACAAGGTCCGGCTTCTCCCTCTTAAAACACTCCCTGAGTCTTGAAAGCCTAAGAAACGCCTTGCTTATGCGGCTCTTGCTATCATCTGCCTCGGTAAGTCCCACCGATATTCTCTTTACTTTTTCACCAAGCTCATACTCATTCTCGGAAAACCACTGCGTCGCCACGATTACCTCGTGTCCCGCCTCCGAGAACTTCCTGGAAAGGATGCTGACTACGTGTTCTGCGCCGCCCCTTCCCATGCTGTTCAAATGAAATATTATCTTCATGGCTTCACCACGCTCTCCAAGAACTCCTCATACCATCTTACCAACTGCTCCAGATCATACCCGTGCTCCCGAATACTCTCCCTCTGACAGCTCCGGCTTGCACCTTCATTCTTCTCCCTGATTTCGACTGCTCTCTTCGCCCAGTCTGCCGCGCCATCAGAGAGCGCCTTTGCTTCCACAAGCCCCTTTGTCACAATCACCTTATCGGTAATCGTATCCGACATCAGAATCGGAAGGCCTGCCACCTGTGCCTCAACGAGAGTAAGCGGAAGTCCCTCGAAAAACGAAGGGAATATCATCGTCTCGAATGCAGACATAAAATTCTGCGCATCATGTCTGATGCCTGTAAAAATCACTTTATCAGAAATCCCAAGCTCTGCCGCCTTCTGCACTGTCTCAGCCTTGAGCTCACCCTCTCCGAGGCATATGAGCACAGCCTTATCATCCAGCTTTGCGATTTCCGAGAATATATCCATCAAAAACGAGTGATTCTTCGAAGCAATATAATTTGCAATATGCCCGTAGATATGCTTTCCTTCAAGATGAAACTCATCTACTACCTTCTGCTTCTTTTCTTCCTTAAACTCGAACTTGTTTAAATCGATCGCGTTATTTATTATCCGAAAGTCCTTATTCCCATACATCCATTTTCCGGCATTTTCGGAACAGGCAAGCCTTATATCCGCATTGCTCACCAGCATAGGTCTGAAAAGAAAATGCACAAACTTCTTCGGATCTGTTTCATTGTGAGAATGACAGACCGTTATCGCCTTTTCCTTCCTGGCTGCCCAAAGCTGCGGCGCAACAAGAGCATTGGCAGTGTGCCTTATCACAATGTCATACTCTTCCTCATTGACAATCTTCCTGAGCTTGGCCAGATTATCCATGGGATGTCCCGTCATTCTCGGCAGTAAAAACACCTTCCCGCCAAGCTCCCTGATCCTCGGCTCATAGTCGTTTTCCTTCATGCTATGAACCGCAAAATCAAAACAGAACTTCTCCCTGTCTATGTTTTCATAGATATTCATTATGAAATTTTCCATTCCACCGGGATACATCGCCCCCACGATGTGAAGAACTTTAATCTTTTTCATATTTTTATTGTACCATAAAATGGACTCGTAAAGAAAAAGTGTATTGGAATCAAACAGACTCATGAAGAAAATAAAAAAAGCCTTCCCCTTGAGGGGAAGGTGTCAGCGAAGCTGACGGATGAGGTGTAACGTACCCACCCGCCAGACATTCATATTAAAGTAAGTGTGCTCTAAGCTCCTCGCCGCTCTTATCTGAAAGATAAGCCGGAGGAATATCAAGCATTGTCTTGCAGCCTGTCTGGCCTTCCTTCTGCATACGAACGGCCGCTCTGGCTGCTGCAATAAGAACGCTTGTGGTGAATTCAGGATTGGAATCAAGCTTTAAGCTGTACTCGATGATGTGGTTGTGCTCCTTGTCAGCGCCTGTCTTGCCACTTCTGAATACGAAGCCGCCGTGAGCCATTCCGCTGTGGTTTGTAAGAAGTTCTTCCTCGCTGATGAAATGAACTGTTGTATCGTAATCAGCGAAGTAGTTGGGCATCTCCTTGATTTCCTTCTCTACCTTTGCTGCATCAGCTCCATCCTCAAGAACAACGAAGCACTCTCTTGTGTGCTTGTCTCTTGTTGTAAGCTCAGGGTTCTTTCCGCTTCTAACAGCCTCAAGTGCACTCTCTACAGGGATTGTGTACTGCTTGGCATTCTTAACGCCTGCGATTCTTCTGATAGCATCAGAATGTCCCTGTGATACACCCTTTCCCCAGAATGTATAATCATTTCCATCGGGAAGTATTGCATTTGAGTAAACTCTTGCAAGAGAGAACATTCCGGGATCCCAACCGCAGGAAATAACCGCAACTTTGCCTGCTGCCTTAGCGGATGCATCAACATTTGCAAAATGCTCCGGAATTCTCGCATGAGTATCAAAACTGTCAACCACGTTGAAAAGCTTTGCATACTCAGGTGTCTGCTTCGGAAGATCAGTTGCGCTTCCTCCGCAGAGGATCATAACATCAACCTTATCCTTCCAGTCCTCTACATCATTAACAGAAACAACCGGAACACCCTGTGTCTTAATAGACAAAGACGCGGGATCTCTTCTTGTAAAAACTGCAACCAGTTCCATATCGGGAGCTTCCTTAACTGCAAGCTCCACGCCTTTTCCAAGGTTACCGTATCCGATAATACCGACTCTAGTACTCATAACTCCTCCATTTCCATGAACCAATCACCGGCCTGAACTTTATCGAACCTGCCACCGGTCCATATCATATTTTCGAAACTCTCTACTGCGCATTATACGCTAAGTAGCACATAAAAATCCACAAAAAATTTAGCGAGTTAAATCGCTAAATTTTTTTGTTTCATATTACCTTATATCATACACACTTCTGAGTCTCAGCTTTGAGGTATCACCCGACAGAACCTCCACCGTAACCTCTCCGGCATTCATATCAAAATAGTTATCCGAGAGCACCAGATCTTCATTCTCATTCAAGATCTCAACTCCGCGGGCATAGGCATCAGCCTTAACAGTGATCTTGTTACCATCAATCTTAGCCACAAGCTTCGGATCCTGATACTTAAAGTACTTCGGCATCGTAAACAATACCGTTCCGGAAGAAACAACCTTACCGTCAACCTCTGCCTCGTAGCTCACATAATGGCTGAATCTGTCAGCATCAGCAAAGTCGACCTTCTTGGTCCAGGCACTTGTAAGAGCAGGTACCTCAAGCTTCTCCGAGCCCTCACGAACCACTTTACCGGAAGCATCCCTGAGTGCCCATCTCACTGTTGCCGTAACATCCTTCCTCGTCTCGTTAGCTACATTAAATACAGCCTCCTGCTTAACCTCTCTGGGCAACCAGTTGAGCGGAACTCCGCAGGTCATCTCGCCCTCTTCCTGGCAGGAAACAAGGATAGGTGCAAAGAATCTCTTCTCCGCATAGTGCAGAGCCTTGAGCCTTCCGGTGTAATCTACGCTTGCCCAGGATGCCACCGGCCAGCAGTCGTTGAACTGCCAAACCACAGCGCCCATGCAGCGTCCACGATTACGTCTGAAGTGCTCAACTCCATATCTGATAGCATCAGCCTGAAGCATCTGGGATGCGTAGATAACCGTTGAAAAATCGTTCGGGTACAGATAAGTCTGCTGCATATAGTTCATGATCTTACCGTTTGCAGCGCCGTTCCTCTGGTGCCTCTCCATAATATATGAAAAGACATTCTTATCCGCCGGATCATCAGTAAAGGTCTCCACTGTCTTCTCCGCAGGGAAGGACTGGAATCCAAACTCCGAAAGGAATCTGAAAAAGAACTTCCTATACTCAGAGAAGGGCTGATTTCCGTGCCAAACCTCCCAGTAGTGCACATCTCCGCGGTTTTCATCATTTGGTTCATCAAAACATCCGCCTGACGAAGGAGATGCCGGCCAGTAATAAACATTCGGCGCGTATTCCTTCATCATATTCGGGATAATGTACTCATACATGATAGTGTAGTCGCGCTTCTCGGATTTCTTGGAAACCCACACTCCATAATCCACGAACATCTCCATCTCGTTATTGCCGCACATGAGACCGAGAGATGCGTGGTGACGAAGTCTCAGGAGATTATCCTTGAACTCCGCCTTTATATTCTCCTCGAAATCGGGAGTAAGGTCGTAAACACCGCAGGCGAACATGAAGTCCTGCCATACCAGTATTCCGTACTCATCGCAGATATCGAAGAACCAGTCATCCGGATAGTATCCGCCGCCCCAAACTCTGATGGAGTTGTAGTTGGCAAAAACAGCCTTATCAAGGAGCTTTCTTGTAACCTCGGGATTAACCCTTCCTAACAGATGATCCTCAGGAATATAATCCGCTCCCATCGCAAAGACCTTAACGCCGTTTACAACAAAGCAGAACTCGCTTCCCCACTCGTCCTTCTTGGTACTTACGGTGCAAGTGCGAAGTCCGATCTTTCTCTCCCAGGTATCAAGCTGGTTTCCGGCTTCGTCCTTTAAAACAACAGTCACAGTATAAAGCGGCTGTTTTCCATAGCCGTTCGGCCACCAAAGCTGCGGCTTCTCAATTACTATCTCTTCCGGAAGCTCTCCGCTGCTCCTCTTCTCAGTAACCTCTCCTGAAGGAGACACTACCTTAACATCAAATGAATAACCCGAATAATCGCACTTTTTACTCTCAATGCCCATGTTGATGGCATAGCCTGACACATCACTCTTTTCTCTGAATTTGAAAATATCATCCGCAGAAGTGATCTCAGGCTTTATGCGAAGTCCAACGCTTCCGCTCTCATTTCCGTCCTTATCGATCTTCACATTCTCATGATTCTGAGTAATAAGCACAGATTCAAGCCTTGCCTTATTAAAGCACTGAATTGTTATCGGTCTGAAAATACCCGCATCCGGAAGGTGTGCGCCCCAGTCCCAACCAAACATGCAGTGCGCCTTACGAAGATATGTAAAGCCCTGCATCGCATCTTCACTTCCCTTTGAAGGCAGTTCTCTGCTCTCATAGGCTTCCTTTATGAACTTTGTCGGAGAATGAAAATAAACCTTCAGCTCATTCTCATCCTTAAGGAGCTCCTTTATATCAAATTCCCAGGTTCTGTGCATGTTGTTGACATTACCAAGAAGCGTTCCGTTAAGATACAGATCCGCAAGAGTATCAAGACCGTCGCAGTGAAGCACTACGACATCAGAGCCTTCAGCTTCAGCGGGCTTATCAAAATTGCAGACATACTCATAGTCGCTGTCCATGAGTGCCAGCGCCTTATCCTCATTGTCCTTGAAAAAAGGATCCTCCATCTCCCCTTCTCTGAGGAGGTCGGTGTAAACCGTTCCAGGAACCACCGCATTTATCAGCTTCGCATCCCCTACCTTGTGAAGCTTCCAGTTTTTATCAAGCTTTGTTGTAACCATTCCCAATCCTATCTCCTTCTCAAATTGAATTTTTCGAAGCCAAAAATTCCTCGAATTCCGGCCCCCCATCCCAACAATTTAATTGTCAGAATAATATAATTCTAAAGCCTGCACAGACATTTTTAAAGCACATTTACGAAAATTTTTAAGCCTTTTTAGTCCGCAAAAAAACGCACAAAAATAAGCCTTCTCCCACAATTGAGAGAAGGCCGTTTTGCACTGTTTATTAACTTATTATATGAGAAAACAGCTCACCCTTTAAGTGCTTTCTTTATCTCCCTTATCACGATCTTAAGGGCCTTAATTCTCGCATATTTCTTGTCTACAGATTCAAGAACATACCACGGAGCGAAGGTCGTACTAGTCTTAGCAATCATCTCATCGATGGCGCCCTCATAGAGATCCCACTTTTCGCGGTTTCTCCAGTCCTCATCCGTTATCTTCCACTGTTTCTCCGGAGTGTTCTGTCTGTCTGTAAAGCGCGCAAGCTGAGTATCCTTGTCAATCTGAACCCAGAACTTGATGATCACCGCACCCCAATCGGAGAGCTCCTTTTCAAACTCATTGATCTCGTTGTAGGCCCTCTGCCAGTCATTTTCAGAGCAGAATCCCTCGAGTCTCTCAACCATTACGCGTCCGTACCAGGTCCTGTCAAAAATCGTTACATGGCCGGTCTTCGGAAGTCTGGTCCAGAATCTCCATAGATAATGCCTTGCCTTCTCGTGGGGCTCCGGGCTCGCAATCGGCTCAACCACATAGTCCCTTGGATCAAGAGCCGCTGTAATTCTCTTGATATTTCCGCCCTTACCGGCAGCATCCCAGCCCTCATAGGCGATAATTACCGGAATCTTCTTCCTGTATACCTTATTGCCAAGATCCTTCAGCTCCTTCTGCAGCTTCTTGAGTTCGAGATCATATTCCTCATCTGTCAGGAACTTACCGGCAAGATCAATATCCGATAGCTTCTGAACCTTCTCCATCGGGAAGGTGTTCTGCAAAATCGGAACATTCAGTGCATGGTTCTTAAGCGCAATATCTATTCCCTGATTAAGGAACTGCAAAACCTGCAGCTCAGCCCACTTCTTATCTGAAGCGTCTATGATGTACCATGGCGTCCTTGACTGATTGGTATCACAAAGATACTTATCATAGACCTCCTCTATCTTGTCATACTGCTTGTTCTGCTTAATATCGGCATCCGTTACGCGCCAGCTGGTATCCTTATCTCCAAGCAGCGCATCAAGTCTCTTCTTCTGCTCCTTCTTGGATATATTCATGAAAAACTTCACCACAAGATATCCGTTGTCGCAGAGCTGCCTCTCCATAGTATTTATGGAGTGCACACGCTTTGTATAGGTATCTTCATCCATTTTGCCCTGAAGGACACCGTCCACAATCTCTTCCATCCAGCAGGTATCGAAGAATCTGAACTTTCCTGCCTCCGGAATCTCCTTAATATATCTGTATAAAAACGGATAGCGCTTCTCTTCCTCGCTCGGAGCGCGGTCCAGCGTTGCCACCTTGAAAAATCTGGGATCAATATTTCTTATAACCTTGCCGATTACGGCTCCCTTTCCGGCAGCATTCCAGCCCTCAAACAGAACCATTACGGGAAGTCCCGCCTCCTTGATCTTCATCTGCGAAGCGGAGAGCTTTGCACGCTCTTCCTTAAGCTTTGCTTTCAGTTCTTCCTCTTCCGGCATCTCAGAAACAATAAAATCCTTTAACATAATTAACCCCCTCGCTAAGTGGTCTGCATAGTAAAACGCACCATATATGGTAATGATACCACATACGGTGCGTCACAAAACGTGTTTAGAAAAGTTTAATTATTATCGGTTTTCCGAATCAGCCAACTTCCTTTTCAGTATTGTTGAAGCTTACGCCGCGGTTGATATCGCCCTTAATATTCTCACCGAAGTTGTAGTCATTTCCGGGAAGAATAGCATTGAGTGCGATTCCGAAAATAGCTGCAAGAGCAAGTGATGTAAGAGTGATGGATGTTCCGCCTACAGTAAAGGTAAGTCCGTTTGAAAAACCAAGTCCTGTAACAAGGATTACTGCTGCCACGATAAGGTTTCTTGACTTTGTGAAGTCAACCTTATTCTCAACCACATTTCTAACACCGATCGCTGAGATCATTCCGTAAAGAACGAAGCTGATACCGCCGATGATGGCTGTAGGCATTGTACCGATTACATCTGCAACCTTGGGAATAAAGCTTACAACAATCGCATAAACGGCAGCGATTCTTACTACCTTGGGATCATATACCTTGGAAAGCTCAAGAACACCGGTGTTCTCGCCGTAGGTTGTGTTCGCAGGGCCGCCAAACATTCCTGCAAGAGCTGTAGCAAGACCGTCACCCCAGAGAGTTCTGTGAAGGCCGGGCTCCTCGAGGAAGTTCTGACCTGTTGTAGCGGATATAGCGGAAATATCACCAACGTGCTCCATCATTGTAGCGATAGCAATAGGCGCCATAACAAGGATTGCAGTGATGTCGAACTTCGCAAAAAGGAAAGGCGGAAGTCCCATAAAGCTTGCAGATGCGATAGGTGCAAAATCAAGAATTGCACTACCGTCAAGATTGGTCATTCCTGCCAGATGCATTACTACAGCAACAAGATAAGAAATAACAACACCCATGAGAATCGGAACGATCTTCCAGATTCCTTTTCCCCAGATATTGAAGATGATTACAATCGCAAGTGCGATCACAGCAAGGAGCGGATTAACCGCTGCATTGCTAACTGCTGAAGGAGCAAGTGACAAACCGATACAGATGATGATCGGACCTGTAACAACCGGAGGAAGGAAATGCATTACCTTCTTAACTCCCACAAGTTTAATGAAAAGAGATAACAGAAGATACATAAGACCTGCAACAACAATTCCGCCGCAGGCATAGGGAAGCTTCTCCCCGTAAGTCATATTTGCGAATTTACCTGTATTGAGCTCTGCGATAGTAGCAAAACCGCCAAGAAATGCGAAAGATGAACCAAGAAATGCCGGAACCTTGAACTTAGCAAAAAGATGGAACAGCAGCGTTCCTACTCCCGCAAAGAACAATGTAACCTGAACCGAAAGTCCCTCACCGTGAAAATAGCTGTTTACCAGAATCGGTACCAAAATCGTTGCACCAAACATAGCAAACATGTGCTGAAGTCCTAGAATAAGCATTTTGGACTTACCAAGAGTTGACGCGTCATAAATAGCCTGTCGTTTTTCTCCCATTACCTTCTCCTCCGTAGAATGAAACAAATTGCAAAATAAAAGGCCCTTGGGGATCACCCAAAAGCCCTACTGATTATATCATGTACGCATCTACATTTAAAGAAATTAATCAAAATGCATTCGTATTTTTTTCTTTCTTATCGGCAAGTCTGTCATATAGCACCATTGCTACTATAGGAGTAATTACACCTGTATAAAGTGCATCAAGCTCATGTCCCGTTTTATTACAAATAATGTTAGCGATGATTAGCGCAGCAAGAATAACTACTGTTATAACTATAGCTTTAATAAAGTTTTTCATGTCTTTCTTTCCTTTCCCTCATCAATATAGTATACCGCCTGCTGATAATGCAGGCGGTATATATATGATCAGCTCACAAAATTAGCACTTTGATGAACATTTAATTGAAGGGCAAAATGCTGTAGAAGCTGCAATAGTGATCGGAACAGTGATCGGCACTCCGCCTTCTGCATCACCTTCTGCAAGTTCCTGCAGTTCCTTCTCGTTAACCTCACCCTCAGGTGCATTCTTGATCTCGTTTTTAAATTCTCCCATTTTTTCTCTCCTCCGTTTGTTAAGTTTTTTGATTAGTTGCAGCAAGCCTGACACTCTTTTGTAAGTGTGCAGTAGCTTCCTCTGTTACCAAGAGCAGCACTCATCTCAGAATACCAACCTGCGCCTGCAAGTGCCTGCATATCCTGCTCTGTAAGCTCGATAGACACATTTGCGTTTGGATCTGTAAGGATCTCCATCTTCTGTCTAAGTACTGGATCTTTGATTGCGTTTAAATCTCCCATTTTTTTCTCTCCTTCTCTTTTGAAATATTGTTTTGTGTTGCTTACAAATACGATTATATGCCGGTTTTCCGAAAATCCACGTTTATGTATCCAAACATCATTTTTATGTCATCAGCGCAAAATTCAGCAAAATCTTTAACGTTTATTTGTCATAAACGAAGTAAATCTTTTTTCTGTTTCCTGCGTCATCAAATGCCAGGCACCATACCTGTTCAACAAAAAGAGGAAGTACAATCCCCTCTAATCGGATGTACTTCCTCGCTAAAATATACATTATTCTTTTTACATACAATGAGCATTACAATCTTTGGTACAGGATATTTGATTCCATCCGCCATGTCCAAACATCGGACTGGGACTATCCTGCCAGCCGGCTCCCGAAAGAGCTTCCATATCCTGTTCTGACAATTCGCCATATATGGTACCGCTCAAATCGCTGAGCAGCATATCAAGCTTGCCCCTTAAATCAGGATCCGAAATCTTCTCTATACTTGCCATACCCTACTCTCCTTCCATAAAATATGTTTTATGAAGCTTTACATAATTTATTGTAGAAGAGTAACAGTACTATCTTTTCAATCGATACTGAAATATCTGTTTACGATCTTTCCCGTCATCAATTTACCGGTCCTTACGTTCACGCAATCATAAACGTAAATTCCCTACAGATTAGATGGTCTTTTTGAAAAATCCCTTTAATCCTCTAGCCTGCCTGTAGGACATCAGGCATTCGTCTCCGTTAACCATATAGATGACATTATTTTGTAAATCAACTTCCTTTATGTTGTCCTTATTAACAAGAAAAGCCCTATGGCAGCGATAAAACCTGTCATCCAACTCTTTCTCTATCTCTTTTATCTTTCCCAGGAATTCCATCTGCCTGGTCTTACAGTGAAGAATAATCTTATGCACATTGGGAGATGTCTCGAAAAACAGTATCTCATCATAATCGACGGTATACACCTTGTCCCCTACCTTTATTGAATAATTCGCCTGCACCTTATTATTTGCAGAGGCAAACCTCTGATTGGCTTTAAGGATGCAATCATACACTCTTTTATCCAGTTCCTCCTGTTCGTCCTTCAGGATAAAATCCAGAGCCTCAAGTTTGAACATAAAGGTCATATAACTCATCTCAGAATGTGTAGTAACGAAAATGATGAAGCCCCTTGGATCATATTTCCTAATCTCCTGAGCCAGCACAAGTCCTGTCATATCAGAATTCAAATCGATATCCAGGAAATAAATACCTACATTATCTGCTTCCTTAACCTTATCCAGTATCGTATGCGGATTTTCAGACACGCATTCCAATTCCATATCATAGTCTTCCATCAATACGATATTTTCGATTACTTTCTTTAAATGTGTTCTCTGTTCCTTATTGTCTTCACATACATAAATTTTTAGCATTTCTGATTTCCCCTAACAAACAAAATATCCCCCGTGTCTATTATACCCAACAACAAAAGGTTTAGCCATTTTGTTATTGGGTATTTGGGCAGGAGGTATCAATATTTCTTATGTGTTAATTATGCCCTCATGAGTTCAAGGAAGGTATCCTCAAGAGTTTCACATGCTTCATAAAGACCGGTCATCACAATCTTATGCTTATACAAAATTTTTGCGATGTCATTTTTCTCATTTGCGCCAATCTTTACTCTTACTTCATTTTCATTATAAGACACAACATTATAGCCGAGCTTGGCAAGGATTTCCTGCGTCTTCTCGGAATCAAGACATTCGATTACGAAGGTAATCTTCTTGTTCTGTATATCATTGTCAAAATCCATAAGCTGTATAACTTCACCCTTTTTGATAAATATGGCTCTGTTACACATTTTCTCAAGTTCTCCAAGGAGGTGACTCGAAATAAGAACGGTAATATTCTTTTCCGTGGCTATCTTACGTATGTATTCACGAACCTCATATATACCTTGCGGATCAAGTCCGTTTGTAGGTTCATCCAAAACAAGAACATCAGGATCCTTGAGCAGAGCCTGCGCTATACCAAGTCTCTGCCTCATTCCGAGCGAATACCCTTTAACATTTTTATTGGCAGCGTCAGTAAGGCCCAAAAGATCCAGGAGTTCTTCCACCTTTTTACTGCCTACCCCGTTAAGTTTAGCAAAATACATAAGATTCTGATAACCGGTGTTGTATGGATAAAAATTCGGTGTCTCTATCATACTTCCGATATCTCTTACGCTGCTTAAATCCACTTCTCCGGTATAATTTATGGTCAGTCCCACCAGAATTTTCATAATGCTTGTTTTGCCTGCCCCGTTAGGCCCTATAAGCCCGACTATCTCTCCTCTTTTTAGTTCGAAGGAGACATTCTTCAATATCTGAAAATCTTTTACTTTTCTGCTTACATTATTTACCTTTAATACACAACTCATATCTATTCACCTCTCTACTCCAAGTCTAAAATAAACGGCACGTCATCGGAAATTGTCGCAAGCAGCGAATAACCGATTCCGCTGAGTCCCAGCATGAGACCATAGGGAAGTAAAGGTCGCTCCTTTATGTAATGCAAAAACCCGGAGGCCAGTCTGCTATAAGTACACCCGCACTCATTTTTCAGTTCTTCGTCACCCACGACCTCTGCAATTCTGCGAATAAGCTCAATATTACCTATATCTCCGTGGCAGTAGCAGATATTATTGCCTATCGCTTTATTCTTCATAACCTTCAGGTTGTTTAAGAAGTCTGCCCTCTCAAACCTGCTCATGCTTTTATATCTTTTCATTCTGCCATACAGCACACCGGGTGCCCCATGACACCAGGCTTGTGAGCAATTGTCTTTACCGATCATGGTCTTCCAGTTATGATCCTTCCTGACATACATCTTATTAAGAAAGGCCCCGGACTCTTCAAGCACTTCGCTGATTCCGTCTATATGGTATTTTTCATTTACAGAATATAGAACCTCTTCTATTCCGCTGCTTCCATGCGCATATCCGGTATAGATCGCTCCGTTTATTCCGCTTCTCCAGGCTATACTGCCGTCCTCGAGCTTCAGCTTATTGTCCAGAAGATGATGCGTAAGTAAAACTATCAGTTCCTCTGCCAGCGCTTTGATTTTTCCGTCAAAATTATTCACAAGGCTAAAGCAAACTTTAATCGCGCCGGCAGCTCCACTTATAACATCATAATTCGTATCTCTGAAATATATCTTCTTCATTCTGGACAGTCCGTCATAGACCAGTTCTCTCATCGACGTATCCCCGGTCAAAAGCCAGAACTTGCTCATCACATATATATATCCGCTAAGGCCGTTAAAGGGTCCGATCAGATAATAGGAATCATCATCTATCTTTTTCATTTGTGTTATAACTGCATCCATGCAGGCATATGCAGCTTCAAGATAGTCCTTCTTCTTTGTCTCTTTCCATAAATATAGAAGAAACAGTCCGATTCCCGATGTTCCGCTATACAGGTCTCCTCCCACCGGAGTATACTCATAATTTATCTGATCATCTCCGATAGGGGTAAAGTTTACCCAGGATAACTGCTTTTTTCCTAAGACCTCGGCTTCATGTGCGTTATTTAATATCTGCAGCGCGATATTCTCCGCTATCTTCAGATAAGCTTCACGCTCCATCTTCATAGGAGTATCAGACCAATCAGTTCCTGTCACACACAATTCCCTATAGTCTTCCATAGCCTTGGACAAGAATGCATTATCTATGATCAGTTTTTGTTTCTCCAAATCCTCAGTGCAAAAACCATTCACTTTTTGCACTGTCTTGTCAAAAGGAGTTATCTTAAAATCAAGAGGTAATACTTTGTTCTCCGAGTCTCTCATTTCTCCGGAATTGATATTCACCTCAAAAAAAGGAACATCTCCTCTTAAAATATCTCTTATCTCAGCACTTACAATCCGTCTTTCCTGCGGCTTTACTCTATAGCCCATTCGGTGTAACAGTATATATCTGTGCGCCTTCTCTCGCATGAAATCCGGATGGTTGCTTGTGAACATCAGCTTTCCATATATATAGGTCGGTCTGTATATTATTCTTGTGTTGGTTTCTCCAAACCATCTTTTGAATCCGCTTATAAGTTCTGACTTATCCTTCATAATGTATATGTAAGCATCCTCAAATCCGTGCATTATCAGATCTTTATAGTCAGAAGCATTTACCGCAGCACCTTTATATTTTGCAACGTTTTTCTGTGGCTGAATGATATAGGTTGATTTTTCAAAACAGATCTCATCCGTATCCCTGTTCTTAATCATCAAAACCTTAAACGGTGATACCTGCTGCGATGTGGCACCAAAGCCGCTGATATCCACAGTCCCGTTTTCTTTGTCATAGGGATTTGAAAGCTTCATAGGCAAAAGGCCTATTGAATACACCGAATCCTCTATGCTCTCCATAGCAACTTCGTACGCGGTTTTTTCATTATTGATATCCCTATGCTCAAGTCTGCTATGGAACAAAGCTTCCAAATCTATCATCACCGGATACTCACCGTGAGATATCATGTTTTCATGATGAATATCCTTGGCATTTAGTGAATACAGCATCGCCATTATTATTCCACAGCGATAGTAATATCTCTCAAGTTCTTCCTTTGACTGACATTCATCCTGAGTTATATATTCAATAAAGCCGTAGTCTTCTCGTGATATAGCCTTTATTTCATACAATGATCTGTCGCCAAGTCCAAGTCCCTCGCTGACAGCTTTGGAATAATCGGCAAATCCTGTTTCTGCTCTGAGGCTCCTTGGCTTATAGATCACTTTTTTACCGTTTGAAAACTTCAACATGGACACTGTTCTACCCAGGCGGTGAGAATCGCCCAATCCCGTTTGAACATCGGTAATGAGCGGATTCTTTCCCCCAGCATCTATCAGATCAACAAGGTCATGATAGTTCTCCCCAATCCTTTCTATCATTTCCCTGATTGAATTATATGCATTGTCAAAAATGACAAGCTGCATTTCCAATAACTCTTTGTACTCTGTGTAAAACTTTTGGACATAGTCTCTGGATGCCCAGATGTGATCCATATAGAAGAGGTACCTTTTGTTACCGTTATCTCCTTCAAGATTGCAGAGATTTTTTTCGACATGAATTTCCGAAATGAGTGTCCTTATTGATATCTCTCTTAACCTTAAACAGATATCCTCTGCGATGGTTTCATAGATTCTATCCACATCCGCATACAATCCGCTTTTCTCTATGCTATCTTTAAGACAATCCAATTTACTTTTGTTAAAAAGGAATAATGGATAGAACGCATTATTCATATGATTGGAGCTAATAAAATTACGCCACTTCCCTGAATGACGAAAACAATCATCCTGTCTTTTTAGCCAATCGAAAAATTCGTGATTGTCCGTTGCCTGCGCTCTCCAGATTTTTACTATGTCACCTTCCTGAAGTTTCCCCGAATCACTTATTATATCCTTCAGCTCTTCATCCTTTTTTACTTCAGGAAACAGTGTTCTCCAATACTCCCAAACATCCCTCTCCGATACATTATCGTAGACTAACATAGATACCCCCATCCTGTTAAGTAATTATCTGTCGCTGTTTTCAAGTCTTTCTTTGTCGAGCTTCTTAAGGCATTCCGGTCTTTCAACCTCATAAAAAAGTGCGCCAAAACACGAGAAGGGTATCGTCTCCTGTTTCTCCGCCTTCTTTATCATCTTATCTCCCATCTTCTTAACAATAGTTTTTTTCATACCCGTTTCCTCCATCTTTGATTTGTATTCCCCTCATCTTATTTTGTAATAAAAACCCGCCCCCTTCTCACAATTGCTATTATAATACCTTTTTGTCTCAAAATTCTTTCATGTCTTAAATGAATCTTTTTCTTTCATAAACGTACTATTAGCTAGCGTAAAGTTTTTGTAGGATTAATTGAAAAAGGGGATTTCCTTCATGGTATAGTTGATATTCGGGTGTGCAAACCTAATACAACTAGATGGAGGAGTCCCCTTGTGTTAAATAGTATACAGCATTTTATTGAGAATGGAGTACCAAATCTTCAGAAAGCATCAAAAGATTTCTCGGAGAATCCAAAGGACTTTGCAGGGTTTGTAAGCAGAGTGCGAAATGAAGCATTACAGATGGCATTGGACTACATTTCAGAGACACTCTCCACCTGCAACCAGATTCTTAAGGACAGTCCCATAAGAAGAGAAAAATGGGAAGTGGTTAGAACTGATGAGAAAACTCTGATCACATCAATCG